>NZ_VTDG01000008.1:0-199653 GCF_052824985.1 Acinetobacter sp. 1125_18A
TAACCCTTCCACCAACTTCAGTGACCAATGGTTCGATTGTTATTCCACCACTTAATGCTGTAAATGATGAATTTGCATTAAATCTAGGTCAGGAAGTCCGAGTAAACCGTACAGAAGTTGCAGGTTCAGATATCGCAGTTGTTGATATCTTGGGGAATAATGCTACTGGTTTAAATTTTTCAATTCCACAAACGCCAGGAAGTGCAGGTAAGGGAGCGACAGGTAATATTTCTGTCACAGTTTCACAACAAGATCTGATTTCGGTCGGTGAGGCTGTTCAAATTGTTATTTATCAGCAAACTACCAATGGACCGGTGGAGGTTGCACGTGGTACCAGTCAAGGTGGTATTGTCACGGTGGGTGGTATTGGAATCATTGGTGTCGTGAATAGTAACGACTCAATTAAGCTCGATTTCACTAATTTACCTGAAGGTGATTATACGGTTGCAGTTCAGGCTGATGATAGTGCTCTAACAACTTTACTCAAAGACGTTGCCATTACTGACCTTGGTGGCGAAGGAGAAATTCTGGGTGCTTCAAATGCGGCAGCTATCGGGGCAGCAATTAATACAGTACTTGGCCCATTAGGTGCTCCAGTTCTCGCTTTAGTCAATACAATTTTAATTCCTGTAAATACACTCGGTTTACCGCTTTCAAGTGTCGTTAACCAACTATTAAATGTATTGCCAATTAGCGTAATTGATTACATTGTTGACGCGGCTGTTGCACCTTTATTATCAAACTTATTAACGATTTACGAAAAAACAAATATTAGCGTAACTGGAACTGAAGAGGTTTTTGCGAACTATGCAGTGACAGGTAATGTTTTTGCTGATAATGGAAATGGTCAAGATGTAGTTGGTGGTGGTTCGATCACTGAAATAGATGGTGCGACTGTTGCACAAGGTAGTGTTACGATTCAAGGAGAGTATGGAAGTCTTGAAATTAACACACTAACTGGAGTCTTTACTTATACTGTGACAGCAGGAGAAGCGGCTGTTGGAAAAACTGAAATATTTGATTATAAACTGTCCAATGGAGCAACATCTGATACGGCTCAAATCATTATTAATATTGCAGGAACACCAGCAGATCCAGGTGAATTAACACCGCCAGATTATGTTGATCAAGTTGTTGCCCGTGACGACCTTGCAACTGTTAAAAATTATCATGAATCCGTGGGTGATGATGTTGGTGTACATGGCAGAGCTTCACAATTGCTGGGCGTAAATTTACTTGGATTAAATATCTCTTTAGGTAATACCGTACCATTTAATTTTGAAGTTGAAGAAAACAGCACGTCAAGTATTCATGTCAATGTAAGCGGTAGCGTTGTAAGTGCTGCGATAGGCGGTCTTATTGGTGCTTTATTGGGTACGGCAGATAAGTTTTTCAATGCTGTACTTGAACGTCAATATGTGGATGAAAATGGTGTAATACAAAAAGAACACTTCATAGTGGAAGATGCTGTAAAGCTAACACCACCTGGATTGTTGGGCATTATCTTTAATTATTCTGGTCAGATTAATTTAGATAATTTGCCACCAGGCGTTTATACCATCGCACTGCAAGAGAAACCAACGGATTCTGGTTTATTACAACAAATCTTGAATTTATTGGATTCAACAGCATCTGCCCAGTTATTTGGTGGTGTTGAATTAACCATGCAAGATCAAACCAATAAATATTTGGGTTCAAGTACCATAGAAGGAAATGTAATTTCAAGTGTGGATGGTGCAGATGAAGTAAATACAACAACATTTGTCACTAAAGTGGCCAATGAGGTTGGTGATCCTGCAGTCACATTATCTGGTGCAAACACGGTTGTGGTTGGTGCTTACGGAACACTTTATATTTCTCCAAACGGACATTATAAATATGTAAGTAATGGTGATCCTGCGGATATTGGCAAGGTAGATACATTCACCTATACGATTAGGGACTTCAATGGTAGTGAAGCAACAGCGAATTTGAATATTCGTATTGATGGTGATAACTCTGGTGTAGTTTGGGATAATACAAATCCAGAAAATGATGTATCTCTCCCAGCTCCAATCATTCTAGATAATGCAGAGCATGTGGCTATTGGTGCTGTAACGAATGTGGTGCAAATAGTAAGTGAAGCGAATCAAGGTGCTAGTTTTGCAGTGGCAGGTACATTAGGTGGTGGTGGTGGTACTTATGTTCCGACGACATTTAATGTAGCAAATACAGACTCTTCGCATGTTGTAGTTAAAGTAAATATCCCACCACTTTCAGTTTCTCTATTGCCAACGATTGTTCTTACAATCAAAGATCAAAATGGTACAGTAGTTGGGACGATAACCGGTAAGCCTCTTCTCAACGCACTTGGAAGTTCAATAACTGTCGACATGCCTAATTTAGGCCCAGGAACCTATACAATTACGGCATCTGCATCGGGTAATATAGGTTTAGGATTTAATGCTACAGTGAGCTTAGCGCAAGACATTACTCACTATAATGAAATTGCCCCAGTAACCGCAGCTCCAATTATTGGCAACATGTTGACAGATGATACCTATAATCCATCTTATGCTAAATTTAGTATTGATACAGGTAATGGTCAGTTTGTAGAGGTGGGATATAATGGTGTGACGGTGCAAGGTGAGTATGGCAGTCTGTTCGTGAAAAGTGATGGAAGCTATGTTTATACACCGAGTGCGGGCGTAATCGGTCGTCAAGAAGTATTCGATTATAAACTCTCTGTTTTTGGTCAAGATCATACAGCATCTCTTACAGTAACTGTTGATGCAATAACCACTGGAGATACTCTACGTAATACGCTGATTAGTGGTGAACAGAATGATACCTTTACAGGTAATGCTGGTTCAGATGTACTTGTATATCATGTATTAGAAAGTGCAAGTGCAAGTGGTGGAAATGGTATCGATCATTGGACAGACTTTCATTCTGGAAATGTGAACACTGATACGAATGCAGACATCATTGATATTTCTGATTTACTCATTGGTTTTAACAGTGCCAATATCACAGCTGATTTAACAGCATCGGCAAACTATTTGAAAAACTATCTTGGTGTAAGAGTTGATGGTAATAATGTCACACTCACCCTAGATCGTGATGGTGCAGGAACTACATACACTGGTAAAACTGATTTACTCCAATTGGATAATTTGGCGCAATCAGGTGCTGCATTTAACGGCAAAACTGAAGATGATATTTTGAAACTCTTGCTCCAAAATCATCAGCTTGTCCTGTAATTTATTGAGTGAATAGAAAAAACCCTAAGTTCGCTTAGGGTTTTTTATTATCCAATGTATTTTAAAAGCACGTTATAATGGCAATATATTGAGTTTGAATGTTTTATTTTCATTATGGTTTATACACTTGTATCCGAAACGATTTTTGAGGAAGATATTAAAAAGAGTCGATTTCAAGCCATTGCAGCGCCTGTTGAAAATGAACAGCAAGTTAAAAAATTTCTGGAAAAACATTTAGATCTAACAACAACACATCAATGCTGGGCATGGAAAATAGGTCATAATGTTCGTTTTAATGACGATGGTGAACCTTCAGGTACAGCAGGTCGCCCAATCCTTGCGACCATTGAGGGCAATGATTTAGCCAATGCAATTGTATTGGTCAATCGCTGGTATGGTGGCATCAAGTTGGGTACAGGCGGTTTAGTTCGTGCTTATGGTGGCTGTGCAGGGCAATGTTTGCTTTTGGCTGAAAAAATAGAACTGATTGAAAAGAAGAAAATTTATTTTCAATGCCAATTCAGCGAATGGTCAATTTTTCAGTATGAATTGAATACTCAAGACATTGAATATAAAGAACAATATACTGCTGATGGGGTTGAAGTTGAGGCATTATTACAAATACATCAAATTGATCCACTTAAGTTAAAAATTCAAGATGTAACGCGTGGGCGTGAGCAACTTAAATTGTTGGAAGACGTTGATGATTGAACAAGACCCATTATTGAAATATCGCGAACAACATAAGCATCGCTTAAATTATATGCCGTGGCTGTATTATTCACTTAAACCGAAAAATCGAGTTTGGGCGGAGCAGTGGCAGCAGCAGTATCAAGCGTATTTAATGGCTATGGAAACCGTTGAAATAGGTCAAAATTGCTTTATTTCACCATTGGCGCATATATTTGCTGAGCCTGGACGGAAAATTGTCATTGGGGATAATACTTTTATTGCGGCAGATTGTACCTTGCATGGACCGTTAGAGATTGGTAATGAAGTCGCGATCAACCATCATTGTATTTTGGATGGGGGCAAAGTCGGTATTAAATTACATGATCAAGTTCGTATAGCCGCCTATTGTCATCTTTATGCTTTTGATCATGGGATGGATTTGAGTATTCCTGTTTATCAACAAGCTGTGACTTCCAAAGGCATTGAAATTGGTCAGGATGTTTGGTTGGGCGCGCATGTTGGTGTGAAAGATGGTGTAAAAATTGCTTCACATGCGGTGATTGGAATGAATAGTATGGTTACTAAAAATGTAGCTGAACGAGAAATTGTGGCAGGGAACCCAGCGCGTTTTATTCGTTATCGTGAATGAACGCACAGTTTGTACAAATACATAATTAAATTATGGGATTAATTACATAAAGTTGTCCAAACTTATAAAAACTTATGCTAATTTAAAACAATAATATAGACCCAAAGCTGTAAAGCTAAAGCGAGGTTAAAATGAACAGAGTAGTGGCTTGTATTGACTCTTCTCCGTGCATCAATGCATTGGCAGAAGCAGCCGCATGGATTGCTCAAAAAACTGGTCGTGAACTGGTTTTATTGCAAGTATTGGATTATTACCCTGCAAGTTATCATTTAGGGGAAATTAGTGGGGTAATTGGCTTTGAAAGTAATGCGATGTTACTTAAAGAGCTGGCTGAACTTGAACAAAAGCAAAGTGAGTTAGCACTGGATTACAGTAATAATTTACTCAAGCATATTTCTGAAATGATTCAAGAAAAATACAATATCACACCGATTCAAATTCAAGCCAAAGGTGATTTTCTCGAACAAAGCTTCAATGAATTGACTGAAGATGATATCGCTGTCATCGGTCGAGTGGGTGAGCGTTCAGCTGAGAAGAATAAAATACTGGGCAGTAATGTTGAAAACTTTATTCGTGGAACCAAAAGTACCGTATTAACCGTTGGGCAAACATTTAAACCACCTACACGGTTTATTTTTGCTTATGAGCTTTCAGAAACATGTCAAAAAATGCTAAAACGTGTTGAAAAAAGTGATTTGCTTAAACTTTTGCAATGCCATTTACTCTATGTCGGTGATCATCCTGAGATTCTCAATGAGCCTGCGCAACGTTTAAAAGATGCGGGTTTGGATGTGGTGGTAGAGTACCGTTATGGTGATGTTGCTGAAAATATTTTGGATTATCAAGACCAGCATCAAATTCAATTGATTGTTTTAGGTGCATTTAGTCATAGTAAAATTCATCAGTTCTTTTTGGGTAGTGTAACGACCACTATTTTTAGAAATGCTGCAGTTCCATTGTTGGTCGCAAAATAAGTTTGATTTGAAGATGAAAGACAACGCGATTAAGCAATCGAGATTCTGTCAAAAGACCGATCAAACAGAAGAAATGAAATGCCATAAATAATATGATTTGTGGCATTTTTTTTGATTAAAAAATTTGATAAAAATATTGCATTTTGAAATGCAAGCGCTTTTTCATGAACCGTGAATTTAACTGGTTGAAAATTAATCGAAAATTAAAAGTATTTTATTTTCAGTGGTTTATTAACGCATTATTGAGTTATCCACAATTCTACAAACAAGTTCAGGGGATAACTCTAAGGAGAATGATTGAAGCTAAGCTGGAGTTGTTAAAATTTTAGCTATAAAAAAACTGCTATCTAAATAGCAGCTTTAAAAATTAAATCAGCATGCTTTATTTTACAATCGCAATGGCAAAACCATCATGCCCTTTGCTACCTACAGTTTGCAAAGCCGTACATGACAGAATTTTAGGATGGTTTTGCATGGCTTTATACATGTCACGGATCCCTTCAATACTTGGTTTGACATTGTCTGGGTTAAGAATGTCACCAGCACGAATCACGTTGTCCAAAACAATCACTGTACCTGAATGTGACAGACTTAAGCTTAATTCTAAATATTCAGGATAGCTTTGTTTATCAGCATCGACAAAAATAAAGTCAAAAGGTTCTGTAGCTTCAGGTAACGCTTTTAAAATATCAGCTGCACGACCACACTTTAATTCAACGGTTTGTTTGAGCTTGGCTTGATCTATATTTTCTTGACCTAAAGCAGCATGCGTATCACGACCTTCAATCGTTAAAATATAGCCATCATCAGGTAAGGCACGGGCTAACCACATGGTGCTATAAGCTGCAAAAGTACCTAATTCTAAAACACGTTTACATTTGTTCATTTGAATCAACATTTGCAATAACATGCCCTGATTTGCGGCAACAGCAAGGTGGTCTGGAAATCCTTTATCCTCAGTGTTTTTTAATGTTTGTATGAGGATTGGATCTTCAGGAATTAAATGTGATTCGATATAGGCATCGATGTCTGACCACATTTGTTGCATGTTATACCACCTAATTGGAGTCACTTCATTTATGTAATGTGCATTTTAATCTTTTAATCGAAGAGTGCAATTTTAATAGAAACTTTTGAGTTAAATTTAATCAACTTGAAAAAATTATAAATATATAGAGCGATACGTTCAGGTTTTATTGTTTTAAAGAAGCCTGATCAACTTCTATAAAACATGGCATGAAACTGATTTATGCGGCGAATAATGGGCTAAATCCTATTTTTCTTAATAAACGGCGATACATACTTGAACTGCGGTCAGCAGGGAAGTGCGCCTCAATGGATAAATCTAAAGGTAGATATTCTGGTTTTTGAGTCTCAACGATCAAACGGTCTTCTTCAAAGATTTTAAGGTTGTATTCATAAGCATCTTCTATTGGTAAATCTTGATCATAGTTACGACAAATTGGGGCAAATAATCGAGTACTACGTGCTGTCATGGGCGAGGCAGCATTCATAATGATCTGTTTCGCTTGATTGGGGAAATGAATGGTTAATGTTGCGGTAAAAGGCAAATGAATTTCAAAATGGCGTAACCATTGAAAATCCGCTTGTCCTAATTGATCTAGACCAATCGGGTAACGACCTACACTACTGATATAATCAGCACTAAAACCATAGTCTGTTTCTTGCGTGGTGTAATCAGGCACTTCAGTATTTTCTGGGTCACCAAAAGTTTCTGGATGTACCCATGCAAAATGAGCAACATCGATAAAACCTTCCAATTGTCGACCAGCAAAACATTTTAAATCGACTTGAGGGCAAATCAGTTGTTGATACGTGGTCTCATCCCAATGCGGCATGTTTGGGATATTGGGTATATCTTGCTTTTTTGCTAAAAGTGAACACCAGATTAATCCATAACGTTCAACTGCAGCATAGGTTTTTAGGTGGAACCGGTCCGAAATTTTATGATTGGGATGCGCAGGGATACGATTACATTTTCCATTTTCACCAAAGCGTAAACCATGATAACGGCAAACGATACCTTGACCATCATTTGTTCCGATACTTAAAGGAACACCGCGATGTGGACAGGCATCTTTGGCAACAATAATTTCAGCATCTATTTTATAAATGACCAATGGCATATCCAGCAACATGGTTCCGAGTGGCTGCTCAGTAATATCTCTTGCTAATGCAATTGGATACCAATATTGGGCTAAGAGCTGCCAGTCATGTTCGGAGAAGCTCATATGAACGGGGAGGTCAGGATTGAAGCTGCTAGACGTTTTGCTATTCATATTCAAATCTTTTATGGAGTGCTCATTTGAATATAAAACAATGCCGTGTTCTTTGAAATTTCAATTATTGTGTTGAATGATTAAGAAAAATAGAACACTTGATTGAATAGTGGACATGCTAAGCGGTGGATCTTTTGTATTGGCTTAGCTGTAATAATCTTTTAACATTTTTCCAAAATTTAATAAAAATGAGCTGACTACAATAAGTGCGATGGAGAAACTGCTGCAAAAGAAAATAATTTTTTGATAATTTAACCTGCAACTATTCATTAAAGGTAAATAGTAGACTTGATACATTGAACGTAAGGTTTGCATGGTTAATATAAATAAACTGATGAAGCTAAAACTAATGACTATATTTTGGATCAGATTGTATTGACTAGTTTGTGCCAATAAAAAGTAAATGATCCAACAACTCATATAGATAATGAACGTAATCATGCTGGCCGAGGCCACCATCTTTAGAAAAGTTTCATGCCATTCTTTACGATTTAATCTGATCATTTAAATTGCTCTTTTTTATTTATTTTAAGGGTTTTTAGATGGAAAAATAAGGCTATCACGACGTAATGTGTCGCTTGAAATGGGTAAACCTTAATACAACTTTTGTGACATACACATGAAATATTACAATTTGAATTGTAATATCCTCAAATTTAAAAAATAGAACACAGTTGATTACATATTGAATTTAAAAGATTTTTAATAAAATCAAATGTGAATTATCAAATATCATAAAAGCGTCATAAAGCTGTAACTTATTTGTCATATTTTAAAATCAAAATGCAGTTATCCGAAAAGTACGACACAACAAGAAGTGGTGTACTTCAAAATTGCAGTTTATTTAAGAGAGAAAAGAATGCGCATTAATCACATCGCACTTGCATTAGCAGTTTCAGGGGCAGCAGTAGCAGCAAACGCTCGTGATACCATCCAAATCGCTGGTTCTTCTACTGTACTTCCTTATGCGAGTATTGTTGCTGAAGAATTTGGTAATACTTTCCCTCAATTTAAAGCACCTGTAGTTGGCTCAGGCGGTAGTTCTGCTGGTCTTAAACAGTTCTGTTCAGGTGTGGGCGATAACACAATTGATATCGCAAATGCTTCACGTAAAATTAAAGATACTGAAATCGCAGCGTGTAAAAAAGCTGGCGTAAATAAAGTCCAAGAAATAAAAATCGGTTATGACGGCATCGTTTTTGCTTCGAATGCAAGCAAAGCAGCTTATAAATTACGTCCACAACACGTATTTGCAGCCCTAGCAGCTGAATTACCATCAAATGGTAAATTGGTACCAAACCCATATACACGTTGGAACCAAATTGATAAATCGCTTCCAAATGAGCCAATTACTTTAGTTGTTCCTGCTTCTAACCACGGTACACGTGAAGTGTTCCAAGAAAAAATGGTTGAAGCGGGTTGTGAAAGTTATGATTACTTTAAAAAGTTAGACAAAGATGCTCAGAAAAAAGCATGTTCTAGCTTCCGTAAAGACGGTAAAGTAATTGAAATTGCAGGTGATTATACTGAAACTCTAGCGCGTTTAAAAACATCTCCAAGTGCGGTAGGTGTATTTGGCTTAGGTTTCTATGATCAAAATAAAGATAAATTACGTGTTGCTACAGTGAACAATGTTGTTCCTTCTGAGCAAACTGTTTTAAATGGTACTTACCCTGTATCTCGTCCTTTATACTTCTATGTAAAAGGTGAACACTTACAGTCAATCAAAGGCTTAAAAGAATATACTGAATACTTCCTTAACAAGAAGGTATCTGGTAAAGGTTCTAAGTTAGATAAAGCTGGTTTGATTTCATTGTCAGACGCTGAACGTGCAAAAGTATTGGCTGGTTTTAAAGCTGGTAAATAATAAAACCGCAATAATGGAGCTGATGGTGGGTGACTACCATCGGCTTTCCTTGCTAAGTAGAGTTTTTTCAAATTATTGAAATTGAAAAAACGGTGGAGAATACATGAATCTGCTACTCATTGGCGTGTTATTGGCTTTAATCGCTATCGCATATCAAATCGGGCTACGAAAAAGCCGAAGCCTAGCAGGTAAGGGAAATAACACTGCAATTTTACATTCACGTCCTGGCTATTATGGCTCTTTGGTGGCGTTGTGGTGTGGAATTCCAGCTTTTTTAATTTTGATAGTTTGGAACTTGGTAGAACCAAGTGTTTTACAACATCTAATTTTAAAAAATGTTCCAGCAAATATTGCTTCAACGCTAGATACAGCTGGGGTAGATGTACTGGTGGATCGTATTAAAGCAATTGCCTCTGGCTTTGGTGTGACAGATACGCCAGCAGTTTATGAGGTTGCAGCTGCAGAACAACTCTCAAAATTTGAAAGAATTGGCTCGTTTGCAAAGTTTGCTGTGGTAACTTGTGCTGCGATCCTTGGATTGATTTGGGCAAGAAAAAGAATTAGTCAACAATTTCGTGCACGTAACGAAGTTGAAAAAACCATTAACGTTGTTTTGATCCTGTGTTCAGGTGTTGCGATTCTCACGACTGTGGGTATTGTGATGTCGATGTTCAGTGAAGCGATGCACTTTTTCCAGTTTGTAAGTCCAATCGACTTCTTCTTTGGTACAGAGTGGAATCCTGGCTTTAGTACTTCAGGAAATGCTGAAGGAAGTTATGGTTTATTACCATTACTGTGGGGAACACTCATGGTCAGTGGTATTGCCTTACTGGTTGCTGTTCCACTGGGATTAATGATTGCAATTTATCTCGCTGAATATGCTTCACCTAGATTCCGTTCATGGGCAAAGCCGACAATTGAAGTTTTAGCGGGTATTCCAACCATTGTTTATGGTGTTTTTGCCATGATGGTGATTGGCCCAATCTTCAAATCTATTGGTGACTCTATTGGCATTGAAGTTAATGCGACCAGTGCATTAACAGCAGGTTTTGCAATGGGTATTATGATTATCCCATTCGTATCCTCTTTGTCAGATGACATTATTACTCAAGTTCCACGTGCCTTACGTGATGGTTCTTTAGGTTTAGGTGCAACCAAATCTGAAACCATTCGCCAAGTGGTTCTTCCAGCTGCGTTACCAGGTATTACTGGTGCATTCTTACTTGCGGTATCTCGTGCAGTCGGTGAAACCATGATTGTGGTACTCGCTGCTGGTAATAGTCCACTGTTACATATCAATCCACTAGAAGCTGTCTCAACAGTCACTGTAACGATTGTAAAACAATTAACAGGCGATACAGACTTTGCAAGTCCGCAGGCATTGGTTGCGTTTGCACTGGGTTTAACTTTATTTACCATTACATTGTGTTTAAACATTGTCGCACTTTATATTGTGCGTAAATATCGTGAGCAATACGAATGAGTACATCAAATACATCTCCTGTGGATCAAAATGTATTTGATCCTCAAGCTGCCGCTGAGTTGCGAGAGAAACGTAAAGCTAGAATCGCCAGCTCATTGTCAAAACGTCATCGTAAAGAAAAGACCTTCCGTTTTGTTGGCTTTTCAGCAGTGATTATTGGTTTGGCATTTGTTGCAATTTTATTTGGAAGTATCTTATACAAAGGGTTGCCAGCATTTTGGCAAGCAAGTATGACTGTACCTGTGTATTTTGATCCCAATATGATTGATGCAGGACCAAAACCAACACAAAAAGTAGGTGAATCTCCTGCTGTATTTCAAGAGCGTTATGTCGACTGGCAAACTAAAATGGGTATGGTTGATTGGGATGCATTGATTGTAAATGCAATCATTTCAAAAGACCCTGCACTTGAAAGTCGTCGTGATGATCTTTCTGGCATCTATACCAGTTCAGAGGCATATCGTATCCGTGATATGGTCTTTAAAGATCCAGCATTGATTGGTAAAACAGTAGAGCTCAATTTCCTTGCTGATGCCAACATTGATGTGTGGTTAGCTGGTCATATTGATCGTTCATTGCCTGATGAGCAACAACAGCTTAGTCCAGAGGTACGTCAACTTTCTGATGACTTAGCTGCAAAAGGTATTATTAATCGTACTTTTAACACGCAAATGTTTACCAACCCAGATTCACGTAGCTCACCAGCAACAGCAGGTTTGGCCGGTGCATTTATGGGTTCATTGTTCATGATGCTAATTGTGATCGCGATTTCTATTCCATTGGGTGTAGCAAGTGCGATTTATTTAGAAGAGTTTGCACCAAAAAACTTTATTACGGACATCATTGAAGTCAATATCAATAACCTTGCAGCAGTTCCATCGATTGTATTTGGTCTGTTGGGTGCTGCCATCTTTATTGGTTGGATGCATTTACCTATATCCGCACCTTTGGTTGGTGGTTTGGTCTTAAGTTTAATGACTTTGCCTACAGTGATTATTACCACACGTGCTTCATTGAAGGCAGTACCACCATCAATTCGCCAAGCGGCGTTAGGTATTGGTGCTTCTCGTTTACAAACAGTATTCCACCATGTATTGCCTTTGGCTCTACCGGGGATTATGACAGGTGCGATTATTGGTATTGCTCATGCATTGGGTGAAACCGCACCATTACTATTAATTGGTATGAGCGCTTTCGTTGCAAATATTCCAGTATCTCCATTAGATCAATCTACGGCTTTACCTGTTCAAGTTTACTTATGGCAAGGTAATGAATTACGTAACTTTTTCGAAGGGCGTACGGCTGCAGCCATCATTGTGTTATTGGCACTTATGGTCGGTCTAAATAGCTTTGCAATTTGGTTACGTAAGAAATTTGAAGTTCGCTGGTAAAAGAGGGCAGAATAGAGATGAATACTGTAGAAACTAAAAATTCCTTAAGACAGGATACAACCGTGAATTCTGAACAATCTCAATTTACATCGACTGATAGTAAGCAAAAGCAAGCAAGCACTTCTTTTGTCTCCCAGTTTGAGTCTTCGACACCGAAGAAAGAAAAAAATACAACTGTGAAACTTAGTGCTGAAGATGTGCATGTATACTATGGTGACGCAGAAGCGATTAAGGGTATTGATCTTCAAGTTTATGAAAATGAAGTGATTGCATTTATTGGACCATCAGGTTGTGGTAAATCAACATTTCTACGTACCTTGAACCGTATGAATGATACGATTGATACTTGCCGTGTAACAGGTAAAGTGCGTTTAGACAACCAAGACATTTATGATCCAAATCTAGATGTTGTGTTGCTTCGTGCTCAAGTTGGAATGGTATTTCAAAAACCAAACCCGTTCCCTAAATCAATTTTTGATAATGTTGCTTATGGTCCTAAACTGCATGGTTTAGCCAAAGATAAGTATGATTTAGAAGAGATTGTTGAAAATAGTTTGCGTAAAGCAGGTTTGTGGGATGAAGTAAAAGATCGTTTAAGTCAGCCAGGTACAGGACTTTCAGGTGGTCAGCAACAACGTTTGTGTATTGCACGTACGATTGCGGTAAGCCCTGAAGTGATTTTAATGGATGAACCATGTTCTGCGCTCGATCCAATTGCAACAGCAAAAGTTGAGGAGTTAATCTCTGAGCTTTCTACGCAATATACAATCGCAATTGTAACCCACTCCATGCAACAAGCAGCGCGTGTCTCTGATCGTACAGCATACTTTCATTTAGGTGACTTAATCGAAGTTAACTCTACAGAGAAAGTCTTTACTCAACCAGATCACCAATTGACTGAAGCTTATATTACCGGCCGTTTTGGTTAATTCGAGTACTGATTAAGTTAAGTTTAAATGTGTAATTAAAGAGCCGAAAGGCTCTTTTTTTATTGATAAAGTATATAAACCTCTGTGGCAATGAATCAAATTGACGAGAATGGTAGATCAAAAAACAATTAAAAATTTAAGCTTCAAAATAATGAATTGATTGTCTAAGTCTATTCTTTGATAAGTGTTGAAATAGGGATGTAATGCAGTTTTAATGAAGTCTTGTAAGTGAGGTATTGTTGACTAAGTTTATTTTGTTCTAGTAAAACCCACCTAATATGAATGGGTGAGGCTAAATAATTTAAGAGGCTGGAATAGATGAGCTATGTGTTCATGCTTTTATATACGTGATACGAAATAAATGCTTAATTGTTTGAACTTATAATCGCGGAACATTAGACAAATGCTTTTTAAGAAACACATCATTTTAAGCTTTGTGTATTAAACATATTTTTCAGTTAGTTCTTCATTTTATATGCAAATAGCAGTTGATTGTTATTTCTAATTTTCTGATCTATTCATAATTACTTTATATAAAAAAGGAGCTCAAAAGCTCCTTCTTATTACAAATATTGCTTATAGGGTGTTTTTAATCGATTGGATCTTCACGATGTTGTTCAACTGCTTTAGCATCATAGTGTGCTTTACTCGGATGAGCGAATGCAGTAGCCAGTTTGTCTTTATCTAAAGCATTGTCCCAACGTGCCACAACAATCGTCGCACACGCATTACCGACTAAATTGGTCAGTGCACGGCATTCAGACATAAAGCGGTCAATACCTAGAATTAAAGCCATACCTGCAACAGGAACTGCTGGAACAACAGATAATGTTGCAGCTAAGGTAATAAATCCAGCACCTGTAACACCAGCAGCACCTTTAGAGCTCAGCATTGCAACGAGCAATAATAGGATTTGGTCTTGAATACTCAAATCGATATTACATGCTTGTGCAATAAAGAGCGCCGCCATCGTCATATAGATGTTGGTACCATCGAGGTTAAATGAATAACCAGTAGGAATAACCAAGCCAACTACAGATTTTTCGCAGCCTGCTTTTTCCATTTTACGCATCAATGATGGAAGTGCGGCTTCGGATGAACTGGTCCCTAAAACTAACCATAATTCATCTTTGATATAGCGAATCAGATCTGTAATTCTAAATCCATTATAGCGCGCCACTGCACCCAAAATAACCAGAATAAAGAGTAGTGCAGTGATATAGAATGTCATAATTAAAAGTAAAAGATTTCCAATACTTTCAATACCATACTTACCAATTGTAAATGCCATTGCACCAAAAGCACCAATCGGAGCAAATTTCATCAGCATTCCAACTAAATGAAATACGGGTGCTGTAAGGTTGTTTAAGAAGTCTACAATCGGTTGACCTTTTTCGCCTACCGCAGCCAAGGATAAACCAAATAATACGGCAACAAATAGAACTTGTAGAATGTCACCACTTGTTAATGGGCTAACGATGGTTGTCGGAAGAATATTCAGTAAGAAGTCGACAATAGAAGCGTCATGTGCTTTCTCAGCATACTCAACAACTTTCTCTGATTTCAATGATGTAGGGTCAATATTTAAACCTTGTCCTGGTTTAATAATATTGGCAACAATCATCCCGACGATTAATGCGAGTGTAGAGAATGTTAGGAAATAAAGCATCGCTTTACCCGTTACTCGCCCTACAGTTCCCATATGTTTCATGCCTGATATTCCAGTGACAACCGTCAAGAAAATAACAGGTGCAATAATCATTTTGACCAGTTTAATAAATGCATCACCTAATGGTTTTAAACTTGCACCAATATCTGGCCAAAAGTGTCCAAGAAGGATACCAAGTACAATGGCAAAAATAACCTGAACATAGAGGATTTGATAAAACTTTTGTTTTTTAGGGGGTAGGTGTTCATCGTGTGAGGAGATATCCATACTCAATCCTTATCCTTGATGTTGATAAAATTAAACATTTTTTAAAAAAATGACTCATAAATGTTCATAAATTTACAAAATGTAATTATTCTTTTTAACGTGTTGATTTTAAATAGTTTAATCAAAATAACAAATATGTTATTTAGATAAAAAGAGTTGGTAAATAACCTATTATAAATTTTAAAAATGTGTGATATATGTTTATTTGTATTATCTGTTTGATATAAACATGTCTATGTTTTTTTATGTGAATTTATCATAAGAAAAGCCAGCAAAAGTTCTACTAAGTGGCATTTGCGTTATTTTCGAGGTAAAGTCACTGAATATGCTGAAATCAGCAAGGCTTAACTTAGATGTAAAAACTATTAATAAAATCTTAATTTATTCAAAACGCGTATCCTTACTCGAATTTTCATGCGTTTTTAACTATAAAAAAAAGCTATGTATTCTATAACTAAAATTTAATTATTGTTGTTTGTTAAAAGTGTGTAGACAAAGCTTTTTATCATGCATAAAGACTAAGTGGACTGAGCTTTGTCGAATTTTTCAAAAAGTGTATTGAAATTTAGCTGATCCGTCCGCATCTTATTAGAAAAGCATTTCCTTAGATATTAGAGATTATAAATTCTATGTTATTTCATTTACCCAAAGTACCCGCAGAAATTCGTATCAGTCATTTAAATGCCCGAATAAATGAGCAAAGAAAAAGAATTGCTCAATCTACTGCATCGAAATTGGAATTGTTTCAACTGACTCAACAGTTTGTAAAAGAAGCACGTGTACGTAAAAAAAATAATCAAAAAATCTATGTCTTAGATTTTAAAGGAGATGTACAGGCTTCAGCTGTAGAAAACTTAAGAGAAGAAATTACATTAATTCTTGCGACAGCAAAAGCAGGCCGTGATCGTGTCATTGTTCGTTTAGAAAGCCCTGGTGGTATGGTGCATGGTTATGGTCTTGCAGCTGCACAATTGGTTCGCTTACGTGATGCAGGCTTTAATCTGACGATTTGTGTGGATAAAGTGGCTGCGAGTGGCGGTTATATGATGGCGTGTATCGCAAGTGAAATCGTCTCTGCACCATTTGCTGTGGTTGGTTCGATTGGTGTTGTTGCCCAAGTCCCTAATTTTAATCGACTGTTAAAAGAACATCATGTTGATTTTGAGCTATATACCGCAGGTCAGTTTAAGCGTACTGTGACGATGTTTGGTGAAAACACCCCAGAAGGTAAAGCAAAATTTGAAGAAGAGTTACAACAAACGCATCAACTATTTAAGCATTTTGTTGAAAAATATCGCCCGCAACTCAATGTCGAAAAAGTTGCAACAGGTGAACACTGGTATGGTGAAGATGCGCGCAATTTAAATTTAGTGGATAAATTGCAAACTTCAGATGAATACTTGCTGAGCTTATTACCACAACATGACGTATATGTGATTCAAACACGTCGTAAGCCAACACTTGGCGAGAAGTTAGGTTTACAAGCTGCACAAATGGCAGATGCCTTAATTCCATCAGTTGTGAATAAATTGATGAGTGAGATCACGAAGCTAAATTCTTCTTTACCGATGTTTAAAGATGATAAATTCTAAGTTTTAATTGATCATTTACAACCTGAAGAGTAATTGGCGAAAGCTGATTACTCTTTTTTTATGGAAAAGTCTTTTCTTTATTCGCAAAAATGCTCAGAAAAAATGACCTCATGTGGTCATGACAAGTCTGCAAAAAATGATTAGCATGCTAGGGATCATAAAATCAAAAACTCAGATTGAAAGGAATACAAGACATGTTGGCATATGATGCAGATTTAGAACTTTTTCGTGATAACTTTAAACGTTTTATGAGTGAACACGTTGCTCCATTTTATGAGCAATGGGAAAAAGAAGGTTTAATGCCACGTTCAGTATGGTCCTTATTGGGTGAAAATGGCTATCTTTGTGTTGATGTACCTGAAGCGTATGGTGGTTACGGCGTTCCAACTGAATATTCATTGATGTTGGTTGAAGAGTCTGCACGTGCAGGCTATGGTGCATTGTCTACCGCGATTTCATGCCATTCAGAAATTGCAGCTCCTTATATTTTGCATATTGCCAACGAAGAACAAAAACAATACTGGTTACCTAAAATGGTGTCAGGTGAAGTGGTGGGCGCAATTGGGATGACGGAACCGGGTGCGGGTTCAGACCTACAAGGGATGCGTAGTAGTGCGATTTTAAATGGTGACCATTATATTTTGAATGGTTCTAAAACATTTATTTCAAATGGTCAGCATGCAGATTTAGTGGTACTGGCAGCAAAAACTGATCCACAAGCGCGTGCAAAAGGTGTGTCACTTTTATTGGTTGATACACATCTAGATGGATTTAAAAAGGGCACCAACCTCGATAAAATTGGTTTGCATTCTCAAGATACCTCAGAACTGTTCTTTGATAATGTTAAAGTTCCAGCAAATCAATTGTTAGGTAGTGCAGGGCAAGGTTTTGCCTATTTGATGCAAGAGTTACCTCGTGAACGTACTGCAATTGCAGCAACGGCACTTGGTGCAATTCGTGGTGCAATCGATATCACTACTCAGTATGTACAGGAACGTCAAGCGTTTGGTCAGAAAATTGGCAGCTTCCAAAATACTCGTTTTGTTTTGGCTCAAGCAAAAATTGATGAGTTGGCAACAGCAGCATTCTATAACCAAAATCTAGCTTTGTATAAACAAAGTAAATTGGATGTTGAAACAGCAGCAGCTTTAAAAAGTTTTAGTACGGATATGCAGATGAAAATCATCGACAGCTTGCTACAACTGTTTGGTGGTTATGGCTATATGACGGAATATCCAATTTCTCGTTTCTTTGTAGATGCACGTATTCAGCGTATTTATGGTGGTACAAATGAAATCATGAAAGAAATCGTGGCGCGTGGCATCATTGGTCGATAATGCATAGATAAATAGCAACGATAAAGTGTTCAAATAAAAAACCTTCTTTATTTAAAGAAGGTTTTTTATTATCAAGGTTTTGGGATTAAGCGCTTAATACATTTAAACATTCATTGATAAAGATAGGTAACTCAAAAGTCGAGCGTGAAGAAATATATAAATTGTTGTCGTTCACCACTTCGCGATCGAAAGTCACAGCACCAGCGTCTTTAAGTTCTTTGAGGATATCTTCAATTGAGGTTAAGCGCCGTCCAATTGCAATTTGTGCATCGATAAGCAAATGGCTACTGTAACAACATAAAAAAATAGGTTTTTGCGCATTGGCAAAATTACGTAAAAAATCAATAAATCGTTCGTCTTCTTTAAGATGATAAGGGGAATATCCACCGGGAATCATCAGCGCATCAAAATCCCGAACAGAGATTTCATCAATGCCTAAATCTATACTGACCGAGGATTTTCTTTGTTTGCTATACACAATATTCCCCGCAGACTTTTCAATATTGCGCACAGAATGGCTTGCAGCTCGAAAAGCTTCAACAGGATGATGATATTCCGCATCTTCGAAATCATGGGTAATGAGAACAGCGATTTTTTTATTCATATTCTATGTCTCGAAATGCGCTTATGCTTTTTATCATAGAGCGCAATGCTTAAAATTCTATAGCTGCTTTGTAATTCATTTTGTGGTCAGAAAAGTTATAAAGTGATGACATTTTATTCAATATATAAGTTGAAAGTGAAACATTGAAAAATGCACTATTGCCCAACAAATTAAACTGAACTATTGTTATACTGTCAGTGGTCTAAAACATAGACTTCTCGTAATTCTCGACTTTAAAGGGCGACATAACAATGATCAACGATGATCAAAAAACGACTTCTCTAGATCTTGCTCAAATCCGTGAAGATATTGACTCTGTAGATCAGCAAATCCAACAACTTATCAATCGCCGTGCAAAACTGGCGGAATCAGTTGCTAAAGCAAAATTTGCAGCAGAAGAGAATCCGTTATTTTATCGTCCTGAACGTGAAGCACAGGTTTTACGTCAAGTTATGGAGCGCAATGAAGGGCCATTGTCAGATCAAACTATGGCACGTTTATTCCGTGAAATTATGTCTGCATGTTTGGCACTTGAAGCACCACAAAGTATTGCATTTTTAGGTCCAGTCGGCACTTATACTCATTCTGCTGTATTAAAACATTTTGGTCAGGATGCTGTGGTTCGCCCATTACCAACGATCGATGAAGTGTTCCGTGAGGTTGAAGCGGGTAGTGCACATTATGGTTTAGTTCCTGTTGAGAACTCATCTGAAGGTGTGGTCAACCATACTTTAGACTGTTTTAAAGCATCGCATTTAAATGTGATTGGTGAAGTTGAATTGCGTATTCATCACCAATTCCTGATTTCTTCAAATACTCGTAAAGACAGTATTAAACAAATTTATGCACATCAACAAACACTTGCGCAATGTCGTAAGTGGCTGGATGCACATTATCCGGGTGTAGAACGTGTAGCTTTAAGCTCAAATGCAGAGGCTGCTCGTCGTATTCGCAATGAATGGCATTCAGCAGCAATTGCATCTGATGTGGCTGCAAGTATTTACGACTTAGAAGTTCTCCACGGCAATATTGAAGATAATCCTGAAAATACGACACGATTCTTGGTGATTGGTCGTGAAAAGGTACCGCAAAGTGGTAATGATAAAACCTCATTACTGATTTCAGCACATGACCGTGCAGGGGCTTTATTGGAAATTCTTGCACCATTTGCAAAACACAACATTAGTTTGACCAGTATTGAAACCCGTCCTGCATTACCTGAAAAATGGGCTTATGTATTCTTTATTGATCTTGAAGGTCATGTGGAACAGGACAATGTTAAAGCGGCGATTGAAGATATTCGCCCACTGGTTAAAGAAGTACGTGTACTGGGTTCATATCCGATTGCTGTGCTTTGATGTCGTTGTGAAATAGGTAGTTCAAAATCGTTATGTCACAACCTTTATTTAAAAAAGTTGCTTTTATTGGACTTGGACTGATTGGTTCAAGTCTAGCCCGTGTGATTGCAGCCGAACATCTTGCTGAAAATGTTGTTGCATCAACACGCTCAAAAAAAACGCTGGAAGATGCCAAAGCTTTAGGAATTATTTCTGCGGGTTTTAGTGATCCTGTCGAAGCGGTAAAAGATGCAGATTTAATCGTTCTGGCTTTGCCTGTTCGCGCGACACAGAAAGTGCTTGAAACGATTCAAGCTTATGTTTCTGAAAACGCCATCATTACCGATGTCGGAAGTACCAAAGGGAACGTGGTGGCAGCAGCACATGCTGTCTATGGTGAAAATCTCCCTGTAGGTTTTGTACCTGGTCATCCAATTGCTGGTGCAGAACATACAGGTGTCCATGCAGGTAAAGTTGACTTGTTTGTGAATCATAAAGTGATTCTAACGCCGTTGCCGAGCAGTGCTGATTGGGCAGTTGAAAAACTGATTCAGCTTTGGCAGGCTGCAAAAGCAGAAGTCATTTGTATGGATGTGGACAAACATGATGAAGTGTTGGCACATACCAGTCATTTACCGCATCTGATGGCATTTAATCTGGTCGAACAGCTTGCAAATCGTGAAGATAACTTAGATATTTTCCGTTATGCCGCTGGAGGTTTTCGTGACTTCTCACGTATTGCTGCCAGTGATCCGCAGATGTGGCATGATATATTTTTTGCCAATAAAACAGCCATATTGAAAGCAGTTGATGGTTTTGAAACGCAACTTGCGACATTACGTCAACTGATTGAAGATGAGAATTCACAAGCCCTGATGGGATTGCTAGGACATGCACAAGCGGCACGACAGCATTTCAATCATATGCTCGCCAATAAACCTTTGATGGAGAAAAATAAGGTGACACAACAATTTACCATTTTGCCAGGTGAGAAGACATTTAAAGGTAAATTTACCGTGCCGGGTGACAAGTCAGTGTCACATCGTTCCATCATGTTTGGTGCAATCGCTGAAGGTACAACCCACGTTACAGGTTTCCTTGAAGGTGAAGATGCTTTAGCAACACTTCAAGCATTTCGCGATATGGGGGTCAGTATTGAAGGCCCTAAAAATGGTGAAGTGACCATTCATGGTGTGGGTATTCATGGTTTAAAAGCGCCAAAAACGGCACTGTATATGGGTAATTCTGGTACGTCGATGCGTTTGCTTTCAGGCATGCTTTCAGCACAACAGTTTGACTCTGTGATGACGGGTGATGCGTCTTTGTCTAAGCGTCCAATGGAGCGTATTGCAAAACCTTTACGTGAAATGGGTGCGCAAATTCAAACCACGGGTGAACGTGGTACTCCGCCTGTTTCAATCACTGGCGCTCAAGCATTGAAAGGCATTCACTACGATTTGCCAATGGCATCTGCGCAAGTCAAATCTGGGATTTTATTGGCAGGTTTATGGGCAGAGGGTGAAACCTCTGTGACTGAACCTGAACCAACCCGTGACCATACTGAGCGTATGTTACGTGCTTTTGGGTATGCTGTGAAAACGGAAGGTAATCGTATTTCACTACACGGTGGTGGAAAGTTGGTTGGGACAGAGATTCAAGTACCTTCTGATATTTCTTCTGCTGCATTCTTTATGGTGGGTGCTGCCATTACTGAAGGTTCAGATATTACCCTTGAAGCTGTTGGGATTAATCCAACTCGTACAGGTGTAATCGAAATCCTTAAGCAAATGGGTGCAGACTTAACTGTTGAAAATGAACGAATTGCAGGCGGTGAGCCGATTGCTGATATCCGTATCCGTGGTACCCGTACATTGAAAGGCATTCATATGCCAGAAGATCAAGTACCGTTGGCAATTGATGAGTTTCCATCTTTGTTTATTGCTGCTGCATGTGCTGAAGGGCAAACGGTGTTGACAGGAGCTGCTGAATTACGGGTTAAAGAGTCTGATCGTATTCAAGTGATGGCAGATGGTTTAAAAACCATGGGGATTGATTGTACGCCAACTGATGATGGCATTATCATTGAAGGAAAAGGTAAATCGGGTGACTGGTCTGCTATTTTCTCTGGCGGTGAAATTGAATCGCACCATGACCATCGTATTGCAATGAGTTTTTCGATGGCGGGGTTACGTAACTCTGGCGAGATTAAGATTATTGGCACTGAAACTGTAGCAACAAGTTTCCCTACATTTACCGAACTCACCAATCAGGCGGGGCTTCAGATTCAAGTCAGCGAATAAATCAGTCCTTGTCTAATATTTGTATAATTAATTAAAAACAGCCAAGCAAATGCTTGGCTGTTTTGTTTATATTGCTTATTCTAAAACCATACAACTATAAAGCCTTTTGGATGAAGCAATGAGAACATTACAATTTACTGCAAACTGTGAGAATCATATTAACAGTCACAATCATGGGGAAAATGTATGTTATGTCACTCAGGAATATGTGACGACTTTGTTGTTAAAACAACTGTCTCAATATGGCTTTAAAGCGGAAACAACACACTCAGATGAAGATCTCGCTGTCAGCGTAGAAAATCATCCAATTGGTTTGGGGGTTAATTGTCATTTAAATGATCAAGGCGTGTTAACTTGTGAAATTTCAGCCCATGCTGATGAAGAACAAGCGTGGTTTAAGAAGATAGCAACCCAGAGTATGATTAAACAATTGGCAAATGCTGTAGAAAATACGTTAAAAGAAGATGATGCGTTTAGTGGATTTGAATGGAAAGTATAAGCAGGGCCTAGGGGATAGCTATGCAATTACAAGCATTTATCGATAAATTTTCAGTAGATCAGGCGGGAAATACAGTAAGCCCTGAAACTGTAAAAAAATATCAAGCGTATTTACCTGAAGCGCTCTTAGAGCTTTGGCAAAACCATGGTTTTGGCTTCTATGGTAACGGTTTGCTACAGATCATTAACCCTGAGTTTTATCAAGATGTGCTTTGGTCATGGTTAATGAAAGATCAACCTGATATGACCCGATTACCCATTGCTATTTCGGCATTTGGTTTGGTGTTTTATTATCGTTTATTAAGCGAAGATGGCGATGAGGATATATCCTTTATCGACCCGCACAACTCGGATATTGAGGTAACAGCTTGGTCATTAACAGATTTTTTTAATGACTGGATTTGTGATGATGAGATCATTGAGCAATTTTTAGAAAAATCAGCCTTAGCAAAGGCACAAACTCAATATGGTAAATTAGTTGATAATCAAATGTATTGTTATCTTCCTGCACTGAGATTAGGTGGGCGTGCTAGTGATCTCAATTTAGATAAAGGTGATGCAGCCACACATTTAGCTTTTTTATATCAACTTGCTGTGAATAACTGATTTAAAAATCATTTAAAAAATAGATGTTTAGAAATGACAGTTTGATTGAGATAAAACTGTCATTTTTATTGTGAATGAAATTATGCTACTACTCGACACGTAACCATGTTTGACTACGACCTACTGCTGAAATACCTAAATATCCACGAAGAAATAGTTTCTTGCCATTTGGGCTGACTTTACCTTTTAATCGATAGATTTTACCAGAAACTGGGTCAATAATTTTCCCATCAGTATAACTCACATGATCATCTGTCTTTAGCCCAGAGATTACCTGTAAGCCAATAATGGGCTTGTTGGTATAAGGGGCAGGGCAATTGGTGCAAAATTCTTTTGGAGTGTAGCCTGGGCGTGGTGTTGCTTTTAATGCTGTACCCGCATAGCTACCGTTACTTTGTTTTTCAATTTTAACCAGTCCCTTTGCTTCACCAGTTTTGTCATCGATATAACGCCAGGTTCCCACGATATCTTCCGCAAAAGCTGCCGATGTTAAAAATGCGATATATGCTGTCCCCAATAAAACTCTCATCATTTCCCTTATTCCTTAAGTGGATATTTTCTACTTTAAAAATCATACTTATTTAAGGCGTTGATTATATAATGAATAGTTGGGTCATTTATTTACATAATGTGCCAATAAGTATGAAATTTAAAATGAATTGGCACATAAAGATAAGCAATTGATGAGCTTGTAAACTGGATTTAGCATAGCTGAAGCTTATGTGATGACACTCACCTTAAAAATATCATTGATTGCTTCAAAGTGAATTTCACAATCTAAGAATTTTTGAATCATTTCAGCTTGTGTCGAGGTGTGTTCACTGACAACTTGAGCAGTAAACTCACCACCTTTACCTAAAGCTAAAGGTAATAAAAGTTGGTCTGCTAGATATTCGTCAGCCACAGCATCGCAAGCTAAAAAGGATTTAACTTCTTTGGCTAAATCATGCGCTACTTTTTCTGCACTTTTTTTCATTTCACCTAACACAGAAAATACTTGTTGATGGTGTTGGTAATTTAACACCACAAAAGCTGTATTCCCTTGGCTAATCCCTTGAAAGTTTAGTCTGTTACGTTGGCTTAAGCTCAATTTGTTATGTAATACTTCCAGTTCACGATCAGCAATATTCTGTTGAATATTTAAGGCAGCGGCATAGCCATGTATTTCCAGTAATTTGCCTTTATCTAATACTGAATATTCAAGCTTATCTATCCAAGGATAAGTTGTAATATTGATTTGACCCGCACCAATTGGAAAGAAACCAGCACGTTCGCATTCAAAATCAACCTTTATTCCAAGTTTATGAATAGCAGGTAGAAAGCAAGATTCTATAAAATCTGCAGTCGGTGCCATTGGATTATGTGTTCCGCCGTGGATACTGATTTGGCTGACTTCATTTTGCATCATCAGTGCAGGTAGTAGTGTTTGTAAAACCAGTACTGTGCTACCCGCTGAACCAATATGAAAATCATATTTACCCGCTTGAACTTGTTGGGGTTGAAAATATAATTTTTGTGAATGTAGTTCAGCACCTTCCACAATGGCATTACTGATGCGTTGTGATGCTTGTACACAGACCAAATGCTGTCGCATTAAGCCCGGCTTTTGACGCCCTGCTCGAATATTCACAAGCTCAAATGGAATACCCGTTAACATAGACAGTGAAAGGGCAGTTCGTAAAATTTGCCCTCCACCTTCGCCTTGTGAGCCATCAATTTGGATAGCTTTATTTTTTACTAATGTGTTCATTTTGTTTTTCATCATTGCTTTCTAAATCATTCGGTTTTCGAACATGTTTTAAAAACCGTAATTCACTTACACCATATTGTTGATAATTATCTTGTGCCTCTGCTAATGAGATTGCATTTGCACCACTTTTTGAATTTGGGTGAATATTTTGTACAGGATCATCTTCCCAAGAACAAACTGGACAAATCTCAAAGTCAAAATTACCCAAAGGTTGATCTCTAGTGTAATGATGACAACAAGAACAAGGGTAATTCATTAAAATTCCTAAAAGGGGTGAACATACTGTCAGTGCATGGTGATGCTTAGTGCATTGTAACTTTGCTCTCACAAAGGTTTGCCTTGTACGTAGTGATGGGTTGATATGTGCTTAAAGTTTTAAGCTAACCCGCTCGCTCATCAAGCCACTACACCTTATTTTCAATCCTATGTTGTGGAGGTAGGGGATCTTGCACTCGCCCAGTATGTTCGGGTTTTCTCAAATGACGAATCACTTGAGAAAAGGTGAAATATATTGTCAGTACGTGGTAATACAGTGTGAATAGTCACTCTGATTCACAATGGTTTAAGTGATGAAAGGTGATGGATTTGATTGGTGAGTTTCCGCTCTAAATCCGCTTCGCTGTCATTACCCAAAAATGATGCTGACTTTTATTTCAATCTATACAGCCTTAGATCTTGTACTCGCCCAATATATTTCGAGATCTGATAGGGTAAGCCCTATCAAAACTTTTAAATGATGGCTTTAAACGTCAAGTAAATCAACTTGCCAATTGGTGGCTTGTATCAATACATTCAAGTCGCGTAATTTGGCACTAATATCATCGGATTGTTTTTGCAAGGATGATACTGGAATGACCTTATGCCATTTGATTTCACGTGTACTATAGCGGTCAGGCTCACGTTGTGTGTTGCTGATGGCTGAGGTTAAAATTTTATGGCGCTCGACAAGCTCATCACGTTGATTAAGTAAAGCCAATAATGAACGACCATCCGTTAATTTTGCCAAAGCATTGGTTTGATGAATGGCATAAACAAGTTTTTGGGATTCTTGAGTTAATGCAAATACTTGCTTTAATAACTCGTTTGGATCCTCGGATGGCTCATCACCATCTTGTACCAATACGTTCGCATTGATACGTTGTTTTAATGAAGCGAGTTTCTTTTGTTGATCGCTTCGTAATAAGAGTGCTTCTGCAAGTTTCATTTTATTTTCCTTATCGCTTTTAATAGTCAATAAATATTTAACACAACGATTTCATATAAAGTTTGCTGGGGTAGTGTATCAACTGGGATTGATTCGGCAAATTCTATAACGTCTTATAAAGTTTGATTTTCATGCCAAGTGGTCATGAAATTATAATCATCATCTGCAGGTTGATCATAATTACAAAATTCTAAATAAGAATAATCCAATGAATCATCCCAAATTGAACATTCATGGCTCCAAGCTAAAGCCCAATAGCATTGTTTAGATTTTACAATCTAAACTCCCTAATTTATGCATCAACTAACCTTTTACACAAACAACCTGACTTAAGGTATAAACCACTTCCACCAAATCACTTTGTGCTTTCATCACATCTTCAATAGGCTTATAGGCAGAAGGGATTTCATCAATCACGGCTGCATCTTTACGGCATTCCACACCTTTGGTTTGTTCAATCTGATCTTCCACAGTAAACAACTTTTTCGCTGCAGTACGGCTATGTACACGACCAGCCCCATGCGAACACGAACAGAAAGACTCCTGATTTCCCTTACCTTTGACAATAAAAGACTTGGCACCCATTGAACCCGGAATAATTCCATACTCACCCAAACGGGCACGTACAGCACCTTTACGTGTTACCAGCACTTCCTGACCAAAGTGTTCTTCTTTATCAACATAATTATGGTGGCAGTTTACAGCCTCTACTTTGGCATTAAATGGTTTGTTGATGATGATTCGTAAAGCTTGAACCGCAGCTTCCATCATTAACTCACGGTTTTTCATGGCAAATCGTTGTGCCCAACCCACTGCAAACCAATAATCATCAAAGTGTTCAGTCCCTTCCACTAAATAAGCTAAATCTTTATCAGGCAGATTAATAAAGTGCTTTTGCATATCTTTAAGTGCAAGCTCAATGAAGTGGTTACCAATTGCATTTCCTACACCACGAGATCCTGAGTGCAACATAATCCATACTTGTTGATGCTCATCTAAACAGACTTCAACAAAATGGTTGCCTGTTCCCAAAGTACCCAACTGTTTATGGTTGTTGGTATTTTTCAAACGGGGATGCTTGGCACAGATATATTCAAAATCAGTCACCAACTCAGCCCAAGCCTGATCAACACGTGCAGTAGGTGTATCCCATGAACCTCGGTCACGACGACCACGACCTTTGGTCATACCATGCGGAATTAAACGTTCAAGTTCGGTACGCAGTGCGTATAAGTTATCTGGTAAATCTGATGCGCTTAGCGAAGTACGTGCAGCCATCATTCCACAGCCAATATCTACACCGACCGCAGCAGGGATGATTGCGCCTTTGGTTGGAATTACACTTCCAATCGTTGCTCCGATTCCTACATGTACATCTGGCATTACTGCCATCCATTTATAAATAAAAGGCATTTGTGCTGTTTTTAATAATTGGTCTTTTGATTTCTCATCAACAGGGACACCTTTGGTCCACATTTTTATAGGAACACCTTTAGCATCCTGAATTACGTTATAAGTACGTTCCTGTGCTAAGGAAGTTTGTTTTTCGATTTGTTCTGCGACTAACATTGTCATTGCTTTGATCCTTTTCAAAACCTGCCTGCCAAGCGGTTGCAGGCAGGTGATATTTATATACATCTCATGATGTATGCTCTATATATTGCAGAGAGTGTGCCAACTTTGTTTTTTAATTGATTTTATTTTATAAGATATTGATTTATAATAAATAGATAAATTTATATTTTATTTTAAATGTGCATTTTAAAAAAAATATGCAAATTTAAGTATTATTTTAGATAGTAATTTATCTATTTTTATATTTTAAACAAAATATAAAACAACCAATTCCTAAACATAATAAGAAAAGGAGGCTAAAACCAATTGAAAAGATGAGGCTTACTTTAGAGCCTTGTAAATATGCAAATAAAGTGATTGAAAATATTAGGCTATAAATACTACTAAGGAAATATCTTCCACAATGTGGTGCAAATTTAGTTGTAAAATAGCCAAGCCAAATAGCTATTGGGAATATTGATATAATTGAAAAATAATAAATTTTTGAGCAGGTTGGGATATTTTCTTGCTGGAAACTGCAACCCAAAGTGAGTGAAAGTAAAAAAATGACATAGAAGAAAAATAAGAATACAAAAATTAGTAAAGGAAATAAGAGGAAAGCAAACCAAGTATGCATTGTTATTATTCAGGATATCTATCATGTTACAGATTATAGTATCAAATCTAGCTTGGGAGAATTTCTTCTCCCATGCTAGATTTGATGAAATTTGTGAATCTTAATTTTTGTTCATATCCCATATCGTATTATCATCAGTTGGTTGATAATGTTCTTCGATATGAATTTTTAACCTCAGTGCGAGAGGATCATCTTCTAGGATTTGACTATGCCCATGTAAAAGTTTCAGTTCGCTTTTTTTACGACTTTTACTTGGCGGTTTTTCATGATAGTTCTGGCATTTCTTATACCAGTGGTTAGTTTCTAAATAGTACTTTTTGACTCTTAGTTTCTCTAAAGCAAGATTGTTATCGTCAACAATAACTTGTATAGACATGATTTGCGTTTTACAGACTGACACCTGTCTTTGGTTTTGAGTTGAATGATTAAAGTAGCAGAGGATGTTTTTAAATTCAATGCGGATTTAAAATAATTATTTATTTTAAAACCTTGGGACAATTACTTTTCCCAAGGTTTCCCAGTGCGAAGCTGTGTTAATTCGCCGTACATATTTAATTCATACTGATCAAAATCATCAGCAATATAAAAATTGCCATGATAGTACTGGGCAATTTCATCACCAATGGTCTGCACACCTTGTGCATCGTGGTAACGGGCACTGAGATGCGTTGCAATTAAATTGGATAGCTGAATCGATTCGGCAAACACAGCGACCATTTTCGCAGAACTGTGCATTGGACCTGCGCCTACTTTATCCAATACAGCTTGGGTATAGGTGGTTTCATGAATCAGTAGTGCCGCATCCTGACAAGCGTTGGATAGTAATTCTGGCTGGTCGTTATCTCCACCGACAATGGCGTAAACACTTTGAGTGTTTTGAATGAGAACATCTTGACTTAAGATGGACTGCCCATTCCACTCAATATTTTGACCTTGTTGTAGATCGCCCCAGAGTTTACCTTTCGGAATTTTGAGTTGATTTAAAACGTCAACATTCAGTTTGCGCTGAGTTTGTGTCGCTTTAAAACCATAAGCATAACTTGTCACACGGTGGTGTAAGTGATGAACGTCAATAGAAATATGCTCATCCAATTGCAATGGACTCGTCAATGTATTTACATCGATAAAATGTATTGGATAAGGCAGGAAAAGTTCAGTGAATTGACAGGTTGCTTCAAACCATTGCTGAATTTCTTTGGGTGCAATCAGCGTGATTGGATCTTTACGTGCATTCATACCAGCGCTTGCCAGTAAACCCATCAAGCCATAACAATGATCGCCGTGTACATGCGTAATGCAAATGGCTTTTAAATGTTGTAAAGAGAGTTTTGCTTGTTGAATACGATGCTGTGTACCTTCGCCTGCATCAAGCAATATCCAGTCTTTGCTTTTGCAATAATGAATCGCTAAACCTGACACATTGCGTGTTAATGTAGGCACACCAGAGGATGTCCCTAAGAATGTAAACTGTAACATGAGGAATTAAAACCTATTGAATATTTAAAATGTTTTCTATGATTGTTTTTACAACAAAGCAGAGTGGATTCCATCAAAAAAAGTGTCGAATCAGACAGTGATGGGAGAAGTGAGTAAAAGCTTTGTACATCAATAGTATAGTCGCATTATATTCAAAAAAGAAACTGAGATTTTTAAAATATTAAAAAATGACGGTATAAACAGTATTTGATTTTTGACAAAATAAAACTATGCTTTAAGCAAGATATATAAAATTTTATAGATTTATAGAAATATGCAAAAATTTAAAAAAACAGTCGTGATTGGTTTTGTGGGTTCAACTTTAGATCAAGGGAAAAAACTTGATCGCTGGCAACGCTGGCGTCCCACCATGAGTTTGTTGATGCATGAAGATTTAGTGGTTGATGAGCTGGTTTTATTACATGATCGCCGAAATGTCAGCTTAATTGATCATTTGCGACAAGATGCTTTAGAAATTTCACCGCAAACCCAAATTACTGGCCATAAGATGAATATCCGTGATCCCTGGGATTTTTCGGATATGTATGGTGCATTATATGACTTTGTAAAATCATATTCTTTTGATACTGAGAACAATCATTATCTATTACATATCACCACAGGTACGCATGTTGCGCAAATATGTTGGTATTTATTAATTGATGCGCATTATTTACCAGCCAAACTCATTCAAAGTGCACCTACAGGTAAACAACAACCTGAGGGTGAATATCGTATTATAGATTTAGATTTATCTCGATATGCAGCATTAACCCAGCGGTTTGAACATGAACAATCTGAAAATTGGCAGCAGTTAAAAGCCAATATTGCCACGAAGAACCAAAACTTTAATCAAATGATTCAAGAAGTAGAACTGGTTGCAACACGCTCAAGTGCGCCAATTTTGATTATGGGTGCAACAGGGGTCGGTAAGTCGCATTTAGCTAAGCAAATTTATCAATTGAAAAAGGAAAAATTTCATCTTTCTGGGCGCTTTATTGATGTGAACTGCGCAACGCTGGTTGGTGATAGTGCGATGTCGACATTATTTGGTCATAGTAAAGGTGCATTTACAGGTGCTATTGCAGCACGTACTGGTTATTTAAAAAGTGCGGATAATGGCATTTTATTTCTCGATGAAATCGGCGAGCTAGGGTTGGATGAGCAAGCCATGTTGCTCAAGGCCTTGGAGGATAAGTCATTCTTTCCTGTAGGAATTGATAAAGAGGTTCAGGCTGACTTTCAGTTGATTGCTGGAACCAATCGAGATTTACGTGAGGAAGTCCGTGCAGGGCGGTTCCGTGAAGATCTATGGGCTCGCTTAAATACATGGACCTTCTTTTTACCGAGCTTAAAAGATCGTGTGGAAGATATTGAACCGAACATCACCTTTGAGTTACAGCGTTTTGCTGTTGCGCATCAACGGCAGTTACGTTTTCATACCGATGCCTTAGAAAAATATTTAAAATTTGCGCAATCTTTAGACGCCAGTTGGCAAGGGAATTTTCGTGATTTAACTGCAAGCGTGACACGTATGGCGACTTTAGCCAATGGTGAGCGTATTGGTTTACATGAAGTAAATGCTGAGATTGGCCGACTACAACAAATTTGGAATATTGCTGAAAATAAAGAGGCTTTAACCCAATCGTCACTGATGAAAATTTTAAGTGCTGAACAAGTGGCGCAGATTGATGAATTTGATCGTATTCAATTGCAGGGGGTGATTGATGTTTGCCAAAAATCGAAATCCATGGCCGATGCTGGACGGCGTTTATTTTCTGTATCTCGCGAGCAAAGACAAACCACCAACGACAGCGATCGCGTGAAAAAGTATTTGGCGAAATTTGGTTTGAGTTGGGATGATGTGAACGGATAAATAAAGTGAATCACTCACCTTATTTATCCTAAATTTTTTAAATTCAGATTTATGGCACAAGAAGAAAACGCGAAATTGCGATTCTTAACTGCTTTAAATAACCTGTAAAGAAATGGTTTGCACCTGGCAATACGGTGATCAAATGACGTTGTGGTTTCGCCCATTCAAGCAAATCAGAGAGTTTAGTCGTCGGATCTGCTTCACCGTGTACAAACAGGATATCGCCTTTAATTGCTGGGGTAACATAATGACGTAGACCATCTACAGTGGATGTTGGTAAACCACATAAGATCACTTGTTGCGGTTTAATTTCATCAGGGAGCGCATGATAGGCTTTTGCCATTACATGTGCACCAAAACTAAAACCGCCAACATAGAAAGGTAGACTTTTGTGTAATTGTCTAACGTGTCTAATGACCTCTAGAATATCTTCAGTTTCAGCAAAGCCTTCATCATGGATTCCATCGCTTTGTCCAGAACCGCGAAAACTTGGGCGATAGACCACACAACCCTGTTCAGAGAGGATTTGTGCAAGTAAAGCAGGAACTTTATGTTGAGGTGTACCACCTTGCAGTGGGTGAGGATGACAAACGACAGCAAAACCTTTTACTTCGCCCACAGGATAGTCAACAAAAACTTCAATTTTGCCAACCGAACCTTGAATGAACAGTTGTTCGGACATAATTTAAACGATCATAAGCAGGGAAGTGCGATAGTTTACCGATTCTGTTCACAGAAAACATGAATTGGAATTAAAATATCCCGACTGTTATAGTTTGATTAGTTATTTTTTGATCAGGAAGACCATGCTCGCCTTAATTTCCCCTGCTAAGACACTCGATTACCAGTCAGCACTCCCGACCGATACGCACACTCTACCAAGACTGCTGGATCAATCTCAACAGCTTATAGACCTAAGTCGTAAACTCTCCGCTTCAGATATTGCCAGTTTGATGAGTGTCAGTGAAAAAATTGCCAATCTCAATGCGGAGCGTTTTCGTGACTGGAATGCTGACTTTAGTTTTGCCAACGCGCGACAAGCAATTTTTGCATTTAAAGGCGATGTTTATACAGGTCTGGATGCTTATAGTTTGTCGCAAGACGATCTCAATTTTGCGCAAGATCATTTACGCAGCTTATCCGGTCTATATGGCTTATTACGTCCTCTTGATTTAATGATGCCGTATCGTTTGGAAATGGGAATAAAACTTGCCAATACCCGTGGTCATAATCTTTATGAGTTTTGGGGGGATCGAATTACCGATTTGATCAATCAGGATTTGCAACAAAGCGGCTCAACGTTATTGGTCAATATTGCTTCTGATGAATACTATAAATCGGTCAAGGAAGCAAAAATTCAGGCTGATATTATTAAACCAGTATTCTTAGATCAGAAGAATGGTAAATATAAAGTGATTAGCTTCTATGCTAAAAAAGCGCGTGGCTTAATGGCTCGATACATCATTCAAAATCAATTGAAAAAAATGGATGATCTTAAATCCTTTAATACTGATGGTTATTATTTCGATGCCGAGAGTTCATTGAAAGGTGAACTGGTATTTAAGCGTGATGAGCAAGTTGCTTAAGTATTTCAATCGTTTAATGTATTGAAAGAGAGTTGGCTTGCTTTAAGCCAGCTCTTTTTCAAAAATAATGTATTCATGACCAAGCGAATTTACCGCTTTGATTTGAACAAAATCAAAGCCATCTAATTTTAATCTCTCAACAGAAATTATTTCCCCCGAAATAAGCTCAATTTCACCGTCTTGATTGAGAAAATCATCTAGTTCTTCATCATAATCTATATTGTGATAGACACTAAAAATGATCTCGAATTGATCCTGATTGTCCTGATCTTTATAAAAATGGATTAACGGTCTTTCGGTGATTTGTTTATGTGTAAACTCATCGCAGAACATGGGATCATAGCCATGTTGCGTACCATCAAAAAGTAAAATTTCTTCATTGCTTTCTACATCTACCGCGTAGATGAGTTCTGGTGCAAAGTCTGTCCCACAAATGAGCTGATATTCTTCAAAAATATCTCCATAATATTTGATTTTAAATCTTTTATTTTGTGTGGAGGACTGTATTTGACCTCGCCATTCAATATCAATGAGATCTTGAAAATAGTCAGCGTGTTTATAACAAGCAAATTTGTCTAAATGAGAAGGGGCTAAAAATTTTGATTTATTGATCATGGGATAACAGCCAAAAGTGTTGTATTAATATATAAAGTCTTAGATGTTCTATAAATATGATCATAGCTAAAACAGAAAATTACCTCAAACCATTCAATCAATATTGGGCTGAATTTGCGAATCAGATAGAAATCGAAACAGAGCAGTGTATTTTTTTACAGCAGTTGCTTGTTGCTGCTTATACTGAGCCACAACGTCATTATCATACGGTTCAACATATTGTCGAATGCCTTGAGTTATTTCACCAAGTAAAAGCGCAATTGAATGATCCTGTTGCTGTTGAGTTGGCAATTTGGTTTCATGATGCCGTTTATAATCCACAAGCAAAAGATAATGAGCAACAAAGTGCTCAATTAATGCACAAGCATTGTGTGGGTATTTTAACGCAATCGGTCTTAGACAAAGTTTCTCAATGGATCATTGCAACACAAAAGCATCAGCCGTCTAAACAGCATGATTTAAATTATTTACTTGATATCGATTTGGCTATTTTAGCTAGTCCAGTTGAACGTTTTGCAGAATATGAACAGCAAATTCAACAAGAATACGCGTGGGTTGATGCTGAAATCTATAAAGTCAAAAGAGCAGAAGTTTTACAGCATTTTTTTCACATGCAACCTTTGTATCAGACTGAATATTTTAGAAAAAATTTTGAGCAAAATGCGAAAGTAAATTTGTCAAAACTTTAAAGGTGAATCTAGATCAGCATAGAAATCGTTATTATTCGGTCTTTTATGGATTTGCTGATTTCATTTTTATATTTAAATTTCATAACTTTAAGTATTTATTTTATTAAGAAACCTTAGTTTATATTTAGGAAAATATTTTGAACATTGTCAATATTTTGAGTTTATCAGTGCTTGTTTTCTTAAGCGCTTGTTCTCAACAAAATTCTCAGAATGCAGCTCCAGCGGAGTCTACGAAAAAAGTAGCGATTGCAGCAGATAATAATGACAAAGTTGATCGTGCAAAAGCTGATTCAGGAAAGTCAAGCAGTGAAGTTGAAGTCGAAATTCCTACGACTGTTACTGAAGCAAAAATAGAGCATAAATCTAAAGCGTTAAATTATCCTGATGAGCTTATACAGCAGGTAAAAGATGCACAGAAACATTGTAAGCAAGCTGTAGCGGTTGATATGAAAGATGTTGTTACGGTTGTGGATTTAATTGGGGATGATCAGCCAGAATATATTTATGAACCTGACTCAATTCGGTGTGTTGAAGATGGTGTATTTAGAGGGCATGGGGGAGATCAGCTGGTGATCTACCAATCTAAAGATCATAAAACCATACAAGAAATTTTTAACAGTGCGGTATTTTCTTATCAGATTATCAATAATCAAGCCAAAGCTATCGTTCAAGTCGAAGTTGGTGGGGGATATTGTGGGCAAAACATGGCAGAAATTAGCCGTGCAGAAGCAATCAATTGTAAGCGTAATTTGGAATGGGATGAGAGCCTAAAACAGTTGAAGATGGGTAAGATGTATGTTGATGAACCGAAGGCTAATGCTGAATAAGTGCTATTCAATATAAATAGCACTCTAAGCAGTCAATTATGTACGAATAATCATACAGGTCGCTGTTGCATGTGCATATAATTTGCCATCTTCATCGACCAATTTCCCTTCAGAAATGGCAAGACTTTTACTTAAATTAATCAACTGTCCAATAGCAAATAATTGCTTATTTTGAGGTACAGGGCGGCACATTTTTACATTTAAATCGATGGTGCCATAACCTACGCCTGCTTCTAGGGTGGTATGTACTGCACAACCTGTTGCTGAGTCTAAAACTGTTGCTGCAAAACCGCCATGTACGCCGCCTAAAGGATTTAAATGACGTTGGTCCGCTTTGACTTTAAAACTTGCATGACCATGCGAAATTTCATGTAAATCCATCGGGATGGTTTCACTAATCGATGCTCTAGGAATTTGTCCAGCAACCATTGCTTGTAGAAATTCAAGCCCTGTCATTTCTTTTGGGTGTTTCATATATTTATCCTTTATATAGGGTTCTAAAAGAGAACTTAAAGTAAAATATGATGTTGGGGGATTTACTGTCAAACTTTTTATTGAATTTGAACGATTGAGTTGATCTTTTTAATGTTCAAAATCGTAGAATTTTTCAATATGGTTGGATTGATGAATGATTTTTAAATCAATTCTTTCACCCGTTGCCCACGTGGCAATCGATGCTTGTAAGTCGACATCAATAATATCGAGCTCTTTACATAAGGTTTGATCACTTTCAATCACAATGAATTGAGGTGATTGTGTCTTTAGGCACTTTGCAATATACCGTTGAATATTTTGGAGCTGATAAACATCTATAATTTTATAACGCATACTTTTCCAAATATTATATTTAAATTGTTGTATTGACTAATTTAGAGTGAATCATTTCGCTTTTCAATTAAAAAACATGGATATGATAAAAAATATCTGTTTCACTATAATTTCACTACATCATCGTAGTATCTTTGTGGAAAATTTATAAAACAAGGAAATCATTATGAAAGGGCAATGTGTTTGTGGGGCAACAACTTTTACGGTTGAATTAAAAAATCATGATGTTCATGCGTGTCATTGTTCAATTTGCAGAAGACAAACGAGCGGTGTAATTATGACGATTGATGTCGAACAGGGCAGTTTACAGTTTACTCAAGATGAGCACTTAAGTATTTATAATTCTTCTGATTGGGGCGAGCGAGGCTTTTGTAACTGCTGTGGCACAAATTTATTTTGGCGGACTAAAGACCAGAGTTATTGCAATATCAATGCATTTGCATTGGATCAACAGCCTCAAGATATAAAATTCGATATGGAAATTTTTATAGACAATAAGCCTGAGTTTTATGCTTTTAACAATGAGACAAAAAAACTAACCGAAGCAGATGTAATCGCGCTTTTTGCAGGAACCACTGATTTATAAATAAGTTATTCACTGATTCGGATAAGACCTTAGATTTTTATAAAACCAATAATCCTATGCCAGCCAATTTAAGATTGACTGGCATTTTTATGTGCTTGGACGCTGAGTTTAAGGTTTATAAAGCCCAAGCTCAGTCAAATGTAATCTTAAAATCCGTCTAAGTTCCAATACGGCTTCAGGTGTCTCTTGGATTGAATGGCCACCCTTGATAATTTTCTCAGATACTGCGCCGTCTAAATGTGAGCTGGTATATGGAACGATTCCATCCGTCATGACGTTAGGATCAGTGCTATTGGTGATATTCCCCATAATTGAATGATAGATCATGTCTTTCTTTGGCATAACGTTTTCAGTCAATTTGGTGAAGTTTGAGCTATGGCTTAAGTCACTTGGACCATTTTGAATCAGTCCATGCCCAACATCTTTTAAAAAGTTTTTTGCATTTAAATCACGATCATCTATAGAGTCAGCTAAAGCTCCCAAGAAGGCGCCTGGCAGCTTAATAATTCGACGAGCAGCCAAAGTGAACCAGCGATCAGCAAATGCAGTACCACGATGTGGTGCTGAAATAAAAATAGCACGATCAAAATTAGGCACAGATTGAATAGTCAAGCGCGATTTGAACATTGGATCATCTTTAAATTTATCAAATTTACGATTGTTCAACATCTTTAAGGCTGGTTGTGTCAGATTGGCATCACTGACTAATAAGCGCGCAATAATCCCGCCCATACTATGCCCAATCAACACGGCATCTTTAGCAGAAGCAGAATTTTGATTAATTGAAGCAAAACCTTGATTAATGATAGCATTGATCTGAAAACGGCTTTCTAATATTGGCATATTGGTTGAATAAAAAACCTGCCAAACTTGATAGTGCTCACGCAATACATTGTCGCCCATAATATCATTGGTTAAACGAATCCAAGCTTCAGGGCTACTGGCTAAACCGTGTACCAAAACAATCACTTTTTTATTCGGGTTGTACGGTTCAAGCATATATAAATGAGGCATGGTCAGGCTTTGATCACGATCGATTAAGCTAAGATAAGCCGCAATACCTAAGTTATTTTGAGCCAGCCATAGACCATAGGGAGCTGAAAAGTTTGCAGCAAGCGGGTATTGTTTGCCACCAATTTTTAAATTTTCAATGCTATAAGGATCATAAACATTCAGTTGAAAGTTTGGGTTGTGTAAGATGTTTTGTAGTGATTCATTTGCATTTTCAGGTTGTGCTGCAATACTAACCGATAAATAACGTGGTTGATGAATATTGGGATTCATGCCATTTTTGTATTTATAATCAAATGGATTCACAATATATTTGTTTTCTTCAGGTGCTGTCGTGTTGGGTAAAATTGCGACAAATTCTGCACCGAAACCGTCTCTACGGTTGATCGAACGTAAACCTGAAAAGTTTAAATTATAGCTTGAAACAAGATCCTCTAGTTCAATCTGAGCCAGTGCAGGGTAACCATTAAAGTTAATGCGATAAGTGCTTTTGCCAACTTTAATTTGTTTTGCTACTTTTTGGTTTTTATTTCTTACGGCATATGTCGAAATCAGTTTAGCTAAGGCTTGATTATAAAAGTCACGTATCTGAACTTGTCGGTTATTAAAAATACGGTCTTGAGGTTGGCGTTCAGTTTTAAATAAATAGGCATAACTATAGCGGATGCTGTTATCTAACATCACCATTTGCTGATCTAAACATTGCTCATAGTTTTTCTGCGAGGCTTGTTGTTTGTCAGTGGATTGATGCTTAGAAAAAAGACTGACTTTACAATCTGATGAGTCGCCAAGATTGATTGCTTTGGTTAAGTAAATTTCACTTGCGGTCGAAAGCAGTTGTTCATCTTGAATCTGTGGGATTTCAGCTAAATCTGCCACACATTTTTCGGGTTCATCTGTACAAGATTTGGCTTCTCGTCCAGTCATCGACAAGACATTTAAGCTGGCTTCACTCATTTTTGAACGGGTCAAAATGCTGTCACGTTCATTGGTAATGGTTACATTCACCTTTTGATTTTTTACACTGACAACTTGGCATCCAGATAAAATCAATGGGCTCATTGCTAAAGCACAAAGCAAAATATTGTTTTTTGAGTATTGCATAATCATTAACTAGATCAATCTTTGTCTGAATCATACGTTAGTTTTATTCAATTTATAAACAAAAAAATAGACTGAATGTTCAGCCTATTTTTTTCAAAAATTTATAAATTTATTTTGCTAGAGCTGGGTTTTTCAAAACCTGCCAAACGTTGTAACGACCTTGCTTTTCAATTTCTTGAATTAAGCGATCTGCAACTTCAGCTTCTTCTGGGTATTTCACTTTATAGTTTTTCAAGGTTTGGATCGCATTTTTCTTTTGCTCCATACCAATAAAGTTGTTTGCAGAAGATAAATAGGCTTCTTGAACACCTTGTTTGATGGCTTTATCTAAATATGGGATCGCTTCTTTTTGACCGCCACCCTCAGATAAAGAGAAACCAAACCACAAGTTTGCTTCAGCATCATCTTTGTTGATTTTAAGAATACGTTGAGCATACTCTAATGACTTGGTGGTATAAGAAGAACCTAGGTCAAGGTTACGTCCCAAAACACTGGCTTTAAATGCACGAATCAAAATATCAAAAGAAGCATTTGGTGCTGCAGCTAATTGGTCAAGCTGAGTAGAGACTTCTTTCAACTTAGCTTCAAAGCCTTTACGTTCTTTACGATCACTAAATTGTGGTGGGTAATGACGTGCTTTGCCTTCAACCATTTGTAAGAAATCATCAATTGCAGTGATGTCAATTTCATTGTTTCCAGCAAGTACTGCATATTTCATAGCACGTTGTGAGCTATTTACTGTAGGTACAATCAATTTATTGGTATCTAAAATGATTTTTTGGCTTGGATTTGCAGGATCAGTAACTTCGAGTTTGTTTACAGGTTGAGCCGATGCTTTTTTTAACTCTAATTCAAAAACAGGCGGTTGCGAGTAATCGAAAGGGTTTAATGCATAGAACGGAGGAGACAATTCAGGCTCAGTGTAAATAAAAGGCTCGTTTGCATCTATTTTATTTTGTTGCTTGGTGGGTGTTGTTGAACACGCAGTAAGTAATGATGTTGCGAGCAATGCATATGCCAAAGGCTTAATCGTCATGTGTTTCTTCCATTAATTTATATTAAAAAACGTGCATGCGCATCAGTCTATGAAAAGACGTCTGAACATGCAACTTGATTTGGTTCGTATTATTAAAAATTATACATTACAGTCTATTGACACTTCATTTTGTGAAGTATTAAGCAACCTTATGCTTTCGATGAGTGGTTTTGTGCTGCACATTCACGTCTAACTTCTTCAATAATTTTGATTTCATCATCACTCAAAGGCTGTTCAATATTGTGCTGTAAATTGAACGTTGGGTCTAAAAGTGATAAACGCTGGCACAAACTATTGATGCGTTTTTCATTTTGTTCCAAACGATCTAACAGAACACGCATGCCGTCCAGCATAGGGTCGGATTGTTCTGGTACGGCTGCATAGGCTTGAAATTCTGTGTTTTCAATGCCACTGCTCATTTCTTCTGGACAACTTGGTTCTGGTGTAGTGACGATTTCTTTATCTTTGCTAATAAAGCGAGCAGGGTTGCCTACCGCAGTGACGCCATCAGGTACAGCTTTAGTTACAACAGCATTTGAGCCTACTTTGGCATTTTTACCGACCACAAAAGGACCTAGGATTTTTGCACCAGCACCTACTACAACACCATCTGCTAAAGTCGGATGACGTTTACCTTTATTCCATGTCGTGCCGCCTAAAGTCACCCCATGATACAAGGTGACATCATCACCAATTTCTGCTGTCTCACCAATCACCACACCCATGCCATGATCGATAAAAAAGCGTTTACCTATTTTAGCGCCAGGGTGAATCTCAATACCTGTTGCAAAACGACTAAAAGAAGACAAAATGCGCGCTGAAGTTTTGCAATCTTTTTCCCATAATTCATGGGCAACACGATGCATCATTAATGCATGTATCCCAGGATATGTGGTTAAAACTTCAAATGTATTACGCGCAGCAGGATCTCGCGCAAATACAGCTTGGATATCTTCTTTAAGCTGTTTTAGCATTAGTTTTGATCCTCATCTTTTGACTTTTTCCATGTACCATTATTTAAGGCTTGAACTCGACTAAAAATGCCTCTTAATAAATGATATTCCATCTTATCTAATTGTATACGCCCAAATAATCGACGCAAGCGTAAAGGCAGTAAACGCGGGTTTTTAGGGTCTAAAAATTCGATATCAGCCAACATTTTTTCGATATGCGGATAAAACTGTTCCATTTGCTCATGTGTGACCAAAGGTTCATCCCAATGCATATCTTCTGAATCTGTTACACGCATCACTGCTTCAGTATCCAGTTTCTTATCAGCCAGTTCTAATGTTGCCATACGCATTTCATAGCACAGTACCTGAATTGCTTGAGCGACATTTAACACACCATAATCACTATTCACAGGTACGGTGACGTGAAAGTTTGCCAGAGCAAGCTCTTCATTGGTTAAACCGCGATCTTCACGACCGAAGACAATAGCGATTTCTTGTTGGTGTTGGATAACAGCCTGCATTGATTTTTGCGCTGCAGGGCGTGCGTCAAGCAAAGGCCACGGAATAGTGCGACTACGCGCACTTGTTCCAAATACAATATGACAATCTTTAATGGCATTTTCTAAGCTGTCGACAATTTCTATGTGCTCAATCAGATCTGCCGCACCAGCTGCCAACGCATCTATATCTGGGTGAGGGTAGGTTTTAGGCGCAACGAGCACAAGTTTAGTTAAGCCCATTGTTTTCATTGCACGTAGAGCACTTCCGATATTGGCAGGAAGTGTCGTATTGACCATGACAATACGTACATGACTTAAATGCTGTGAAATCACAGCATTGTCGAAAATATCCATGAATATTCCAAAATATTAAGCTTTAAATTCAAATAGGGAGGTTAGGAGAATTGGCCTGCATCTGCCATATAGTCATCCATTGCATCATCCATACTCATATTTTCTGGCGGTGGTGCAACTTGAGTCGGTTGGGCAAGTCCACGATGATCCACGGCTTTTGCCGCTTTAGATTTGACTTGGTATTCAATATGAATAGATTCTTTACCAAAGTAATCACGTAATTTGGAAAGTAACTCATCCAATGGGGCAACTTTCCATTGTTGACCTAAATGTAACTCAGCCGTGGCATAGTCATAATCTAACTGAATCTGCATTGGGATATGTTGACACATATCGACATTACAGAAGGGCAGTAAGATCTTTTGAATATCCGAGGCTAAAGTTTTCGTCATCACTTCAGTATTCAGTGTTATGGCAATGCTATTGGCACGCTTTTGTCGAATTTCATTGAGGGTAAATGCTTTGGTCAAACGCCCCATAGGGCGGTCAAAACCTTCACGTTCATAAATTTCACCTTCAATCACCACCACTTTTTCATTTTGAATAATGTCTTTAAAGCGTTGGAAGCGTTCATGATTCGCAGAGACTTCGATACGTGCTGTGCCGTCATCAAGGGTAATCATCATCCGATTCGGGAAATTGGCAATATCGACCACTAAACCTGCGAAAACAGTAGTTACACCACGACGAGTAGGGGTTAATTCATTAATTTTATTTGGAATAAATGATTTTAACTCTGCACGATAGACATCAATTGGATGACCTGTCAGATATAAACCCAATGTGTCTTTTTCGCCTTTTAGACGCACTTCATCAGACCACGGTTTTACAGGTTTAGCTGGCTTACGTTGAACCTCTTCAACTTCACCAAATAAGTCCATAATGCCCGTTTCACGATTTGAACGTGCCTGTTCAGCGGCTTGGACAGCTTCTGGAAGTTGAGCCATTAAACTTGAGCGTTCAATTCCCAAGCAGTCCAGTGCGCCAGCACGAATCAATGCTTCCAATGTTCTTTTATTGATTTTTTTCAAATCTACACGGTGGCAGAAATCAAATAAATCTTTAAAAGGACCATCTTGCTCGCGTGAATCAATCACGGATTGCATGGCCTGTTCGCCGACACCTTTAATTGCACCTAAACCATAAATAATGGTGTTTACATCACTGGCATAGAATTGGTAAAACGACATATTTACCGATGGCGGCAATACCACTAAGTTGTTGATTCGGCAGTCATCAATTAAAAATACAATGTTATCTGTATTTTGCATTTCCGAAGACATGACCGCAGCCATAAATTCAGAAGGGTAATGTGCTTTTAACCAAGCCGTTTGATAGGCAACTAAAGCATAAGCGGCGGCATGTGATTTGTTAAAACCATAGCCTGCGAATTTTTCCATATAGTCAAAGATATGGTTGGCTGTACCTTCATCAATATCTTTTTTCGCAGCACCTTCAATAAAGGTGGCACGTTGCTTGACCATTTCCTCGACTTTCTTTTTACCCATCGCACGACGAAGTAAATCTGCACCACCCAGTGTATAGCCTGCACAGAACTGTGCGGCTTGCATCACCTGTTCCTGATATACCATGATTCCATAAGTGGGTTCGAGTACACTTTCTAACAGCGGATGTAAGTATTCAAACTCACCACCATGCATACGATGGATAAAGTCGGGGATAAGGTCCATTGGACCCGGTCGATATAAGGATACGAAGGCAATAATTTCTTCAAATTTACTTGGGCGTGCTTCTTTAAGCATTTTTTTCATGCCCACGGATTCAAACTGGAATACCGCGGTGGTATTTGCGTCAGCAAATACTGCATAGGATTTAGGATCGTCCAAAGGAATGTTTGAAATATTTAACGGCTTATCAGATTGAATACGCTTATTAATATTTTGAATCGCATCTTCAATTACAGTAAGGTTACGTAAGCCCAAGAAGTCGAATTTTACTAAGCCCGCAGCTTCTACATCATCTTTATCGAATTGGGCAACCCGTCCTGTGCCATCAGCTTCACACAAAATTGCCGAATAATCGGTGATTTTGGTTGGTGCGATGACCACACCACCTGCGTGTTTACCTGTATTACGGGTAATGCCTTCAAGCTTGAGCGCCATTTCCCAGATTTCAGCAGCATCATCATAATCTGGGTTGGATGGATTGGTCACAATATCTTTAAGTTGTGGTTCAGCCTCAATAGATTCTTCTAAGGTGAGACCTAAAGGTTTAGTCGGAATCATTTTAGAAATACGATCTGCTAAACCATAAGATTTACCTAAAACCCGTGCTACATCTCGAATCGCACCTTTAGCAGCCATGGTACCGAAAGTTGCAATCTGAGAAACCGCATCACGACCATAATGGCGTGCCACATAATCGATGACCTTATCACGCCCAGCGATACAGAAATCGATATCAAAGTCGGGCATGGATACACGTTCTGGGTTTAAGAAACGTTCGAAGAGTAGGTCATAACGCAGCGGGTCTAAGTCAGTAATTTTTAAACTATAAGCGACGAGTGAGCCTGCACCTGAACCACGACCGGGACCTACAGGAACGCCATTGTTTTTAGACCATTGAATAAAGTCCATGACGATGAGGAAGTAACCGGGGAAATCCATTTTATTGATAATGCCAAGCTCATAGGCCAGACGTTCATCATAAGGCTTACGAATTTCAGCCCAATCTTCATCACGTGTTTCAACAGGGTAAAGGAAGTCTAAGCGTTCTTCTAAACCAATTTCAGAGAGATGCTCAAAGTAAGAATGGATGGTATGACCTTCCGGAATTGGATAGTCTGGTAGGTCATGGAATCCTAAACGGAGTGAAACTGTACAACGCTTTGCAATTTGTAAGGTATTTTCTATCGCACTTGGAATATCTGCAAATAGCTGAATCATTTCAGCAGAGGTTTTAAAATATTGCTCAGGGCTGTATTGCTTAGGACGTTTACTATCGCCTAGAACATAACCATCTGCGATACAAACGCGTGCTTCATGTGCTTCATAATCTTCTGGTCTAACAAAATGCACATCATTATGTGCCACAACACCAATATTATATTTTGCAGCGAGTTTAACCGCTTCTTCATTGAAGCTTTCTTCTAATGGGCGACCTGTACGCGTCAGCGCTAAATAAACACGATTGCCAAATTTTTCGATCCATTGTTCTAACAGCGGTTCGGCTTTTTCAGGATAAGCGGCACAGAGCATTTCTCCGACATCACTATGTAGACCCAAAAGTACAATAAGGTCTTGAGACTGTTCAAGCACCCATTCTTTTTGTACACATGGAATCGACAGTTGTTGTCCTTCAATAAAGCCGCGAGAGACAATTTCAGTCAGTCCACGCCAGCCCTTATTGGTCATCGCCAGTAAGGTTGCTTTATGGTTTGCATCGTTTAATCGAATTACACTGCCGAAAATAGGTTTAATCCCTTTCCCCAGCGATTTGTTATAAAACTTAACTGCTGCATGCAGGTTGGATAGGTCTGTAATGGCTAAAGCAGGCATTTCATCAGATGCGGCAGCTTTAATCAGATCAGGTATACGTACGATCGATTCTGTAATCGAGAATTCGGTATGAATACCAAGATGAACAAACTGCATAGACCTATCCTATATGAAACTGTCGGCTATTTTATCACGCTTAAACTGCGATGTGCTGAAATAAAATGTTCTGGGTGAATTATTGCTTTGTATTTAAGTATTTGAAATATATTTAAATATACTGAATTTTTTAATTTTGGCTTTTAGTTGCATGATTAACCAGCAGTCAGCTTGAGTTGTGTGTTGATGGTCATTTTTACATAGAAACAAATAATTTAAGCTTTAATTGAGTGATATTGATTGAATAAAACAGGGGAATCCATTCAAGCTATTGTTATCGAATCAGACAAAGATACAGTGAGATTTTATCGGGTGATAAATGGGTTTAGCATGAATGAGCTTATTGGACGTTTTGATATCGCTATTCGCTTAGCTTACTTATTCTTATCGCACATGATCTAACTGATAAATAATAAAAGCCCTGACTATTATTCAGTTAGGGCTTTGTATATCTAAAAAAGTGGGACTTATAAAGCCTTTAAACGTTCTGAACCAATCCAATGTTTAGAAAATTGATATGCTGCACGCCCTGAGCGTTGACCACGAGCTTGACACCATCTTAATGCTTCAGCACGTACATCATCAGCAAAGGGCATGTCTGCTTTTGCTAAATAATGTTCCACAATTTCTAAATAAAGATTTTGATCCATCGGATAAAACGACAACCACATACCGAAACGATCTGATAAAGAAATCTTTTCTTCGATGGCTTCTTGTGGGTGCAACTCTTTATATTGCGGTACATCGACTTTGGTTACAGGCGTGTTTTCATGCATAAATTCAGGTAATAAATGACGACGGTTACTGGTCGCATAAATCACAAAATTACTTGAGCCAGATTGTAGCGAGCCATCTAAGACACTTTTTAAACTACGGTAATTTTCATCTTCAGCATTAAATGCCAAGTCATCACAATAAACGATGAACTTTTCTGGACGATCTTTAATAATTTTTTGAATTTCTGGCAAGTCAGACAAATCATCTCGTTCAATTTCAATTAAACGTAAGCCTTGTTCTGCATACTGGGTAAGTAAAGAACGGACAATGGATGATTTTCCTGTGCCGCGTGAGCCAGTCAGTAAAATATCGTTGGCAGGTAAACCGTGTAGAAATTGTTCAGTATTTTGTAAAATTTTAGCTTTCTGACGTTCAATCCCTTTAAGATCATCCAAATGCATTGCTTTCGGGTTATAAATCGCTTTGAGTTGTTTATCGTGCCACCTAAAAGCCACTGCTTCAAAGTCGGTATCCTTTTTTGTTTCAGGAAGGACTTGATGTAACTGATCAAGAACAGTGGATAATTTTTGGATGATATTGTCAGGTAAGTCGAAAGTTGCCATATCCGTTCGCTATTTTCAGAAATTACAATGTGTGGTTGATATTAGCACAGTAATTTTATTGAGCTAATCTCAATAGGCGATAATTGGAATCTAAAGCAAGAATTAAATGACTTATGGTAATTGATTATCTGGTTATTTTTCAGCATAGTTTATCGACAGGTATCTAAAAGTGTCGGATTAAAAATCAAAGGAATATTAGAAATGTTATTAGAACTTACTCAAGATTTAAATCCGCATCAGGCTTATCGTATTAAAAAACTAAAAAGAAAACTGAAACATGCGGAAAACTATGAAGAGTGGAAATCTATAGCGTTAAAACTGGATGAAGAAACGGGGGCACAGGAGTGGAAGCTGGATAATACCTCTCCATATTTTGATGCTGAAATTATTTCCCATCGGTTAAATTTATTGCGTCGTTATCGTCTGCAAAATCGCACCCAAGATTTGATGTATATCTTACGAGAAGGATTTAGTCACGATGTTGCCAATATCGGGCATCCGATGCTATTTGCACATACCTATGTTGGAACTAAAAAAATAATTGAAGATTATATCGATGAAGTCAGTAATAGTTTGGCATTCATTGCTTCAGAAAGTTGCCAAGCTTTGTGTCATGAAAGTAAAAGGAAGTTTTTTGAAAACTGTGAAAAGGCCTATGGTCAGCCCGCGCTGATGTTTTCAGGCGGTGCTACATTAGGTTTATTTCACAGTGGTGTTTGTAAGGCATTAATGGAACAAGACTTAATGCCAAAAGTGCTTTCTGGTTCGAGTGCTGGGGCAATCATGACGGCGATGCTGGGGGTAAATGAACCGGGTGAAATTCCAAATCTGCTCAGTGGTGACCAGTTTTATAGTGAAGCCTTTCACTTCCGTAGCTTAAAAGAATTAATCAAAGGCAATGGTGGTTTTGCAGATGTCCGATATCTTAAAAAGTTCTTGGTCGAAAATTTAGGTGATGTAACCTTTCAGGAGGCATTTGAAAAATCAGGCTTGGATATCAATGTCACCGTCGCGCCTTATGATGTTTCCCAAGAAGATGTACGAATCATGAATAAATATACCTCACCAGATTTATTGGTCTGGAGTGCAGTATTGGCATCATGTGCTGTACCGGTTTTATTTCCACCTGTGCGTTTGATCAGTAAACGTTACGATGGTGTACATACCCCTTATTTGGCAAATACGCGTTGGGTGGATGGCAGTGTCCGCAATGATTTCCCCCAAGAGCGCATGTCACGTCTTTATAATTTGAATTACACCATTGCCAGTCAGGTTAATCCACATATTGTACCGTTTATGCAGAATGATGAAGAACGTTATCGTAGAGATTTACTGAGTTGGCCTGAACGTATTGTGCGTAGTCAAGGACGCATGGCTGCAATGGGGATCATGGATTTTGCCAGAGGTCGTATGGGACGAGTTCCTTCTATGCGTCGTTTACTCGATCACGGTTACGGTATTATTGACCAGCGCTACTATGGTGATGTCAATATTATTGGGGAGTATAGTCTGCGCCATTATAGCTATATGTTACAGAACCCACGCCCATATCTATTCAAGCTGTTGCAACGAGAAGGTGAGCGTGCAACTTGGCCAAAAATTTCAAGCATAGAAACACATGCGCGTATTGGTAAAACAATCCAACATTGTCTAGAAGTTTTGAATCATCCAATGACGAAAGATATACCCGCAGAACAATTGACCGAAGTATGAGCCAAAGCAGAATTCTTCCAGTTGCATATAATTCAATCCAAAGTCAAAAATTTGGTCGCCGTGTTTATCAAATTCAACAGGGACAGCAATGGTTTTGGTTGAAATTACAGCTCAAAAATTCAAATCGCTATTATAAACAGCACTTTTTCAATGAACTGAACTGTTATAGCGAGTTGAATGCATTGGAGACTGAAGCTCAACCTGTATTGTTAAATTTTTCAATATTTGATCCATTTCAGCAATTTAAAATTGAAGAAGAGGTCATTGATCAAGCTTTATGGGTGGAAGATGTCCCAAAGCTTTTTCAGGATCTGCCTGATCGACTTAGTTTGGCTGAAATTGGTAAGCGATTAGTACTCAGCTTAGATGTGCTTGAACATTTGCATGACTATGGTTATCTGCATGGCGATATCAAAGTTGAGCACTTTCGAGTTAAGGATGAGAAAAGTTATTTGATTGACTTTGAACAGGCTGTAAACATCGCTCAAGAGGCAAATTTAACCAGTATCGCAACACATACAGCAACACCAAGGTATATGGCACCAGAATTGTTTCATGGGCAACCAAAATCATTTCAATCCGATATTTATGCGTTGGGAATCGTTTGGTTGGAGTGGTTGACACAACAGCGCTTATCGGCGAAAAGCTATCAAGATTGGGCATTTTTGCATTGTCAGCAGCTAAATGTGGTGTTACCACAGCAATTTAAAATTTTTGAAATGGTTTTAACAGAGATGTTAATGAAAAAAATAGGGCAACGTTGCTCAAATATTTATCAAATAAAACAAGTATTAAGCCAAATTGTTTAAACAAAAAGCAGTATTTGCAACATTTGTTTTTTATTTAAACAAACGAGTGTCTTTTTCGAAAAAAGGGCTTGTCATAATAAAACGATCTCTATAATATACACAGCCATTGGGGACGTGGCGAAATTGGTAGACGCACTGGATTTAGGTTCCAGCGCCGCAAGGTGTGAGAGTTCGAGTCTCTCCGTCCCCACCAAGCAATTCATTTTGTGGTACTAAAACAAAATGAAGGGTTATAGAGGATTGGTGTAATGGTAGCATGACGGTCTCCAAAACCGTTCGTCAAGGTTCGAATCCTTGATCCTCTGCCAAGTTATTTAAAAAGACTACAGTGTTAGTTTTTATTCGGGGACGTGGCGAAATTGGTAGACGCACTGGATTTAGGTTCCAGCGCCGCAAGGTGTGAGAGTTCGAGTCTCTCCGTCCCCACCATATTTAAAAAAGCATGATGAAAATCATGCTTTTTTTATGCCTAAATTTTTATTCTGGCTATGCTATATCTTGATCACAGGTTTTGGGGATTTAAAATTTTATTCAGATCAATAAAAAGACCTAAACAAAATCATTTAGGTCTTTTCAAAGAGAAACTTCATTTAGACACTTACTAAGCTTTTAAGTGATCTTCAAATTCTTCACCGAGCTGCATTGCTAAGTTATTACCAGATAAATCACAAGTGACTAAACCATATTCTTTTTTAAAGCTGAAAGTAAATCCTTTTCCATCAGCTAAATTTTTTACTGAATAGCCTAATTTTTCTAACCAAATACGAAAAGCGATTAAATTCTTTGCCTTTACAACCTTTTTCACAGAAGATCTCCTTAATTCCTGCCTATAAATTTAATAGGGGTGATCATTAAATTTTTAAAGGGGAAATTTGATGAAACTTATTTTTTATATCAATATTTGAGCAATTTGAGAAATGACGCTTTTGTATCAATGCGTATTTTTTTGCTATCAATATGGATGAAATGTGAATTTACTTAAAAATTTTTAAATAAAACAACCAATTAATTAAATATTAAAACTGTGCTTGTAATATTTTGATGCAAAGATATCGTTTTAAAAAAGCAGAATTTTTCTCATTTTTACTTTGGCTAAATGTAAGTAAATTTAACAGAAGTATAGGTTATTATGCCTGTATGGGATGATGTTGATCTAAGAAATCTAAAATATCGCCAAACAGTTGTGTCTGATCTTTGCCTAAAGTCATGAGATGCCCTGTATTGGGATAACTTTTAATCTGTTTTTTTGTAGAATTCACATGATTATAAATGGTTTGTGCACTGGATTGATAATGTGCATCATCTAACTCGCCATACAATAAAAAAATAGGTGCGCGAATTAAAGAAACATTGCTTATGGTTGCGGCAACAAACTGATGAAATGCATGTAGTTGTATTGCTGCTTTATTTTCTAAGTTTTTTAAGTCTAGCTCTACATTGCTATTCTGAAATTGATGGAGATATTCAGCATAGTGCTTTAGTCGCTTAAAAAGATCATTTACACTTCGATCCTGTGGCGCAGACATGCTAATACATGCCTCAATTGGAAAGTGCTCAGTGAGTTTTAACGATAAAATTGCACCTAAAGAAACCCCAATGACAGCAATATGCTTATAACCCTGATTTTCTAAGAGTTGATAAGCATTATATGTATCTTGCCACCAATCATCTGTAGTGTAATTGATAAACTCATCAATCGTTAAACCATGCCCGGCGTAGCTAGGTGCATAGCAAGTGTAGCCATGTTTATGCAGAAATTTTGCTAAGGCCTTCATATCTTGAACGGTACTGGTATAGGCATGTAATAACAGTACCGCCCGCTGAGAGGCTTTTAAAAAAGAGGCTTAGACTGGCGCAGTTTTAACATTGTGGGGACAATAATCGTGATTGCTTAAAAATGATCTTTCAATGCACGAATACGCGCAAATTCCTCAGCACTTTCTACACGTAAAAAAGGATTGGTTTCAAGTTCAAGTTCAATGGTGCTGGGCAAGGTGATTTTCCCATGTTCACGGAGCTGTTTGATTTCTTCGGCACGTTGTTGTATCGCTCGGTTCTCTGGCTCGATATGCAAAGCGAATTGTGCATTAGAAAGCGTATATTCATGGGTGCAGTAAACTTTGGTTCTTGGTGGTAAAGCAGCAAGGCGATTGAGAGAGTGATAAAACTGTTCAGCAGTTCCTTCAAACATACGTCCACACCCCATAGCAAAAAGGGTATCACCACAGAAAACACTGTCTAATGCATCAATAAAATAAACGACATGCCCTAGGGTGTGACCTGGCACAGCAATAATGTCGATGTTTAATCCATGAAATTCAAATTGATCATCGTGTTGTAGCGGGTAGGTAATAAAAGGAATGTGACTCAGTTCAGCGCGTGGCCCATAAACAGGAATATTATGATCTGCGATTAATTCTGGAACACCACCAATATGGTCTTTATGCCAGTGTGTGAGCCAAATTTGTTTTAAATTCAGCTGATGCTCAAGGCAATAATCTTCAACCAGCGATGCTTCAGTGGGGTCAATTGCAACGACATCATGGCTTTGACTGTCTTCGATCAGCCAAATATAGTTTTGTAATTGATTTTTTACATCTATGACGTGAATTTTAAATTGCATCGTTGAATTCCATGGATATGCTGACACAAATTTAATAGCAAAATCAGGCTATAGACAAGTTAGAAAACTGATTACAGTCTTTTTTATGTGAAAACATATGTAATTCGACAGTACTGCATGCTGTTTGCTTAAACAAACAAGTCATATGGTAGGTTATTCTTTTAGAGAATAGTATATAGATCAATATGCTATTCTCAATAAAACTTAACAGGCCATCCCTTGGTTGATTTCTAATTTACTGAGTTTGCCATTTTTAAAACTAAAATCGACATAACTGCGATAGCCTGTTTCAAATTCAGCAGGATTTTTTAAAAACTCTTTGGCTTCCGATGCCGTTAAAATTAAAACACTGGTGCCTGTTTTGGCGCTGTTTGGGAAGTCTTTTTTAAATTGATTGATGCTATACAGATTAGTGATGGGTTTATTGTTAATCAGGATTGTATCCGTGATCGCTGGCGCATTTGACCAAGAAAGCCAAACTCGTCCTTTGGTTGTGCCAAGTTGTTGAAAAGTATTTTTGCTTTTATAAAATGCGTCAGACTTAATCTGTGGATTGTCTTCACTATAAATTTCAAACATCAGTTTTTTCCCTAATGCAGTAGAGCTTGAGTATTCATAGTTCCCACTACATTCTGAAAATGCTTTTGTAGTTTTTTGAGAGGTGTTTCCAAGCAATTTTTCAATTTGTGTTGCACTTACTGCTTGGTTGAGCTCGACACCATTGACTTTTACTGTGGTGGTGTAATCTTCTGAATGTTGCGCAGCAAAACTGCAAATAGGTAGCATAAGGAGCAACGGGGCGATGGTTTGGGTAAAATTATTCATTTCAAATATTTCTTAAGTTTTCTATAACTTAATCAGTTCTGAAGGATTGATCAAGAGCAGATGATCAAATGAGTAGAATTAAAAAGGATCTATAAATTTTATAAGTATTTATATCTGTAGCTAACTCAAGAAATAAAAAATACCCTCAACAAGGAGGGTATGATTTTAGAACGAAGAACAACTGGAAATGGCAAGCAAGGATTATCGAAGCTTAGATAACCAATTTCCAAGACTCTGTACAATTTGTACAAGGATCAATAAGACAATCACAGTGAGATAAACCACACTTTGATCGAAACGTTGATAACCATAAGAAATAGCTAAATCACCAATACCGCCAGCGCCTACAGCACCCGCCATCGCTGTTGCACCAATCAAGCTAATGGTTGCTGTAGTAAGGCTCAGAATGAGTGAGCTACGAGATTCAGGGATAATAAATTTAAAAATAATCTGCCAAGGCGATGCACCCATTGCCTGTGCAGACTCAATAATCCCTTCGTTCACTTCAAGCAATGATGTTTCTACAAGACGACCAATATAAGGACCAACATAAATGGTCAACGGTACAATCGCCGCCCAAGTACCGATTGTTGTACCCACGATCACTTTGGTCAGTGGAAAAACCGCAATCAATAGAATAATAAAGGGGAGCGAGCGTAGTGCATTGACGATAGGATTTAAAATCTGATAGACAGCACGATTGGGTAAAATGCCATTAGGGCGAGTGACCAGCAAGGTAATTGCTTGAATAAAGCCCCAAATGGTACCAAACAGCATTGCAAAAATGACCATTTGAATGGTTTCTTGCATCGCTGTAACAAATTGGTCAATGCTTAAAGAGCTTTTCCAAAATGGTGCAGTAAGCGTAGTGAGCCATTGTACAATGAGTTCTCTCATAGTCTAACTCCTGACTGTTCCACCTTGACCCCATTTTTTTCAAAGAAATCTATGGTTTGGCGAATGCTTGCAGCATCTCCCAAAAGTTGTATAAACATTTGACCGATGACTGAGCCATTAATTTCAGTCATATTGGCAAATAAAATATTTAAGCTGACATCAAATTGCTTAATTGCTGCTTGTACCACAGTCTCTTGCGCTGAAGTACCCAAAAATTGCAGGCTATAAATACTTTTATGATTTTGATTTTCGAGATTGTTTAAGATATTAACAGGGAGCTGTTGCTGTAAAACAGTTTGAATAAAATTTTTCGTCGTCGGGTGTTGCGGTTGACTAAAAATTTCTAAGGTAGAGCCAGTTTCAATCACTTTGCCTTGTTCCATGACCGCAACATAATCACAAACAGATTCAATCACATCCATTTCATGCGTAACCATGACAATGGTAATCCCTTGCTCTTGATTAATCTTTTTAAGCAAAGCAAGAACAGATTTCGTGGTTTGTGGATCAAGCGCAGAGGTTGCTTCATCACAAAGTAAAATTTTGGGGTGGTTGGCCAAGGCGCGTGCAATACCGACACGTTGCTTTTGACCTCCCGAGAGTTCATCTGGAAAAGCATCTTTTTTGTGCTTTAGATCAATAAACTCAAGTAACTCATTTAAACGTTTTTCACGTTGGTCTTTACTGACACCTAGCAACTTTAACGGCATTTCAATATTGTCAGCTACAGTTTTGGTTTGTAGTAAATTGAAATGCTGAAAAATCATGCCTATATTTGCACGTTCTTGACGTAATGCACGTGCATCAAGTGCCGTAAAGTCTTTTTGATTAATGATGACTTGCCCTTGGTTAGGACGCTCAAGCAAGTTAATCAAACGGATTAAGGTACTTTTACCTGCACCACTATAGCCGATAATGCCAAAAATACTGCCCGCTGGAATCTCAAGATTAATCTGATCCAGCGCACGTATGGTTTGACCTTTCAACTCATAGTGTTTTGAAATGTTTTTAAATTCAATCATATCGTCAAAAACTATAGCAAAAAGAAAAAACAGGCAAATTCACTTTGCCTGTTTTATGAGGGCCTACAGACCTTTCATAAAAGAATGGTCAATAGACCTGATCCATTATAAAACTATTTTGATTCTGTAAGATAGCTTACAGGTTTATTCACATCAACTTTAGTTCCACCGAAGTGTTCTTGAACATATTTACCTACAGCAGGAACATGATATAACTCACCCACTTTTTTCAAAAGGGCATCATCTTTACGTGCATCTGCAACAGCAAGTACGTTGACATTCATTTTGGTTGTTTGGTCAACTGGCTCATAATAAACCGAATCTTTAAGCACGTTTAAACCGCCTTCCATTGCCAAAGTATTACCTAAAACAATTGCATCAACTTCATCTTTAGCACGTACCGCAGTCGCCATTTGAATAGGTTTGATAACAATTTTCTTTGCATTTTCAGTAATATCAGCAGGCGTGCCTTTAACTAAATCAAAGCCATCTTTCAATTTGATGAGACCAGCAGATTGTAAAAGTAACAATGCACGCGATTCATTTGCGCCATCATTTGGAATAGCAATGGTTGCGCCATTGGCAAACTCTTCAACTTTTTTAACTTTACTAGAATAAATACCCATTGGCTCTAAATATGTTGTAGAGATTGGTGCAATTTTTTCTTTGTTTGATTGATTGAAAGCAACAAGATATGCATAAGATTGAAATGCATTGATATCGACTTCTTTGTTTGCCACAGCAGTATTCATTGCAACATAGTCAGTGAAGTTTTTAACTTCTAATTTAATTCCAGCTTGCTTTGTTTCTGGTAATGTTGCGATATAGCGCCAAATATCTGCATCTGAACCTGTAGAAGCCATGGTAACGACTTGTTCTTTACCTGCATCTGCTTGAGCAGCATCATTTTTTGGAGCTTCTTGTTTTCCACAGGCAGAAAGAGTAAGCACAGACGCGCTAAGTAAAACGCCAAACAGCTTTTTCATGAATAAATCCTAAGTAGCAAATGCAGTAGAATTTTGTCCTTTGCATTCTCGATCATTTAAATCGAATTTTTAACATTTTGAAAATAAATAATGCGGTGACGTACTTGTCTGATTGCGCTATCTATATTCTTTACATTTGAGGATTAGCAGTATGTTTTAAAAGAATTTTAATTGTTTAAAACAGACTCTAAAGATTTGTTTATCATATCAATAAATGAAAATTATACATAGTGGCTGCGTGTTGACATTGGGTAGTGATGTCGTTGCATGAATATCAATGTTTTTATTAATTTAATAAAGAAAACAAATGCTTTTGTTGAATGCTAAACGATAAATGATTAAATTTTATACTTATTCATAATATATAAATTTTTTAGGATTTATTATCTTTTTTTTAAATAAGTAAAATAAACTTAGATCTGCATCTATAGCAGTGCTCTGATAAGCGTTATTTCAAATTGTTAGGCGAAATAGGGTGATTTTATTCAAACAGTGATTGACATTGACACTACTGTCATACTTTAGCATGAAGATCTTATATACATCAAAGAGATCAATAAATGAAATTAATCATCTTTCTTTTAAGCAGTTTGTTATTGCTAAATACTGCATATGCTCAAAATAATGTTTATATCATTCATGGCTATGGTGCAAAGGTGGATGATCATTGGTTTGATTATATTGAGGAAAATTTACAAGATAAAAATACTAAAGTTGTAAAGATCGCTTTACCGAATTCAAGAAATCCAAATCTTTTACAGTGGAAGCAAACCTTAAAAAATAATGTTGCTCAAATTGATCAGCATACATTTTTTGTTGCGCACAGTTTAGGATGTATTACGCTGCTTGATTTTCTGTCTGAATTGGATTTTCAACAGATAGGTGGTGTTGTCTGTGTATCTGGATTTTCGAATAAATTGGCAGTATTACCTCAACTGGATTCATATATCGCTGAAACAAATAAGGATTTTTCTTTTAAAAATAAAATATTAAATCGAAAAATGTTTATATCGAGTAATGATCAATATGTTCCAACTGATTTAAGTATCTCACTGGCAGAAAAATTAGAGTTTCCTTATGAAATTATTCCCAATGCTGGACATTTTTTAGCGAGTGATGGATATCGGGAATTTCCTCAATTATTAGATTGGCTTCAAATGGTCATTGGTGGTGTTGAGGCGGTAGGTGATTCAAATGATTCAAACTAAATTTTTACAACATCTTTATTATAAATTAAGTTGGATTAAGCTTTTCTATGAATAATCGTAAAGGCGACTGATACTTTACAATTACAAGCGTTTTTTTGCTGAACTCATACTGTTTAGTTGTTTTGAGATAGTGGAAAGAAGAATTGACTAAGAGGATTTTTGAATAAAAGGCAAAGTTGATTTATTGGTTTTTGGTTGATTTAATTTATTGATTTTTCATTTTATTTATTGTTTTTATTAGATTTTTTGTAATAAAAACTATTCATTTTTTTAAATTGTTATGTTTAAATCGAACATTCTTTAATCAAGATTAAATTAAAAAATAATAATGAAAGCATTAATTACAGTTGGTTGTAAGACTGATCATGGCGGAGTCATAATTTTAGGTGATGTTTCTTTTCTTGTGGAAGGTAAAGCAGTGCATCTAGATGGTATGACTCACTTTTGTCCAAAATGTAAAGTTCAATCTAAGGCTATTGCTTCTAATCAAGGTTTTGTGGTTGTTAGTGGTAAGAGTGCTGTAGCTGATGGTGATAGTTCAACCTGCGGTTCAAAATATTTAAAAATTTCAGATCTTGCAGTTATGAGTAATGGGGCTAGTGTTGAAATGAGTAATGCAGTGACAGCACCTTTAATGAAAAATAATTTTATTGAATATCAGAAAAATACTTATGATGAACAGTTACAATTGCAAGATATAAATAGTGAGCCTTATGCCAATCTTGAATATTTAGTTACTTTTGATGATGGCTCAACTTGTAAGTGAGATAAAATGAAAAAAACAGCATTATTTTTATCTATTGTATTACTCTTGCTAAATGGTTGTAAGAAAAAATATGAAGATAACTTTGAATATAAGATAGTGAACAAAAAAATATGTGCTGTAAAGAATAGAGTAGTGGAGAAAGCAAATCATATAAATTGGTTATTTCTGGAGGTTCGGAATTCTTTGGGTGATGTTGTGAGTGGAAATTTGCAGGTTGATAAAAACGCTAAAGAGTACCTTTTTTGCTCAGATTTGAATGAATTTAAAAAAGAGGTTGGAGAAGGGGTTATACAATCAGATATTTCAATTGAATTAGATAATACTTCATCCGTACAAGAATATAATTTCAGGAATTATTCTTGTATTTTTGCAGACTCAGTAAAATTAAACTTATCTCAACGTGATTCATCTAAAAGCTGTACCTGAAAAAACCTAATATGTATGTACGAAGATATGAGTTTTATAATCTTTATTTAAACGTAAATTTTTGATCTGTTTGTCGTTGGAGATTTACCAAATAAAAAACCCGCCTAGGCGGGTTTTACAACTCAATCGAGTTTAAGCATTTTCACGAGCAATCGCACGGTAACCAATATCTTTGCGGTATTGGACACCATCAAAAGTCACTTTTTGGCAAAGTTCCAAGGCTTTTGCTTGCGCTTCACCAATTGTGTTGCCTAACGCTGTAACGCAAAGTACACGACCGCCAGCAGTCACTACATCACCATTGGCATTATTTGCTGTACCTGCATGGAAAACTTTAGCATCTGTCATTTGGGTATCTAAACCATAAATGACATCATCTTTGCTCGAAGTTTCAGGATAGCCTTTAGACGCAAGCACAATACCAACAGTTTTACGCTCATCCCATTCAGCTTCAGTAGGTAAGTTACCAGCAATACCAGCTTCTACTAAATCAACCAAAGAAGATTTTAAGCGCATCATGATCGGTTGAGTTTCAGGGTCACCAAAACGGCAGTTAAATTCAATGACACGAGGTTGCCCTTGCTCATCAATCATCAAGCCAGCATACAAGAAACCTGTATAAGTATGACCATCAGCTTTCATACCATCTACGGTTGGACGCATGACTTCTTTCATGACTCTGTCAAAAACATCTGCAGTCACAACTGGGGCAGGGGAATATGCACCCATACCACCCGTATTTGGACCTTGGTCAGCTTCAAAAATACGTTTATGGTCTTGTGAAGTTGCCATAGGTAGGATGTTGTCACCATCAATCATACAAATGAACGATGCTTCCTCACCATCAAGGAATTCTTCAATAACAACACGCGAACCTGCATCACCAAATTTATTGCCTGCAAGCATGTCATCAATTGCATCAAATGCTTCTTGATTGGTCATCGCAACAATGACGCCTTTACCCGCAGCAAGGCCGTCTGCCTTAATTACGATTGGTGCGCCATTTTTTTCTACAAATGCTTTGGCTGCATCCACTTCAGTGAATACATCATAGAATGCTGTAGGAATGTTATGACGTTTTAAAAAGTGTTTGGCGAAAGCTTTAGAGCCTTCAAGTTGTGCTGCAAATTGGGTTGGTCCCCAAATTTTAAGGCCAGCTGCTCGTCCTGCATCGACCACACCATTTACAAGCGGTGCTTCAGGACCAACAATAATGAGGTCAACGGCATTATTTTTTGCAAAGTCGATAATGGCAGGGTTGTTGAGAATATCTAAAGCAACATTTTCACATTTATGTTCAGTTGCTGTACCCGCGTTTCCTGGTGCAACAAAAACTTTAGTGACTTGATCGTCTTGCGCAATTTTCCATGCTAATGCATGTTCACGACCACCACTACCCAAAACTAATATGTTCATCTTATGGATCCTTTTTTAATCCCTCCCAACCTCCCTTTATACAGGAAGGGGTATCACGAATTTAAAGAGTCCTGTAGTTCGTGACAAGTCCCTCTTATGAAAAGAGGGACTTAGGGGGATTTTTAAATAATGATTTATTGTGAATTAGTGACGGAAATGACGCATACCCGTGAAGACCATTGCAATACCAGCTTCATCCGCTGCTGCAATTGTTTCTTCATCACGCATTGAACCACCCGGTTGAATAATACATTTGATACCAGTTTTTGCAGCGTTATCAATACCATCACGGAATGGGAAGAATGCATCAGATGCCATAACAGCACCTTCAACCACTAAACCTGCATGTTCAGCTTTGATCGCTGCGATACGTGCAGAGTTTACACGGCTCATTTGACCAGCACCGACACCAATGGTTTGACGGCCTTTAGCATAAACAATAGCATTGGATTTAACGTATTTGGCTACTTTCCAAGCAAAGATTAAATCATCGATTTCTGCTTCAGTAGGGGCACGCTTAGTTACCACTTTAAGATCATCTTTGGTGATCATACCGAGGTCTTGGTCTTGAACTAATAAACCGCCATTGACACGTTTATAATCGTATTGTGAAGCACGTTCATCAATTTTAGGAAGTTCGCCACATACCAGTACACGAACGTTTTTCTTTGCGCCAGTCACTTCAAGTACACCATCGGCAATACTTGGTGCAATAATCACTTCAACAAATTGACGGTCAACAATTGCTTGAGCTGTAGCAACATCTAACTCACGGTTAAATGCAATGATGCCACCAAATGCTGATTCTGGATCAGTTGCATAAGCAAGATCGTATGCAGCCTTAAGACCATCTAACGATACTGCAACACCACATGGATTTGCATGTTTAACGATGACACACGCTGGTTTTGCAAATGATTTGACACATTCAAGTGCTGCATCTGTATCCGCGATATTGTTATAAGAAAGTTCTTTACCTTGTAACTGCTTAGCAGTTGAAACCGATGCTTCAGTTGCAGTCGATTCTACATAGAAAGCAGCGGATTGATGTGGATTTTCACCATAACGAAGATCTTGTACTTTATTTAACTGGGTATTGAAAGTACGGGCAAATTTGTCAGCTTGACCTTCTTCTTTACCAACACGTGCACCGAGGTAAGAAGCAATCATGCCGTCATACTGGGCAGTATGTTCAAATGCTTTAACCGCTAAATCGAAACGAGTCGCATAAGATAAAGCACCATCCGCTTTAAGTTCTGCAATTACAGTTTCATAATCAGTCGCATTTACGATGATACCCACAGATGCATGGTTTTTCGCAGCTGCACGAACCATTGTTGGGCCACCAATGTCAATATTTTCAATTGCATCTGCAAGCGAGCAGTCTGGTTTAGCAACAGTGGCTGCAAAAGGATAAAGGTTTACGACAACGAGATCGATTGCATCGATGTTGTGTTCAGCCATGACAGCTTCGTCTAGACCACGACGAGCCAAAATGCCTCCATGAATTTTAGGATGCAGTGTTTTTACACGACCATCCATCATTTCTGGGAAGCCTGTGTGCTCTGAAACTTCAACTACAGCCACATTGTTGTCTTTAAGCAACTTATATGTACCGCCAGTAGATAAAATTTCCACCCCAAGAGCAACAAGGTTCTGGGCAAATTCAACGATCCCGGTTTTATCAGAAACAGAGATTAAAGCGCGTTTAATAGTCATGATCTTCGTCAACAGTTTTTAAGTCTAGAGATTGAACAGGTAGGCAAAATATAGGTAAAAAAAATGCCCACGCAAGCCGTGAGCATTTTATCATTTATTCACTCATTAAACCGTGAGCTTTTAACTTTTTGCGTAAAGTGCCACGGTTCAGTCCGAGAATCTCAGCAGCGCGAGTCTGATTCCCGCGTGTGTATTCTAAGACAACAGATAAAAGAGGTTTCTCCATTTCTGCTAGCACCATGTCGTACACTTGTGATGGTTGCTCACCTTGCAATTGTGCAAAATAGTGACGAACTGCGCGATCTACGTGAATACGAAGAGCGACGTCAGATTGTGCAGTAAAAATAGGAGATTTGCTATTCATGCGAGTTAATCCGAAAATCAAAATATTACTTGGGTAAAGTAATATATAAATGTGGTCTAAAAAAATCTGAGCTCCGTTTTAGATCCTAAAACGGTTGGCTCTAAAACAAGAACAATTAGCTTGCCACAAATCGTCGAGTTGAGTGAAAAATAAGCGTAACAATAGATTAATATTTGTTACAACACTCTTTTAAACAAAAAAATGTTCTACTTGCGCGATATTGGATATAAAGCACATAACAAAACAGTATTTTTTTTGAAAAAATGCGAGGAGTTTGCAGGACAAAGCTTTCGTGGCGCGTATGATACCATTGTCTAAGAAAAAATGAGCAAGAAAACTACATTTTTTTTCATTTTTTTATAATTTTTTTTAATTTTAAGGGTGAATAATGTCTAATTGGTGCTGATCAAAACTTTTTCTTGGCTCTGTAACAACAAATTTAAAAGGGTATGGGCTATTTTTAGGAATACGCTTAATTCCAACCAAACTTTCAATCAGATATTGCTCAGGTGTAATCACATGTGTAGCAATGATCTTATTTTGAGCTTTTAAGGTGACTCTTATTAGGGGTAATTCTAAGCTTTTAGAATATTGGTTATTGAGTTGACCTGAAAATTGCGTCTCGTCTCTACCAAGTGCTTTAACTTTAAGATGACTAATCACAATTTGTTTATAGCGTTGATCAACAGTATCACACTGTAAGACGGCACAGGTTTGGGTAAAGACAGTATTTAAAAACGGATAACGATCAGTTAAGTTTGGATTAAACCAAAGGATTTGAAATAATAAAATGCTGAGTAGGGCAAGGTTGATCAAGCTCCACGCCAGATAATAAAACGTACTTTTGGGTTTTATTAAATGTTGCCCGTGGTTATTTAAACCTTGTGATAGGTTTAAGCTTGGAATGTTATTGACCGGTTCATTGTTGAAATAATTCAAATTGTTTAAGTATGTTCTTAAATCAATATTGGAGTTTTCAATTTTACGATTAAAAATATCTAAGACATTGGTTTCGATTTGTCGTTTCGTCGTAATGAGGTTTTGTGCCTGATTTTGCACGACAGTATCAGGATCGATCTTGGGTTGAGCAGGTTGACTGTTTTGTAGATGGATTAATGCATTAAAATTATGTGAACATTTCGGACAACAAACCATACCCTGCGCAACAGTGAGTTGCGTAACTGATACTTTATAAACTGAAGCACAATTTGGGCATCGGGTTTGTTTTTCGGTCATAAATATTTATATTTTCATAGATTAAATAGCCTTACGCGACCCAGAAATTCTGCACCAGGTTTCTTCACGTTTCTCGACTTCTACTATATCAAAAAATTCAGAATAAATACTAGAAACATCAGTAACTTGCTCTTCAATTACGCCAGCAAGTGCGAACTCTCCCTCAGATTTAATCAAAGTTGAGAATTCTTTAGCAAGTGACATAAGTGGACCTGCAAGAATATTTGCAACTAAAATATCAGCCTGTTGGTTTTTAAATTCTGCATTGAACTCTTCAGGTAATCCAACATAAAGATTTTCAAGAACGCCATTCAGCTCAGCATTTTGTTTGGTTGCTAAGACGGCTTGTGGGTCAATATCTGTTGCATAGACTTTCTTTGCACCTAAAAGCAGTGCTGCAACACCGAGGATGCCTGAACCACAACCATAATCAATCACCACTTTATCTTTAACATCGGTTTTGCCTAACCATTGTAGACAAAGGAAAGTAGATGCATGGTTACCCGTACCAAATGCTAAGCCTGGATCAAGTTTGATATTGACTGCATCCGCTTCTGGTGGCTCTATCCATTCAGGTACGATCCAATACTTTTCACCAATTTGAATTGGTTCATAGTAATCCATCCAAGAACGTTCCCATACTTGGTCTTCAAGAAATTCACTGCGCATCGGTTCAGTTGGGAGTTGGGTACGAATAAATGTTTCTAGTGCTGTTACATCAATGTCTTCGCCTTCTTCTTGCGCATAAATTCCTGTAACAATCACTTTATTCCACAGCGGAGTTTCACCTGGGAGTGGTTCAAGCAAGTCTTGGTTTTCAGCATCATCTAATGTCACGCTGACTGCGCCTAAAGAACTTAACAATGTTTCAGTAAATTCAACTTGAGCTTGTTCTACAGTAATATGAATTTGTAACCACTTCACGGCAAAGACCTAAATCGTTTTCTTAAAGGCAGTATTGTAGCCGAAACTGGGAAGTTACGCTTATATTCAGTGGGAAAATAAAAAATGGATGCTTAAGCATCCATTTTAGTCGAGGTGTATTATCGCTTTAAGCAGCAGATTCAGTTTCAGTTGTAGCATGTCTTGAAATTAAGGCACCAAAAATAGCAGCGAAAATATACATAAAGATTGAGTAAACCGCTGCAGGCATCGCGACTGTAGAATTTGCGATGACAGTTAAAGCAATTGTCATGGCTAAGGTACTATTATGAATGCCGATCTCAAATGCACATGCACGTGCTTGAGCACTATTAATACCAAGTAATCTTGGAACAAAGTAGCCAATAACCAGACTGCAAATACAGAAAATCACCGTGGCTAGGCCGACTTGAGTCAGGTATTCCATGATATGTGCACGTTCTTTGGTGATTGCCCCAATAATAATGAGAATCAAAAACACCACTGAAAAAATTCGCAAAGGCTTACTTAATTTTTCAGTAAAGTGTGGCGCATAATGTCGAATGAGCATGCCGATACACACAGGAATTAAAATAATTGCGAAGACTTGCAGTATCTTACTGAACTGCATGGTGATTTGTTGCCCATCATTCATAAAGTATTGAATCGAAAAGTTTACGATTAAAGGCAAGGTAAAGGCAGCAATGACCGAGTTAATTGCAGTTAAGGTAATATTAAGTGCAATATCCCCTTTAAATAAATAACTAAATAGATTGGCGGTACTTCCTCCAGGTGAGGCAGCAAGTAACATTAAACCAACGGCAAGCAAAGGTGGGAGTGCAAGCACTTTACAAATGATAAAAGCGATACCGACCAAAAGTACCAACTGACAGAATAACGCAATCAATACGGCTTTAGGGTGTTTAGAAACTCGCGCAAAATCTTTTGGAGTAAGTTCTAAACCTAGTCCAATCATAATAATGGCGAGGGCGAGGGGAAGCATTATGGTAATTATCCCTGAATCCATAGTTTCATCCTTTTTGTTGTTTTACATCAATTTAATATGTGAATATTCCGTACTCGATTTGAGTGTAATCGAAAGATATCGAATTGAAAAATGAAATCTATGACTCAGAAATCTTCTTGGAAATATATGTTTTAAATATATAGCATTAGGCCGAATAACAATTGATTCATCGTAGACGTAAAACTATATGGATACAGATATTAATCAAGTCTACACACAGACTTGAAATAAAAAAGGTGCTCCATTTTTCAATGGAACACCTTTTTGCTCAGACATGCTATTTATAAAAGCAGGAATTTATAAAAGCACGTATTTATGCCTAAAGCAGATTATTGCGCTTGGATCGGATCTTCGCTTGGAGCGGCTTGACTCGGTTGCTCCATTGCAGGCTGTTCTGCTTGTGAAGCATCATTTGTTGCTGGTGCATCTGCACTCGCTGGAGCAGATTGTTCTACAGCTGGGCGGTTTTCAATGGCTGGTTCAGGCGCTGCAGCAGCGGCAGTTGGGTTGCCACCTGCAGGTGCTGGGAAGCTAAATTGTAATTTACCATTTTCATTTGGTTCACATGTGCCGTTAAAAGTTACACCTTTATTGGCGTAGGTGACCCAGTCACCTTGTTTTTTCTTGGCACATACCTGAATTTGCTTTTTCACTTCGGCTTTGCTGGTGTTTTCATCAGCAGCATGGGCAAAATTAAATGCAACACAACTGAGTAAAGATGCTGTAATTACTTTAGACATGGTATTTTTCATCATGATATTCCTTATATATAAAGTCTCGAAAAAAATAATTTGTCCGTGTATTGTCTATCGTATCGTGAGTTTTTGATAAGTTAAATTCTATTTGTAGGGCAGTCATGAAACGAAGTGTCAATTTATGTTGCCTATGTATAAGAGATGTTTAATCGTTCATACGCATGATTGAAGGAAATAATATTTGTAAAACTGCCTAAAACTAGAAGTAAAATTTTGCTATAATTTCCTGTCATTCTTTTATCTCTCATTTATCACTATGCATTATCCTAAAGTTTACGATGTCATTGTTATCGGTGGCGGTCACGCAGGTACGGAAGCGGCACTGGCTGCGGCGCGTATGGGTCGACAGACTCTGCTTTTGACTCATAACATTGAGACTTTAGGGCAGATGAGCTGTAACCCAGCCATTGGTGGTATTGGTAAATCTCACCTTGTTCGCGAAATTGATGCCTTAGGTGGTGCAATGGCATTGGCTGCGGATAAGGGCGGTATTCAATTTCGTATTTTGAACTCGCGTAAAGGCGCAGCTGTACGTGCAACTCGTGCACAAGCGGACCGTATCCGTTATAAAGCCGCAATTCGTCATACACTTGAAAATCAAGCCAATTTAGATATTTTTCAACAATCTGCAGATGACTTAATTGTTGAAGGCGATACGGTTAAAGGTGTAGTGACCCAAATGGGTATTCGCTTTGATGCGAAAACTGTGGTGTTAACAACAGGTACATTCTTAGGTGGCATGATTCACGTTGGGCTAAATAATTCGTCAGGTGGACGAGCAGGCGATCCACCATCAATTTCGTTAGCAGCTCGTTTACGTGAATTAAATCTACCAGTAGGTCGTTTAAAAACTGGTACACCACCACGTATTGATGCGCGTTCTGTCGATTTTTCTGTGATGATTCCGCAACCGGGTGATTTCCCATCACCAACCATGTCATTTATGGGTGATGCTTCGATGCATCCTGAGCAAGTAAATTGCTATATCACGCATACCAATGCGCGTACTCATGAGATTATTCGTGGTGGTTTAGACCGTTCGCCGATGTATACCGGGGTGATTGAAGGTGTAGGTCCACGTTATTGCCCATCGATTGAGGATAAAATTCATAAATTTGCAGATAAAGATTCGCATCAGGTATTCCTTGAGCCAGAAGGCTTGGATACACACGAGCTTTATCCAAATGGTATTTCAACATCTTTACCATTTGATGTGCAGTTTGAGTTGGTACGCTCAATCCGTGGTATGGAGAATGCACACATTCTTCGTCCAGGCTATGCAATTGAATATGATTATTTCAATCCGCAGTCTTTGAAATTCTCACTTGAAACCAAATCGATTAATAACTTGTATTTTGCAGGTCAAATTAACGGTACAACAGGTTATGAAGAAGCTGGTGCACAAGGTTTATTGGCGGGCTTAAATGCTGCACGTCGTGCGTGGGATCAAGAGCAATGGACGCCTAAACGTGATGAAGCGTATATGGGCGTTTTGGTCGACGATTTGATTACCTTAGGTACCAAAGAACCGTACCGTATGTTTACCTCTCGTGCGGAATATCGTTTGATGCTTCGTGAAGATAATGCTGATCAACGTTTAACAGCAATTGGCCGTGAAATGGGCTTGGTTGATGATGAGCGTTGGGCTTCTTATTGTGAAAAAATGGAAGCAGTCGAAAAAGAAACAGGTCGTTTACAACACCTTTGGGCTGCACCGAACAATCCAATGGGTAAAAAATTCGTTGAATTGACGGGTGCTGATCTTTCTAAAGAGTGTTCTGCAATCGATTTACTTAAACGCCCAAACATTAACTTTGCACAAATTGCTGAATTAACTGGTTCTGAAGTATCTGCATTTGTTGGTGAGCAGATTGAAATTGCTGTGAAATACGAAGGTTATATCAATCGTCAGCAAGAAGATGTTGCGCAAATGAAGCGTTTGGAAGACACCAAAATTCCAGCTGATTTTGATTATGATATTGTTTCAGGGCTTTCTCGTGAAATCACCATGAAACTGAAAAATGTATTACCTGAAACATTGGCACAAGCCAGCCGTATTCCGGGTGTAACACCTGCTGCTGTTCAATTGGTGATGATTACAATTCGTAAAAATAACCAAGCGAGAAAATCAGCTTAAGATGTTGAATTGTAAGAAACCCGCTATATGCGGGTTTTTTATTGTCTCTAGCTTGTCTTTTCTAGCTTATCTTTGTTAAGGCTCAATTTACGATTTATTTTTAAAGGCATATTTTAAATACACAGATCCACTCTAACTTTATAAAAATAACTCCTAAACAGAATTGATGAAAAACAAAGCAGTTTTAATTATTTTTCAGTTTGCAAAATCATCGCTATAGTCAATTTACATTCAAAAGAGAGGTGAACACCATGACAATGAAATCAATCCGCTACAATAGTGCTGAACTTGCGTGCTGTAACATGTGATGTTTAACATACTCCAATAAATCCCATGTCTTGTGGACATGTAAAAATGTGACATGGGTTTTATATCAGCGCAAAAACAATAAAATTTAAAAACAACAGTCAAAACAATAAATCAAAGAGCCGAAAGGCTCTTTTTATTTTGATTATCTTGGCTTGGATGAAGTCGATAGATTATTCAATTTCATGTACTGCATTAAACACTTCAACAGGCTCAATTCGGACTATCTTTTTACCAAAACTTCTTAACCACCATACCAGTTGTGAGGTAAATGGAACCACAGCACTGACTTGATACAGTTCTTCATTCAATTGTTCAACTTTTTGCTCTTTACTGAGTTGGCTCTCCGTAAAGTATTGTGCATCATCTTCGTGCATAACTAATTTTAATTCAACATTTTCGGTCGGTCGAGAAAAGTCGACTCTAAAGCCCAGCGCACCAGAATCGATATATTCATCAATATCGAATTTGACTGGGTGTAAAGCACGTAAATCTAAAACAGTTGCAGATTTAAAACGGTGTAATGCAAAGGTTTGAACTTCTGTCTTGTCATGACGCGTACAAATCAAATAGATAATTGCACCTTTTTGAACCAAACCTAAAGGATTTAGAGTATAAGTTTTCTCTTCACCCTGATAACCACGTGCACGATAGACACATTCAATTTGTTTATCTTGTAGTAGTCCTTCATAAATGGCTTGCTGTGCATGTCTTTCCACCAGAGGAGGGATTACTGGTTGGCTTGCAGGCACAATTCGAACACGGTTAATCCATTGTCGAACATTGTTCTGCGTAGAAAGGCTACGCCGTGCCAAATCGAACCAAGGGTTCATTTCATCAATTAAACTCGGTGGAAGCAGGTGTTTTAAATGTTCTTCAACCATCATAAACGTGACTGCTTGCGAGCTGGTCATATGCGGCAGACTTTGAATCGGGGCATCTGAACGCCAACGCCAGCCTTGTGGTACAGTTTTGTTACTCTCGATAGGAAAGCGTTGAGCAATCTGATTTAGATCACGCTGAATCGTGCGTAAGCTGATTTCGATCCCTTCACGTTCTAAAACTTCTTGTAATTCACGTGTGCCCATCCACTTCCCAGTAGAGAGTCGGGACAGGATTTGCCATTGGCGATAGAGGCTATTGGAAGTTTCTTTTTCTTGTGCAGACATGGTTTGGTATCAATGGAATCGTGAATGTTTAAGGGAAATAAATCAGCTACACAATAGAAAATTAAAACTGATTCTGCAAGTTATATCCTGTGAGTAGTTGCTTAGGTGTTGAAAATATTAGCTAAAAAATTTTGAAACAAGTTCGATCAAAACTCACATTGAGTGCAATAGTAAACAATGAATTAATAAAACTGAGCCAGAAAGATTTAATTGTACAGGTGAAGAATACAGGATATGGCGATTTAATAATATTTTGGCATTGATATTGCATTATTAAAGAAGCCATTAGAGAAGATAAAAAGAGGTTTGTATGCTAAAAGAAACCATAGATACAAATTCAAGCAATGAGAATTATGCAGATCGCTTCGCTTTGCCAATTGCTGAGGCAGAAGAAAAAACTGAAACGACGAATCAACAACAGATAGGAAATATTCAACAGGCCATTAATCTAAATATCGATGCACAACAAGCCTCACATCATTTACTTAAACAGATGAATTCGGTTTTTTTTAATGAAATGACGGATGATCAGGTTCTTTCGCCCGAAACTGCTGAAAAAATTGAAGATTGGTTATCTCAACACAGCATTTACCAACTTGAAAAACTGAATGAAACAGCCAAAGCACATTTTTTATATCAAGGAATTACTTTTGCGGTTTATGGTGAAACATCAGGAATTGATCGAACCATACCGTTTGATTTAATTCCGCGTGTGATTGCCAAGCAACAGTGGAACAAGATTGCAGCAGGCTGTACACAGCGTATTCAAGCGTTAAATTTATTTTTAGCTGATATCTATAATCAACAAAATATTTTAAAAGAAGGCTTAATTCCAGCAGTACAAGTGCTATCGCATGAAGCTTATCAACCAGTGATGATGAATCATCGCTTGAATGGAAATATTTACAGTCAAATCAGTGGAATTGATATTGTTCGGGACTGCAAAGGTGAATTTTTTGTCTTAGAAGATAATCTACGTACGCCTTCAGGTGTGTCCTATATGCTTGAAAGTCGTAAGATGAGTCAAAAACTTATGCCTGAATTATGCAATCAACACGTTGCCAATATTGAGTTGTATCCGCAATTGTTGCGTGACGTTTTGGCTGAAAATTCAAAAGTAGATTGCCCAACAATCGTGGTTTTAACACCAGGACGTTATAACAGCGCCTATTATGAACATTCATTTTTAGCAAGGGAAATGGGTGTGCCATTGGTGACATCACGTGATCTTTTTGTTGAAAACGACAAGGTTTATGTGAAAACCATCCGTGGACGTCAACAGGTTGATGTAATTTATAGGCGTTTGGATGATGGTTTTTTAGACCCATTAAGCTTTAGACCTGATAGCACTTTAGGTGTTGCAGGGCTAATGTCTGCTTATTTAAGTGGAAATGTGGTGATTGCCAATGCCCCTGGTACAGGCGTTGCAGATGATAAGTCGATTTATCCATATGTGGATCAAATGATTGCTTATTATTTAAATGAAAAACCAATTTTGTCCAATGTACCGACGTATCAATGCCGTGAAGCTGAAGCTTTGGATTATGTTTTGGCAAATCTGGATCAGTTGGTGGTAAAAGAGGCTCAAGGTTCAGGTGGTTATGGGATGCTCATCGGTCCTAAAGCAACTGAACAAGAAATTGATCTATTTAAAATGAAGTTAATGGCTTCACCCTCTGCGTATATCGCGCAACCCACCTTAAATTTATCTGTTGCACCAACACTAACTTCCCAAGGAATTGCTGAACGTCATATTGATTTACGACCATTTATTCTCAGCTCACCAGAACGCATAGAAATTGTTCCAGGTGGCTTGACTCGTGTTGCGATGCAACAAGGTTCACTGGTGGTCAACTCATCACAAGGTGGTGGAATTAAGGATACATGGGTAATTGATGAATATTCAATTTAGCCCCACCTTCAAATAATCCCAGCCAAAGGAGAGCAAACATGATTTTACTCAGTACCAATGCACAGAATATATTTTGGTTAGGACGCTATTTAACCCGTATTCAATATTTATGTAGCCAATTTCCATTTAAAACCAATGAATTGGCTTTAGACTATGCACATGCTTTTTGTTTACCCGCATTCGATGCAAGTTCTTTAAATGAATTGATTTTAGACAATGAGCAACCTGCATCATTTCATCAGCATTTTTTATGTGCCAAAAATAATATTCATGATTTACGTGGGGTGATTTCAGTACAGTCCTTTGCTGAATTAAATCAGTTATTACAACAGGCAGAGCAAAATGCTGGTTTTATTTGTGATGTTCGTGAAGAGTGTAATGATGTATTGGAGGCAGAGGATGATGAATTGTTGTTTCTATTTTTTAGCTTAGGGCAAAAAATGGAACAATTTGATCGTCAATTGCGTCTGAATCAAGATAAATCAGTGACTTTGACACAATTGAATCATTTGATTGATCGTTTAGATCAACATGGTATGTGTAGTTTGCCTGAAGTTTGGGAAGAACTAAAAAACCAACCAGACCGTATGAATTATTATCATTTTAGTGACCATATTGACTCATTATTTGAATTGGATCGCTTATGAAACTGATGATTAATCACCAAACGCATTACCAATATTCTGAATGGGCAAAAAATAGTATTCAGTATATCAAGATGACACCACAGTCTAATTTGCATCAACAGGTGACGGGTTGGCATGTCAGTGTTCCCGGTGAAAAACATATTAAAAAAGATGCTTTTGATAATGTCTGGTTGACCAGTTCGCAAATTGAGCCTTATCAACAAATGTCCATTATGGCGCAGGGGATTGTCGATATTAATGTAGACAATCAATTTGGTATCGAAGATCAGGTATCACCTGTGGTTTTTTTACAGCCAACCACTGCAACCTTGTGCAATACAGAAATGATTGCTTTTGCTGAACAGTATATAACGCATAAGCGTTGGGCAAATTTCCAAAAATTAGCAGAAGCTTTGTTGCAACATATGCCTTATATCAGTGCAAGTACCACAGTAACCCATACTGCAGTGGAGTCTTTTTCAGCACGACAAGGGGTATGTCAAGATCATAGTCATGTCTTGATTGCGATGGCCAAAGCATTGGGTGTACCGGCTCGCTATGTTTCTGGTTACTTATATGTAAATAATCAATCGCATTTGGCAAGTCATGCTTGGACAGAGGTATTTTTAGACGGTAAATGGCATGTTATTGATGTCAGTAATCAATTATTTCGTCCAGAATCACATGTCTATGTGGCGATTGGACGCGACTATTGGGATGTTGCACCCGTTCGTGGAGTAAGAGAGCAAGGTGGCACTGAAACCATGTACTCTATTGTTCAAGTACTTGCATGTTAGTGATGGCAATGGTAAATAGTGTGAATAATTGCAGAATGTGATTAATCTCAAATTTAGTTGTATAGGTAGTTTCATGACGTATTGCTGTGCTTTAAGACTCAAACAAGGTTTAGTATTTATTAGTGATACTCGGACCAATGCTGGAGTCGATCACATTTCTGTATATCGAAAACTTTATACGTTTGGGGTAAAAGGCGAACGCTTTATTTGTATTCAAACTTCTGGCAACCTTGCAACGACCCAAGCGGTGATTGGACATTTAGAAAATCATTTGGCACTTAAGCAAGAACCCAATTTGTATAGTGTGAATACAATGTTCGAGGTCGCTGGATTGGTTGGGCAAACCCTGCGCAAAGTCATCGCAGATGTCACTGAAGATACTCAAGAGCAAAGTAACTATTATTGTAGTTTGTTGGTAGGTGGCCAGATCAGTGGAGAGGAAATGCAGCTTTATAATATTTATCCGCAAGGTAATTTTATTTCTGCAACCAGTGATACGCCTTATTTCCAAATTGGTGAAAGTAAATATGGTAAACCAATTTTAGATCGTGCCTTAAGTTATGATATGCCTTTAGATGAAGCGTTACGTTGTAGTTTAATTTCATTTGATTCGACTTTACGTTCAAATGTATCTGTTGGTATGCCATTAGATGCGATGATTTATCTTAAAGACAGCCTAGAGGTACCAAAAGGCAAGCGAATTAACGACAGTGATCCTTATTTTCAACACATCAGCAAACAATGGTCTGAAACTTTAAAGAAAGGTTTGCAAGATTTACCTAAACCGACCAATGATTATTTTGAATAATACTGTATGTGCTTTAAAGCGAGTTTAATCTCGCTTTTTTTATATTAAAAATTATAAAGAGGTCGCATAAATTCAATTTTATGTTTCTTTTATTCTAAAATTTATATCGAGACAATTGACTAGGTGGATCATGATTTACTTTGTGTTTTTAATGATAAATATATATTAAATCACTGTTTTAAATTAAAAAATTAAAGAGCACGGTTGCTATGTATTTAGTTTAAAGCAATCCATATAAAAGAATAGATAAACAATTAAATAATAAAACGTTAAGGCTTGTATGATCGCAAATAATTGTTTATAAATAATGAAAGTTAAAAATAGAAGAATTACATGACTTTTCAATTATGCTACGCAAGTAAAACAACTTCACCCCATCACCAAATACTCAATGATTTTAGAGATATTTTAGGTGAAGCGAGAGATTTTAATATACTTCATCAAGTTCAAGGCGTTCTGTATTTTGCAGATGAGCATTTTTTTCAATGCCTAGAAGGTGAGGAAGTGGTTATCTTACATGTATTGGAAAAACTGCATAAAGATCCAAGACATCATCAGATCAAGCTGTTTAGAGCAGGCCATGTTGAGCAAGGGCATTTTTCACAGTGGTCTATGAAATACGTGAGACGAAATGGCAAAATTCAACAATACTTCGAGAGTAAGGGCTATAACCATTTTCGCCCATTAAGTTTAGATGAACAGGATATCCCGACATTACTTAAACTACTCTATGAGATTGAACAGCCAGAAGAATTTGTCTAAAACCTGAAAACCATTAAAAAATCCAAGCGATGGCTTGGATTTTCATCTTGAATTGAGAACGAGTGTTTAAAGTTTTTTACGGATAGGGCGAGCACTCATACGACAGAGTAACTCATAACCGATCGTACCATTGGCAGCAGCCACATCATCAACCAAACGATCCTTGCCCCACAGTTCAACGACTGTACCTAGTGGTGCATCTATGCCAGTGACATCAATTGCGATCATATCCATTGCGACACGACCAATGATCGATGCCATTTGACCATTGATACTGACATAGTTTTGTTGAGGAAAAGCACGCGGATAACCATCCCCATAGCCTATTGAAACAATGGCGATATCCATTTCATTTTTGGAGACAAATGTAGAGCCATAACCTACAGATTCATCTGCTTGAATATGATTGAGTGCAATGATTTCAGCGGTAAAACTCATGACAGGTTTGATGTCTAGTTCAGCAACGCTTCGATCTGCAAAGGGAGACGCGCCGTAAAGCATGATACCTGGACGTACAAAATCAAAATTCAGTTCAGGCCATTTAAAAATAGCAGCAGAATTGCAGCATGAAGCTAAGATCGGTTCACAAGCAGCTTTTACCTGTAAGAATTGATCTTTCTGTTGTTCATTTAACGGGTGATGATCCGCATCTGCATTGGCAAAATGCATTGCCAGTACGCAGGTAAAGCCTTCTGCTTTGAGTGATTGAATCACTTCAATAATTTCGGCCACCTTAAAACCCAATCGGTTCATACCGCTATTGAGTTTTACCCAGATTTTTAAACCTTTGTCTATATATTGTTTTTTATGTGCACGTAACCAAGCCAATTGTGGCTGATGATGTACAATGATTTCAAGGTTATTTTCAAGAACACTAATCATTTCATCAGCGCTGAAAATACCTTCGATAAGGGTAATCGGTTGTTGATAGCCTAATGCACGAATCTCTAAGGCTTCAGCAAGGCAGGCGACACCAAAGGCATCAGTCGCATTTAAGGCGGCTAAACAGTCCTTGACGCCATGTCCATAGGCATTGGCTTTAACCATACTGACAATTTTAGCGTTTGGTGCAAGTTGTTTGACTCGGTTTAAATTATATTGCAGTGCTGCACTGTCAATATAAACTGTTGCTTGACGCACCCTAGTTACTCCTGAGGAATGGCAAAGATTGAATAATGCTAAATCGCATAAAAATAGAGATAAAAGCCTAACTTTAAAAAAGTGCAGTTTTAAAACGCTAAATATTGTAGTCCTATCAGCTCTAAATAAACATAAACATTTGTGTTTTGAATGGTTTATTGAATTTGTATCGATAAAATTTTTGCTAAGCGCTTTGCACATAATTTGTAAAGATATTGCACTTTATTTTTTAAATAAAATCGTACATTTTATATTTAAATTTAAGGATTTATTTCGGAGGGTGTATGGGAACATGGTCACATGAACCATTTGGAAATGATACTGCAAGTGATTGGGCCTATGAGTTTGAAGAGCAAGATGGGCATGTTGTCATTGAACAAGCTTTTGATGAAATGATTGATATGGCAACCGAAGAGTTTATTGATGCCGATATTGGTTGTATTGCGCATGCAGCGGCTGATGTTTTAGCTAAATCATTTGGTGAAGGGATTGAAGAAAATGAATATTATCCTGAACCTGTAGAAAAATGGCTTGAGCAGAATAAAAACAATGTCAATTATGCGCTTATTCCCAAAGCATTGACTGCATTATTATTATTGACCAGTGAAAACTCTGAATTGGATGAGCTTTGGCAAGATTCAGATGATTATGATGAATGGACTAAGAATATTGAAACGTTGAGAGAGACTTTAAGTTCCAAGATTTGAGGATTAAAATCTCATCTCAACAGCAGTGTTAAATGATGCTAACTCTATTGATCAGCATTATTCTTCATCTTGATATTGCGCATAATACTCAGGCGATAGATTACTAAAGCGTGTGTATTGGCCTTCAAAGGCTAAACGTACAGTCCCGATCGGGCCATTACGTTGTTTACCAATGATAATTTCAGCTGTGCCTGCTTCTTTCGACTCTTTGTTATAAACCTCATCACGGTAAATAAACATAATTAAATCGGCATCCTGCTCGATTGCACCTGATTCACGCAAGTCGGACATTACTGGACGTTTATTTGGGCGGTTTTCCAGAGAACGGTTAAGCTGTGATAGTGCAATAACAGGGCACATCATTTCCTTGGCAAGGGCTTTTAAGCTTCGTGAAATTTCACCAATCTCACCAACACGGTTATCACCCATGCCTGGCACTTTCATCAATTGTAGATAATCGATCATGATACAACCCAGCTTGCCACCATGTTGTTTGGCAATACGTCGTGCACGTGCTCGAAGTTCCGTTGGTGGCAATGCAGATGAATCATCAATATAAAGATGTTTTTCTTGTAGTTGTAAAATGGTTCCTGTGACTTTAGACCATTCATCGCCATCAAGTTTACCCGAACGTAAATGCCCTTGATGGACTTTACCGTATGCTGAAATTAGACGCATGGCGATAGAGTCTGCTGGCATCTCCATAGAGAAAACCAGTGCTGGAAGATCACAGTTAAATAACACACTTTCAACAAGGTTCATGGCAAAGGTTGTTTTACCCATCGACGGACGTGCAGCAACAATGATCATATCTCCAGCTTGCATACCAGAGGTTTTATTGTCTAACTCCATAAAACCTGTGGTTAAACCGGTGATATTGCCTTCCATTTGAGAAAGTTCATTTAACTTATCAAAAACGTCTGCAACAACTGAGGTAATGGCTTTTGGCCCTTGTGCTTTCGCATTGTTATTATGTTGTTCTGCAATAGAGAAAATATTGGTTTCAGCTAGATCAAGAATTTCACTGACTTCACGACCTTTGGTGTCATAAGCATTTTGCAGGATTTCATTGCCCACTTTAATCATGCTTCTTAACGTTGAAAATTCTTTGATTTTGCCCGCATAGGTTTCTAGGTTATAGAAACTTGAAGGTGAATCTGACATCAATTGCATTAAATATTCTTCACCGCCAATTGCATCAAGCAAGTTTTGCTTAATCAGCCAATCGTTGACTAAAACTGCATCATATGGAGAGTTTTCTTGTGCCAGTTTTTCGATTGCACGGAAGATATATTTGTGACGTGTTGCATAAAAATCAGTTTCATTCAAAGTATCACTGACTTGTTCAAAAGACTCAGCAACCGTCATCAATGCAGCCAGTACAGCTTGTTCAATTGCCAAGTTATGAGGAGGCGTACGAAACTCTTTTAACTGTGCATTGTCTTTGTTTTTTGCATCAGTGCTGAAGGGATTCTGTTGAGCTGTGGCAGTTGCCTGAGACATATAAAACCTTGATTTTTAAATCGTGCAAAAACATTATTTACGTAATGTACGTGTGTACTGAAGTACTCACTTATCTTAATGCAAAATACTAAAAGTATCTAACAGTAATACCGATAAGTAGGGGAATGAATCAACTAGAAACAATTTCAGCTGATCCTAGGTAAAATTTAAAGATAAAAAAAGAGCATACAAAAGTATGCTCTTTTTTTTTGCAAAAAAATTACTCAGATACGATAGTAACGAGAACTTCAGCAGTAACATCATGATGCAATTGGATTGCGATGTTAAATTCGCCAGTGTGACGAAGTGCACCGTTCGGTAAACGAACTTCAGCACGGTCAACAACAAGACCAGCATTTGTTAACGCGTCAGCGATATCACGAGTACCGATTGAACCGAATAATTTACCTTCATCACCAGCTTTCGCAGTGATAACGATGTTTACTTCGTTCAATTGGTCAGCACGTGCTTGAGCAGCAGCTAAAACTTCAGCTTCACCTTTCTCAAGTTCTGCACGACGAGCTTCAAATGCAGCAGTATTCGCTTCAGTCGCTGCAACTGCTTTACCTTGAGGGATAAGGTAGTTACGGCCGTAACCAGCTTTAACTGAAACTTTATCGCCTAATTTACCAAGGTTTTTAATGCGTTGTAATAAAATAATATCCACGGCTCAACCTCACTTATGATTGTCAGTGTAAGGAATCAACGCTAAGTAGCGAGCTTGTTTAATAGCAAGCGCTAATTGACGTTGGTAACGAGCTTTAGTACCTGTAATACGGCTAGGAACAATCTTGCCGTTTTCAGTGATGTACTGTTTTAAAGTGTCGATATCTTTGTAGTCGATGTACGTAACGTTCTCAGCTGTAAAGCGGCAGAACTTGCGACGACGGTAAAAACGTGCCATTGATGTTCTCCTTATGCTTCAACAGAATCTTGAGCTTGTTGTGCTTCTTCACGTTGAGCTTTACGCGCACGTTTTTCTTCAGCACTCTTAGCGAGTAAAGATTCTTCAGTGATTGCGTTTTCACGACGGATAATCACGTTACGAAGGATTGCATCGTTATAACGGAACAATTCTTCTAATTCATTAAGCGTAGTTTGGTTACATTCAATGTTCATTAAAATGTAATGCGCTTTATGGATTTTGTTAATTGGGTAAGCCAATTGGCGACGGCCCCAATCTTCAAGACGATGAATTTGACCTTCAGCATCTTTGATGTGAGAAATGTAGCGTTCTACCATTCCCACAACTTGATCGCTTTGGTCTGGGTGTACCAGAATTACGATTTCGTAGTGACGCATTGTCAGCTCCTTACGGTTTATACAGCCCCAACCTTAAAAAGATTGAAGCAAGGAGTCACAATCAGCATAAACTTTAAACAACAGTTTAAAAGTCAATAGATTGTGCCGCAAAAATTGCGAGCGCTTATTATAGGAAAGTTTGTGCGTAAACACAATTTAATATTCAAATATTTATTGGAATAACCACTAAAATTTTACAGCCCCGAGATTGAATTTCATCTTGTACCTATTTAGATTGAAAATGAATAAAAATATGGATCGCTAAAATGACAAACTACAGCGCTGAAAAACTTGAAACAATTGAATCTTATATTGAAAACCCTACACAAGACTTCTACTTTGATGTTTTTGATGGTCGTTATGACATTGTCATGGTGGTGGATTGGAGAGAAGAGGATGATGCAATTATTGACTATTGTGAAAATATTTTAGAAACTGGACAATTGTCTGCTGAACTTGAAGATGCTGAAAATCAACAAGGTTTTAGCATCACAATTCATTATGGTGAAAAATCATTGTTGATTCCTTATCAAGGAGAAGGTGCTGATCGTGATACCACACTACGGTCACTCAATGAAATTTTACAACCTGAGTATGAAATCCGTTTCTGCAAAGCTTCTGATGGTTCAGACACATTAGAATTTATTCCACTTCCGAAAAAATTATGGCATCAACTGGATATGAAATATACAGGAAAAATGGATGCATTATTTGCTCGGTTTGAGCATGATTCAGTTTTTTTTGGAAGTTAATTGGGTTAATCAATTAGAAGTAAAATTGACTAAAATAAAAACGTGAATTTATTGATTGGATTAATTCATGATTTATTTTGTCGTAATAAAAACACCACAAAGCCCTTAAAGTTTGGATCAGTATCAAATTTAAGTTGCTGATCCCATTTACCATGTTGTACCAAGCCAATTTTATAAGGCAGTTTCAATGTTGAAGCCTTGGTTAAATAAGTCTGATAATTTGGAATAGTCGTAGAGCCTTGATAGGTTTGAATCACCATTTCATCAATATTTTCTCTAAATAGCCTAAGTGTAACTGGATCACGCAGATTGGCCCAATCCATCAAACTGGTGATGCTGAGTTGATAATGTTGTGGTAACTGTTTTCTAAGCTGTTGTAGAAACAAGCCATACGCTTTTAAATTTTTAGTTGGTGCATCAAAGTCAATTTGAATACCTTGAATGTGATTGCCTGCGCTTTCCCACTGTCGGGCGCGTTGTAAAATTTTTTCTATTTCAGTGCCTTGCCAATTTAAATGATGATTTTGAAAAACCAACCATACTTTCTGATGTGGAATTTTAACCACAGAAATGCCTTGTTGGATCAAGATAGATTGGTTGGAATTTTTCTCCAGCCTAACTTCACCTTGTAAAATATAGATTTCCTTTGCTTTACTTAAATAAGGCGCAGACTTGATATTTCCCCAAATCCAAAAAGCATCATAGTTATTTGCATTGACCTGATCTGAGGCTGTCGCGGATTGACTCGGTTGACATGCCATTAATCCTAAACAACATTGAATTGTCAGTAGAGCCGAGAAAATCTGTTTAAGCATGAATCAGCTACCAATAATATTTTAAAGATTTTGCCCATGTGGTATTTGGATAGTCACGTTTAATTTGTGCGTACCATTGTTTGCGTGTGGATTTTGTGGCCTCTTTTCCACCACAGACATTTATACTACTCGGCGAATAACACATAACAGCGCGATAAAGAGCATAAGCTTGTAATTCACTTTTAGAATTCGATTTAATAATTTCCTTATAGACCTCACCACGACTAAAAGTTTCACCTGTAAAGGCATTTTTCGGCTGGCTAAAACTTGGACCATAGTAATAGTCACCATAAAAATTTTCTAAAGCAGTGCCTTGATTACGCATATATTCGCCTAGGCATAAACGATAAGTTAAATTTTTCGGATTTTTTTCTAAGCCAGCTGTTAAGGTACTTAATTTAGGGCATTTGAGTGTTGGTGTAATTTCATGACCATTCCAAACAAAAACTTCGAAGTGGGGTTCTGACTTATAAGCTTTAATTTTACTGTTGTATGCTTTGTATTCTGAGGCATCTTGAGGTAACCAAGTGGTATAGGCTTTATTGAATACCGCATAGTTTTGAGTCATTAAGCTTTTATCTAATAATGTATACAAAGCCAGATTTTTTTTATCAGCTGAACTGTCTTTGGCAGTAATGATACTTTCCAAAGCTTTGACATCGGCAATTTGAGTAATGAATGCTTTCTGTAAGCTTGCTTGTTTGATTTTTGAATGTTTTCCTAAAAAAGCATTTTGGTTATTGGTGTTTTTATAGTGAATCGCTAGGGCGACTTCTGCCAAAGCTTTTTGATAAGGATTAGCAGAAATTGCGAGTAAATGATCCCAATATTGTTCAACCAGATTTTTATCACTACTTTTTTCAAGAATGACCCCTTTAAGCGTATATTGGCTGAGTTCTAAATAATTTTGAATGGAATTGGGTTTTTGTTTTGGTAAATAATTTAACGCATCTTGCGGTTTTTTCTGAATAAAATATAAATGAACGGCTTGTAAATAATGGAACAACTCAGGTTGCTCCTTAAATACAGGTTTTTGTGCATTTAACTCGGACCAGCTAATTGGCCGGTACTGTGTAGAATCACTTTGACGCATATACATCAGATCATAGATGGCTAAAAAGAAAGGATCGTTGAGTGTTTTTGCGTTGAAGTTTTCTAAACCAAATACCTTGCGATCTATTTCGGCCGGCAATGTGGACATATCGAGATTGTAATAATCTGATGTGGGGTGGTCCATCTGCCAAATCATCTCTTTGACTAGCGCATCTTGTTGATTGGCAATCCAGTAGCCTCGGCGTAAAAAGCCTCTGGCACTGGCTACGTATTGACCTTTAGGATAAAGCTTAAAATAATCAGTAATTCGATTAAAAAAAGTTTTAAGAAGTACTTGATTAACTTTCTGAGTATCTAAATCACCATAAGTTCCTAATGACTGGCTATACAGCTCATTTAAAGTCGTACGGATGAGCATGTATTGAGCTGTTTCTTTTAACCAAGGGTCATCAATTTGGCTTAGTGCTTTAAATATTTTAGTTGCTGAGGAATAGTTAGCTTTATAAAATAAAATGATCCCATTTAAATAAGAAGCATACTGTTGAGCGGACTGTGTCCATTGTGCATTGACTTGAATCAGTGGAATGCTTTGTTGACAATTTTTGATCTGATTTCGTTGTTCTAACAAGCTGCTTTTTTCGTCTTGAGATATTTTCTTGTGATTTGAAACCTGTTGAAGAAAAACTTCAGCACCAGATTTGAGCGTTATACAGCGCTCATCATAGACGTGATCATTTGCATCATAAAAAGCACGTTTGTTTGGAATCTTATTTTCAGATGCTTGAGTTAATTCGGTAGGGTAAAAAGGAACTAAGCCACTAGACGTATCCCATAAACTCATTTTATCAACTTCAAATGCTTTGATACTTGCTAAACCTTTGTCACTTAGCAGTAGCATCATGTTGGTTCTATTGTCATTGGCTGGATAGAGTATGGGGAGGTTTAATATACGATATTGATTGTTGTTTAGGTCAAAAGTTGGTGATGCGATTTCTTCTGCAGCGCCAGCAAAGCTAGAAGTAGGGTGAACTACCAAAGGTAAACCGACAAGAAAGACATATTGCAGTGTTTTATTTTTAAAAAGCATAAAGTGCCTATCGTTATAATAAAAATTTTAATATTTTAATTTTATTTATGCAGATAAAAAAAAGATAGAGAGAACTCTATCTTTTTTTAAAACAGTGGCAAATGAGGTGCAGGGGAGACATAACTAAAACTAAAGCTCACACTGAGCGCTGTAATTAGAATGACGGAGTACAAAAAATATTTTTTTGCCCAGACCTGATCATTTTCAGCTTTAAATCCAATAATCGATAAATATACCCAATAGGCACATAAAGCATTAAAGGTAATAAGGAAGAAAATGTTGGTATAGCCAAAACAATACAATCCATTTAAAACTGCAGCAAACAGAATAACGTAAATTAAACTTTCAACTTTCGTGCGAAAAATTGAACGGGCTACAGGTAAAATTGGAATATTTGCATTTTTATAATCATCAAATCGATAGATTGCAATTCCCCAAGAATGTGGCATTTGCCAGAGTGCATAAGCTAAAAAAATCAGCAAAGCGGCAACATCAAATCCGTTGGAAACAGCAGTATATCCAATTACAGGAGGGCTTGCGCCAGAAATACTTCCAATCACAGTTTGGTGAATGGTAGTACGTTTACTCCAAAGACTATAAAAAATCACATACACAACAAAGCCAAGTACAGCAAAGCCAAATGCGTAGGCGTTGACAAAAAACCACAACAAAGCAAAGCCAATTAAACCGAGCACAGCAGAAAAAATTAAAGCAACTGTTGGGCTGATAGTTTTTTTGACGAGCGCACGATTCATTGTGCGTTGCATTTTTTGGTCAATGTCTTGGTCAATGACATTATTCACCACACAGCCAGAGGCAACGACAAGCGTAGTACCGAGTAATGTGATGAGAAGTAAAAGGAAATCTACAGAACCTTGAGCGGCTAAGAAAAAGCCGCCCAAAGTGGTAACGAAGTTACCAAAGAGAATTCCTGGCTTAGTCAGGAATAGATATTTTTTCAACATGACACCCTAGAGCATCATGTTTGAATGTAAGTAGTTCATGATCCATACAGAACCAATTAATAGAACTGCAATCGTCAGAATCGTATAGATGAATGCAATCACATTCCAGCGTTGTTCAGAAGATGAATTCATGTGCAAGAAGAAAACTAATTGTACAAGAACCTGAGCAATCGCAGTGATCGCAATCGTTGCAACAACCGCACCACCAGTCATTCCTTTCATCACCATCCCGAAAGGGATGATGGTCAATACGACAGAAAGAATGAAGCCGATAGAGTATTGTTTGATGTTTCCGTGCGAAGCACCAGCAGCATTATGATCATGACTCATTATAAAGCTCCCAGTAAATAAACTACGCTGAATACACAGATCCAAACGATGTCAAGGAAGTGCCAGAACAAACTTAGGCAAGCAAGACGACGTGTATTTGGAACAGTCAAACCATTTTTCTTGATTTGAACCATTAACACGATCATCCAGACCAAACCAGATGTTACGTGGATACCATGCGTACCTACAAGGGTAAAGAACGCAGATAAAAACGCACTGTGGGTAGGACCATGACCAGCGTGAACTAAATGATTAAATTCATAAAGTTCCATACCGATGAATGTTGCACCAAAGAGCCAAGTGATAATTAACCACATAAGCACTTGGTTGACATTTTTCTTGTAAGAAGCAAGTACCGCAAAACCGAAAGTCACAGAAGAAATCAAGAGAGCAAAGGTTTCAACAAGTACGAAACCTAAAGACTCACCAAATAACTCTTTTGGACTTGGAGTACCAGGCGGAATATGACTGCTTAATACAGCGAACGCGATGAAGAGTGTACCGAATAAAATCAAGTCACTCATCAAGTATGTCCAGAAACCAAAGACGGTGATGTCTGTATCATCGTGATGATGATGTTCATCGTGTCCGTGGTTGTCGTGATGAAGTACTTCAGCCATATCCTTAGTCCTTCTTCAAGTGTTTTTCAAGTAAAGCATAACGCTCGTTTTCGATACGTTCTACTTCAGCAGCTGGTACGTAGTAGTCCACTTTTTTAGTGAATGAACTTACGATGAAGCTGATAACAGCACCAAGGAAAGTTGCAACGACTAACCACCAGATATGCCAGATTAAAGCGAAGCCCATTGCTGTAATGAACAAGGCAATAACAAAACCAGCAGCACGGTCAGTTGGCATATGAATATCTTCATATTTCTCAGGACGTGCATACGCTACACCATTCTCTTTGTCATTCCAGAAAGTATCAATACCATTGATTTTTGGAATTTCAGCAAAGTTATAGAACGGAGCAGGGGATGAAGTAGACCATTCAAGTACACGACCATCCCATGGATCGCCTGTGTTGTCCATGTTGTCGTGACGTTGTAAGAAACCAACAATAACTTGCATTAAGAAACAAGCAATACCGATTGCTACAAGCACAGCACCAAACAAAGCAATTGCTAAGTATGGGTCCCATTCAGGGTTGTCATATGTATTCAAACGACGTGTCATACCCATGAAACCAAGGATATAAAGTGGCATGAATGCAAAATAGAAACCAAAGAACCAGAACCAGAACGATGCTTTACCCCAAGTTTCATTTAACTTCCAACCAAACATTTTTGGCCAGTAGAAAGTGATACCTGCGAACATACCGAATACAACACCACCAATAATTACGTTATGGAAGTGAGCGATCAAGAATAAAGAGTTGTGTACCAAGAAGTCAGCTGGTGGAACAGCCATCAATACACCCGTTAAACCACCGATACCGAAAGTCACAAGGAAGCCAAGTGTCCAGTACATTGGTGATGTAAAGGTAATACGACCCTTATACATAGTGAATAACCATGAGAAGATTTTCACACCAGTAGGAATCGCAATAATCATGGTCATGATACCGAAGAACGCGTTAACGTTGGCACCAGCACCCATGGTAAAGAAGTGGTGTAACCATACCACGAAAGCAAGTACTGTAATCGCAATCGTTGCATACACCATAGACTTGTAACCGAACAACGTTTTACGAGAGAACGTTGAAACGATTTCAGAGTAAAGACCAAAAGCAGGTAATACTAAGATATATACTTCTGGGTGACCCCATGTCCAAATCAAGTTCACATAAAGCATTGGGCTACCGCCAAGCTCATTGGTGAAGAAGTGGAAACCGAAGTAACGGTCTAGCGTTAACATTGCAATTGTTGCAGTCAATACTGGGAAAGATGCAATGATCAATACTGCTGTACAAAGTGCAGTCCAAGTAAAGATCGGCATGTCCATAAGTTTCATACCAGGCGCACGCATTTTGATGATGGTAACAAAGAAGTTAACACCCGTTAAAAGCGTACCTAGACCAGAAACCTGGAGTGCCCAGATATAGTAGTCAACACCAACACCAGGAGAATATTGAATGCCAGAAAGAGGTGGATAAGCCATCCAACCTGTTGCAGCAAACTCACCTAATACTAATGAAACCATCATCAAACCAGCAGCACCAGCAAATAACCAGAAGCTCACAGAGTTTAATAATGGGAATGCAACGTCACGCGCACCAATTTGAAGAGGTACAGTGATGTTCATCATACCAACAACAAGACCCATTGCTACGAAGAAGATCATGATTACACCATGTGCGGTGAAGATCTGATCGTAATGGTCTGGATGTAAGTAACCTTCACCGCCACCTTTTGCAAGGAACAGTTGAAGACGCATCATGATTGCATCTGCGAAGCCACGAAGTAGCATCACAACAGACACAAGGATATACATAATACCAATTTTTTTATGGTCTACAGATTTAAACCATACATTCCAGAGATAACCCCATTTTTTGAAATAGGTGATACCGCCGAAAACTGCAATTGCACCAAGAGCCATAATGACCATTGTTACAAGTACAATCGGCTCTTTAGGGATTGCATCCCAATTGAGTTTACCTAATAACAAAGACATGTCTTATTCCCCTACAGAAGCAGTTGCATGTTCAGCACCTGCATGTTCAGCGCCTGCATGGTCTGCACCATGGTAGTTGCTCATGTAAGTGTTGATAATGCTTTTGAACAAGTCAGGCGTAACTGAAGAATAATAAGTCACAGGATGAGGCTTAGTAGGGAATGGACCTTTACGTTCAGCTTCGTGTGCAGCTTTAAGTTCTTCTGGAGTATGCGCATTCTTCAGCATTGCTTCAATTTGGTGTTTAGAACGATCACCATCTTTGAGCGTAGCAAATTCAGTCGCATCAAGCGTGGTTTTTTGGATCGCTTCAGGATTAATTGAAGTACCTTTACCTGCTTTAATAGCGTCTACCCAAGTGTTGAAGTCAGCATCTGAAACAGCATGAGCTCTGAAACGCATTTGCGTAAAGCCATAGCCGCTATAGTTTGCTGAGAATCCACGGTAGCCATCTACTGGACTTGGATGTTCTGCAAGCATATGTAACTTAGTTTGCATACCTGCCATTGCATAAACCTGACCTGCTAACTTAGGAATGAAGAACGAGTTCATTGTAAAGTTAGAAGTGATTTGAAATTCAATTGGTTTATTGACTGGGAAACGAACTTCGTTAATTGTAGCTATTTGTTGTTCAGGATAGATAAATACCCATTTAAACTGTTCAGCGACTGCTTGAATTTTTAAATGTTCTTCCATCTGACCTTGAGTATTCGTTAACGGTCTGTAAGGGTCATATTTGTGTGAACCCCACCATGTTAAATACGCAAGAATAGCAATAATAATACACGGGATACCCCATACTACAATTTCAATCGCAGTAGAGTGTGCCCATGTAGGTTTATAGTCTGCATCTTTATTTGACGCGCGATATTTCCAACCAAACCACAATGCCATCAAGATCGAAGGAATTACGACCAATAGCATTAAGTAGATCGCAGTCATCATCAGGCTACTTTGACCTTCAGCGACTGGACCTTTAGAGTTTAGAAGTACTATATCACCACCACACCCAGTTAAGAGTGCGGCGATCGCAGATAAAGACAATACAGCTAAAGTCGTTTGTCTCATTTTACAACCTCGGTGAAGAGTCCCATTCCCTATATAAATATGGGATAGCGATTAAAGTGCCGCATGATTGAAAATGACTATTATTTCTAAATAGAAAACATTCTCAATGATCTGACACCGCTACGTTGTAGGGCATTATGCCTCATATCGTCAAACTTAGCTATACATAGAGGTTGAATATATTGATGTAAAAATACCTGATATTTTTAGTCGGAATTATAAGGAAAACAAAAACATAAATTATTATTTTGTGCTTGGCGAGCGATAAAAAATGGCGGTATAACCGCCATTTGAATTATTCTGAAAGATCAATAACTTTGGTTTTAGAAATACGATCATGTAATGCATAATTCTCTTTAGAGAAAAACATGAACAAATCAACAATGAAAATGATGGCAATCAGAGGTAATACACTCATAACTTGAGACAGGATAAGAAATAAGAATGAACGAACGAAAAATCCTCTTAGCGACCCTGGCAATTGATTGGTATTGACATCAACAATTTGCAGTTTGAATATTTTTTTACCAATAGATTGTCCAAATTTGGTAATCATAAAGCATTGAGTGATCAAGAGAATAAGTACAAAGATCATCAGAGCAATATTCAGGTAGGCCGGCATACTTTGACTGATCATTTCCGCAATTTTAACTTGGTTATCTACTGAGAAACCATCTGAAGCAACTTTGATTGCATCTTCAGGCATAAAATAAGCAATAGCGATGAATTGGGGTAAAAACAAAAGGGCGAAGTCGATAAGTTTAGCTGAAATTCGTTTACCTACAGGTGCTGCTTTAATGATTTTTTTTGTACTTTTTTCAATTTTTATATTGGTGATAGCAGGATTTTCTTGACGATCAATTTGTTCGTTGTTTGATGACATTGGTGTGACATAACCAATAGGCTCATAAACAAGTTTACCTTGTGTAAGTTCACCAAGCGCTTTCCATTCCGTTAATCCTTGATGCCAAGCTAAATCTGTTAAAAGCACTTGCTGGCTTGCAAGCATTTGATTCAGTTGTTCAATTGAATACGGACCAGCTTGTTGGTTATTTCTCGCCAAGTAAATTTGCATAAAACTCAATTCTCAAAATAAATCTAAAAGTACAAAATTGGTAGATGAAAATGAACATAACCGCAACTTTGTTCACCTACTTTTTTAAACCACTATGTATACTAGATTTTTGAATGTATTAACATTAAATTTACACGAAATCTTAAAATATCAAGAAAAATTAACCTATTTAGCAGCAGACCGGTGACTGTGAAACTTGGTTTAACATTCAAACACAGATGTGAAAACTTAATACAGAAACTATATAAAATGTTTGTATCTACGTTAAAAACTAGTAATCTTAAATCTGATATTTAATAGAATATTAAAATCAAAGTTTTAAAAAATATACATAAAAAAGACCCTGCTAGAGGGTCTTTTTAAACAGCTTTGATTAAGATTGTTTAATCTTTTCTTCTGCAAGGAAGAACCAAGTATCTAAAACTGAGTCTGGGTTTAATGAAACAGATTCGATACCTTGTTCCATTAACCATTTTGCAAGATCAGGGTGATCAGAAGGACCTTGACCACAGATACCTACATATTTACCCGCTTTACGGCAAGCATGAATTGCCATAGAAAGTAATGCTTTTACTGCTGGATCACGTTCGTCAAACAAGTGAGAAACGATACCAGAGTCACGGTCTAAACCAAGAGTTAGCTGAGTTAAGTCATTTGAACCGATAGAGAAACCATCGAAGTGTTCAAGGAATTGTTCAGCAAGTAATGCGTTTGTTGGTAACTCACACATCATGATCACTTTAAGACCGTTTTCACCACGTCTAAGACCGTTCTGAGCCAATAACTCAATAACACGTTTCGCTTCAGATACTGTACGTACAAAAGGAATCATGATTTGAATGTTGGTTAAACCCATTTCATCACGTGCTTTTTTCAATGCACGGCATTCGAGTTCGAAGCAGTCACGGAAGTTATCAGATACATAACGGCTCGCACCACGGAAACCAAGCATTGGGTTTTCTTCTTCAGGCTCGTAAAGCTTACCACCAATCAAGTTCGCATATTCATTTGACTTAAAGTCAGACATACGAACAATCACTGGTTTGTCAGCAAATGCAGCTGCAAGGGTAGAAATACCTTCAACCAATTTTTCAACATAGAATTCAATCGGTGATGCATAACCTGCAGTACGTGCCAGAACTGCCGCACGTGTTTCGCGTGGTAGGCTGTCGATGTTTAACAAAGCTTTTGGATGCACACCAATCATACGGTTGATGATGAATTCTAAACGTGCAAGACCGATCCCTTCGTTTGGAATTTGAGCAAAGTCAAATGCACGGTCAGGGTTACCTACGTTCATCATAATTTTGAACGGAAGTTTTGGCATAGATTCGATCGAGTTACGTTGAATTTCGAAATCTAACGCACCTTCATAAATAAAGCCTGTATCACCTTCAGCACAAGAAACAGTGACTTCTTGACCATCAACAAGCACTTCTGTTGCATTACCACAACCTACGATGGCAGGAACACCAAGTTCACGGGCAATAATTGCCGCATGACAAGTACGACCACCACGGTTAGTTACAATTGCAGCCGCACGTTTCATCACTGGTTCCCAATCTGGGTCAGTCATGTCTGATACAAGAACATCACCTTCTTGTACTTTGTCCATTTCTTTAATCGAAGTAACGATACGAACTTTACCAGAACCAATACGTTGACCAATTGAACGACCTTCACAAAGAACTGTACCTTTTTGTTTAAGCAGGTAACGTTCCATTGTGCCGACATTCTCACGGCTTTTTACAGTTTCAGGGCGTGCTTGAACGATATATATTTGACCATCATCACCGTCTTTTGCCCATTCGATATCCATCGGCGCTTGATAATGTTCTTCAATGATCAAGGCTTGTTTAGCAAGTTCTTGAAGCTCTAAATCATTTAAAGCAAATTGCTGACGATCTGTTTTTTCAACATCAACAACCACAACAGATTTACCCGCAGCACCTTCTTCACCATAAATCATTTTTTGGTGTTTAGAACCAAGATTACGGCGAATAACGGCATGTTTGCCATTTCTTAGAAGTGGCTTAGAAACATAGAATTCATCTGGGTTTACTGCACCTTGTACAACCATTTCCCCCAAACCGTAAGAAGCAGTAATAAATACTGCTTCACGGAAACCAGATTCTGTATCAAGTGTAAACATTACACCTGCAGCACCCGTTTCAGAGCGAACCATACGCTGAATACCAGCAGAAAGCGCAACAATATCATGTGCAAAATTTTGGTGTACACGGTAAGCAATGGCACGGTCATTATAAAGTGAAGCAAAAACTTCTTTAATTGCGATAAGAACGTTGTCGATCCCACGAATGTTTAAGAAAGTTTCTTGTTGACCCGCAAATGAAGCATCTGGTAAGTCTTCAGCAGTTGCAGAAGAACGTACCGCAACAGCGATGTCAGGATTACCGTTAGAAAGGGCAGCAAATGCTTCGCGAACTTCAGTCTCTAGACCTGTAGTAAGTGGAGTTTCTACAATCCATTGACGGATTTTTGCACCAGTTTCTGCAAGTGCGATTACATCATCAACATTTAATGCTGCAAGTTCTGCATTGATTTTAGCATTTAGGCCACTTTGCTCTAGGAATTCGCGATATGCATCAGCAGTCGTTGCAAATCCACCTGGAACCGATACGCCAGCATTTGCTAAATGACTGATCATTTCCCCAAGTGAAGAGTTTTTACCACCCACGATCTCAACGTCGTGTTTACCTAGTTTTTCCAGACCGATTACGCGTGCTTCCAAAGTTGTTACTCCACTTATGCAGTATTAATCACTATCTTGGCATGAAATTATAACAAAAAACTTAGCATTTTGATTCAACTAAGTGATAGTCATGTAAGATGGGCTTACTATAAAGATTATACATCGCTAAGACAAATGTTTGAGGAGATTTTTAATGTCAGAAAGTAACCAAATAAAGCGGAGCGTATTTTTTATTTCTGATGGTACAGCGATTACGGCTGAAACCCTTGGGCATTCATTATTAGCGCAATTTCCTCATGTAAAGTTTGATATCCATATTATTCCCTATATTACCTCTGAAGAAGCTGCAATGAATGTGGTCGAAGAAATCAATAAAAGGGCGGATAAAGATGGTCAACAACCTTTGGTATTCGATACTTTGGTTGACCCTTATGTTCGTGACATTATCAATACTGCAAATGCTGTAAATCTTGATGTTTTTGAAGGGCTTATTAGTAAGTTGTCGGACGTTTTAGGTACACCGCCTACAACTTTAGTCGGACAAACCCATGCTGTGACGGATTCTGAGTCGTATAAAGCACGTATTGATGCTGTTCATTTTGCTTTGGATAACGATGATGGGGCACGTACCCGTCATTATGACAAAGCAGATTTAATCCTGATCGGCGTATCGCGTTCTGGTAAAACCCCAACTTCAATTTATTTATCTTTGCAGTTTGGTATTCGAGTTGCAAACTACCCATTAACCGAAGAAGATTTAGACGATAATCGTTTACCTGCGGTACTGAAAGAACATAAAAATAAATTATTTGGTTTGATGATTGATGCTGAACGTCTCGTTGCCATTCGTTCTGAACGTAAAGCCAATAGTCGTTATGCGAGCTTTTCGCAGTGTCAGATGGAGCTACGTGCTGTTGAAGGGATCTATATTTCTGAAGGGATTAAATATTTAAATGTTTCAGAGATGTCGATTGAAGAAATTTCAACACGTGTTTTACAAATGACAGGGCTTAAACGTCGTATTGGATAATCCATCCTTATAATTTTTGATGTGTGATGTGGTGTAAGACTAGTATTGAGCTGAATCAAGATTTGGCTCTTTTTCTTTTATGTTTATTATTTTTTATAGTGTGATTTGTTATATGAATAAGATATTAAAAGTAAGTTCATTTTTCATGCTTGTAAGTGTACAAGGTATATTTGCACAACAAACCAATGCTGAATCATTGAGCAATTTTGAAAATGGTTTGGTTGAAAAATATTATCAAAAAACCTGTTCAGGGCGTACTGAATGTGATCAGTACAATGAAAAAATTTCCAGTGAAATTGAAAATAAAATAAAAAATGATTCATCCAGTTTTGCATATTCGTTTGCAAAACTCACTGAAAAAAATATGCTGGATATCCATTACAGTCCTGATCGAAAAATCAAATTTTATACGATGGACGTTTCTGCTGGGGGAACGATGAGAGAACCATATAGTTTCATTCAAGTGAAGCCAAGCAATGGTTTGGCGTCCCAAGAGTTAGCTCAAGTGGGATTTATCGATAAAATTGCGCAAGTCAAAATTAAAAATCAGGACGTTTATTTAGTCACCAGCCTATTTGTTAATAGTACCTGTTCAAGAGGCTATCGCATTCACTCCTTTGTGTTGAATAACGGCAAATTTGTCGCGCAACCCATTTTTGAAACCAAGACTCAAAAACTTGATTCAATTGGCATTGAAAATGATTGTCAGGGATGGGAACGTTCTGCTGAAGATTTTATCCGTATCTCAAAAGACTTAAAAAATATCGATATATTAGTGGTGAATGCTTCAGGCAAACTGACCAATAACTATTTACGTTATCAAAAGACTCCACAGGGTTATCGTTACAGCGGTGTGGTCAAATAATTCAAAGAATAGTGAATTTAACAAGTTTAAGAGGCCTAGAAGCCTCTTAAACTCGAATCTTCTCAAGCTATTATTCGTAAGTGGTAATAATCACATCCACTAAATGCTCAATTCCTTCCATACTTTGTACGGCATTTTCAGTAATTTTAACGACTGGCCAAGTGATCAATTTACAGTTTTTACGTTGTAGCGCTGTATAGTAGGTGTCGGATTTTAAAAACACTTTACTCTTTAACGCAGAGTTCGGCATCAACTGACGTTTTAACCATTGTTCCTGAACTTGCGACTCTAGATAACGAATCGCTAACATCGATTTAACACGATGATTAAACAAACGACGGTTTTTGATAATCAAAGGGTGCGAGATTAACTTTTGAACCCCTTTTTCAGTTTGCGGTAAAATAAAAGCGGGTGTAATTTGAAACACTTTTACAAATTCAGCACTGTTTAAAACGTGGCCAAGATGGGTGACTGTAAGTTGGTTTGCACCAATAATTGCCACGTTTAAACCAGTAAAATCGGTGAGTTTAATCTCAGCAGATGCAATAATTTTACCTTTATAATGTTTTAAAAATTCAGGCTGATTTTGAAAAAAACCTTCATTTTGACTCTTTTTCCTATCGAGCATATTATTTCCTTTTTATACTAATTGGTCGCAGTGGGTTCTGACGTTAATTGATATATCCAACTTGGGACTTTAGGTAAAGACTTTTCAGGAATCTTGTCAGTCACGCTAACCATGGCATCAATCGGGATATGGAACCATTTTTTATTGCGATCTACTACATTTTTGCCATGAAATTGAATGATTTGGAACCATGGGTTACGGCGTCCTTCCGCTGTTCTTCCGCCAATTTTCGAAAATTTATTCATTGCTGCATATAATTTTTCTTCAGGAAGTCCGAGCTTAATGACATTGTCACGCATTTTATTGATCAAGGGTAAGTAAGCCAAAATACCCAGCATCAAACGTGGGTCGACTACTCGTGCAGCCATTTGGGCAAGCTCAATGACGCTTTTATTGATCCCTTGTGCTTCCATTACACTGAAACCCACACCTAAATGCCGTGCTTCATCACCATTAATCAGTTCAAAGGCTTGGTGGCAAACAGGATCATCTACAGTATCCAATAAAAAGGTACATAAAGCGCCATCCAAAGCCACTTCAAGCATGGGAATCACTGCGCCTAAAATATAAAAAGGCATTTCATCGGCATAGGTATCTAGCCATTCAATAATTAAACGTAAATTTTTATTTGGTTTAGGGATATCACCATCTAACATTCCCCAACGTTTCATGAGCGCCATTTCTGCATTGGCATGGCGTTGCTCTTCGGCATGGAAGATGGCGTACATCTCCCGTAAAGTTGCTGTTGGCGCTTTTTTTGACATTGCCGAAAATGCACGGGCACCTACATGCTCAATCCACATCAGATCTGCCATAAAGTCTTTAAGTTTTGGCCATTGTTCGGCTGTAACCAGCTCTCGACCTGGTGCATCCCAATCAATATCGGATAAAGTCCATTGTGTGTTTTTGACTTTATCTAACATTTTTTCTAAGTCAATTGAAGCCATAGCAAATCTATCAAAAATAAGGATTTCATTGCATTTTATTTAATATTTCTGTGAATCAATTGGCAAAGATATTCATTGTGGAATGATGAAAAATATCAACGCAGTAATGGTTTGATTTTGAATGTGAAAATTTAGCTAAGTGATTGAGATAAAAAGAAAGACTTGTCATAAAAGGACAAGTCTTATCATTTGGAGCAATAGATTGTTTAACAATTAAAATTTATCTTCTGGTGTTTCTAGTTCTTTAACTTCAACTTGCTGAACAGGGTGGGGCTGAGGTAGTTCAGGCTGTGAATGCGTTCTGAGATATTCCAAGTCTCGAATATTCTTTTGTACAGCAACAGCACCGAAGAGACTAAGTAAAAAAGCCATGATATAAAAGCCTTTCTCACTGAATGCCATCGTCGCGTTCCATAAACCCAATGCGAGCAGAACAATACAGATCACCACTGAAGCCCAGCACAGTCCATAATAAATTGCTGTAACTTGCTGACCTTCAAGTTTATCCCGAACAACTTTTTGCAGTGAAACAGCAGAAAATAAACCATAAAGGATCAGGATTAAATAATAGCCTTTTTCATTCAATAGAATTTCTGCATTGAATAAACCGACACAGTAGGCTGCTGCACCAGCAAGTAAAGCCACCCAACTGACTGCAATAAAAGCAGGGGTGGGTTTATTGATATATTGGTTCATTGTTGTTCCTTATTACTATTTTACTGATTTTTATATGTTCTATTATGCTGATTTGAAATGAGATGGCAAATCTTTTCAATTTATTAGAGCTAATTCAAATAGAGTTTAATTACGAAGAATAATAAATAGTATTTTAAATCAATTGGATATTTCAGCTATAGAACAGTTAAATCAAAAAAAAACCAAAATGAAATTTGTCATTTCATTTTGGTAAAGAGGAAAACATGATTGATTTGTATTATTTTTTTAAATCCATCAATAAACTAAAGTTGTCTAGGCGCTTCTGTGTATCATAAATATCGCAAGTGAAAATAAATTCATCTACCTGATATTTTTCTAAAAGTTGCTTTAAACCGTTATTTACTGTCTCTGGTGAGCCAATTTGCGCCATACCCAAGAAGTTTTGTACGGACATTTTCTCTGATGCAGACCATCGGCCTTCCATTGTTGCTACAGGCGGTTTCAGTTTTAAACTTTGTCCTGTCAGTAATGCAAGAATACGTTGATACACACTTGTAGCTAGATACTCCGCTTCCTCATCGGTTTGGGCAACCACAGTAGGCACCCCCATAGATACAAACGGTTTATCTAAATAGGCGGATGGTTCAAAATTGTCACGATAGAGCTGAATGGCTTGGCCTAACATTCTCGGTGCAAAATGTGAGGCAAATGAATAAGGAAGTCCTAATTTAGCCGCCAGTTGTGCGCTAAAAAGACTCGACCCTAAAAGCCATACAGGCACATGCGTACCTTGCCCTGGTGTTGCTTTAATTCTTTGCTGAGGCACTGCGTCCGCGAAATAGCTTAAAATTTCTAAAACATCTTGTGGAAATTGCTCTTCAGTTTCTTGACGACCACGTCTTAATGCACGCATGGTGGTTGGATCAGTTCCGGGCGCACGACCTAAGCCGAGTTCAATACGATTTGGATAGAGTGTCGCCAAGGTACCAAACTGTTCAGCAACAACTAAGGGTGCATGGTTGGGTAACATAATCCCCCCCGAGCCCACTTTAATATTTTTTGTGTTTGCTAAGATGTAACCCAGCAATACAGCAGTTGCGGAGCTGGCGATACCGTCCATATTATGATGTTCAGCTAACCAAAGGCGATCAAAGCCTAACTGTTCTGCATGCTGAGCAAGTTGCAATGCATGCTTAAGAGAAAACTCAACTGTTTGATCTTCTCGAACAGGTGCGAGTTCTAGGATAGAGAACTTCGTATTCTTTAATGCGGTATCTGTTAAAGACGACATTTTTAAACTCGAAAATAATATATATCGAAATAATACGATATAAGTGTGCAAATGTATATCGAAAATTGTCGATATTTGGTGGTTTTGATGTTGATTTTATTGTCCAAAAACAAATTAAGCACCCGAAGGTGCTTGATTTAAATGATTGGATATTAATTTTGCAATGAAATTAATTTTTCCAGTTATTCCAACGATTTTTGTTTTTGTAGTGACCATAATGATTGCCATTGTCTTTGCGATAGCCACGGTCATTATAGCGATAATCAACATTACGATAACCGCTACGATCATAACGATCATTGTAACGTCCATAACGGCTGTCATAGCGGTCATCATAACGACGGTCGTCACTGACTTTTTGACCTAATGCAGAACCACCTGCAGCACCAAGACCTGCGCCAATATAGCCACCAGTTGAAGTACCCGTAACATTACGACCTACGGTATAACCACCAGCACTACCTAAAGCACCACCGATGATCGCACCATTACGGTCACGTTTATTTGATGAAGCGCCTGCGCCAACACCACCACCGATTGCAGAACCAATCATAGCGCCTGTTGAACCACCCATTTGTTGGCCAATCGCAGCACCCACCACACCACCAAGTGCAGATGTTAATGCTGTATTGGTTGAGTTGCCTGCATGTGCAGTCGTCATCATTGTTGCTGCAATTACAGTTGCACCAAGGATTGCTTGTAATTTCATTTTAAACTCCTGATCGAAGCTTCTTCGAATTCTTTAACTTGAGGCTAGAATAACGAAACATTTAGCAATAATTATGGATTTGAATGTAAGCAATTTCTGTGTTTTGTGTGTGGATTGTATTTCTTGCTCTTTAATTTATTCATATTACGTGAATGTTAAACTTAATTTTAAGTAAAACCTTATTTAGTACAATCAATATTAACCTATAAATCATTACTTGTAGTTCTACAGGATAGACAGTTTATCTAAGATGAAACGATACAAAAAAGCACCCGAAGGTGCTTGATATCGTTCAAGGATCAATTAGTGATGACGACGGTGTTTTTTGTAGTACTTTTTATTGTACTTACGTTGATCTGCATGGCGGTCTTGAGAAACTTTTTTACCAAGAACTGAACCACCCGCTGCACCAGCAGCAGCACCAATATAACCACCTGTGGTACCACCCATATTTTTACCTACGGTATAGCCACCAACACCACCTAAACCACCACCAATTGCAGCCGCAGTACGGTCTTTTCTATTGGTTGATGCAGCAGCACCACCTGCACCGCCCACTGCTGAACCAATCATTGCGCCAGTGTTACCACCAATTTGTTTACCTACAGCAGTACCAACGACACTACCTAAAGCAGAGGTTGCTGCGATACGTGTTGAGTTATCAGCATGAGCACTTACTGTAAATATTGAAGTTACTGCCAATACAGTACTAAATATGATCGTATTAAATTTCATGTGTTGCTCCATGTCCTTATCTGGACAGTTCTATCTCTATTCGATGTGGCAAATGTAACAAAAATTTTTCCAAAAAATGTGGAGAGGGATCTGAAAATTGATAGCGTTTGGTATCTGAATGTATGTTTTCTATTAAAAGTGATTTTAAAACACCCATATTAGTCAACAATTAGCATGAATAATGGAGAATAAAAGCATCTAATCAAAAATCATGCGGATCATCTTGCTATAAATTCTATAGCTTATCTTGATGGCGCTTATATAAATGTGTCATTTAAATGGCAGAATCGGTAAACTAGGCACAATTTTAGAATTTTCTTACCAATTTTAAATGGGCTGTTATAAAGCTCGATGTTTTTTGGTAAGGCTTAGCTTGAGAATGTATTTAAAATGAAAGAATCGTTACGTTTACGATTAGACCAACTTTGTGATCGACATGAAGAGTTAGAAGCATTATTGGCAGATGTCGAAGTCATTTCAGACAATAAGCGTTTTCGTAATTTGTCCCGTGAGCATAATGATTTATCAGAAATTACCGATGTTTGGAAAAAGTACAAGCAAGCTGAAGAAGATATTGAAACAGCAGAAGCAATGTTAACTGATCCAGATTTTAAGGATATGGCTGTTGAGGAAATCAAAGAGAACAAAGCTTTAATTGAACAACTTGAAGCTGAGTTAAATATTCTCATGATTCCTAAAGACCCAAATGATGCCAACTCGGCATATTTGGAAATCCGCGCTGGTACTGGTGGTGATGAAGCAGCGATTTTCTCAGGTGACTTATTCCGTATGTATAGTAAATATGCTGAAACTCAAAACTGGCGTATTGAAATCTTATCTGAAAATGAAGGCGAGCATGGCGGATATAAAGAGATTATCTGTCTAGTGAATGGTGAAGGTGTTTACGGTCGCTTGAAGTTTGAAAGTGGGGCGCATCGTGTACAACGTGTTCCAGCCACTGAGTCACAAGGTCGTGTACATACTTCGGCATGTACTGTGGCAATTCTTCCAGAAGTTGATGTAGACACCACAGTAGAGATTAATGCTGCGGATCTACGTATCGATACTTATCGTGCTTCTGGTGCGGGTGGTCAGCACATTAACAAAACTGATTCTGCTGTACGTATTACCCATCTTCCAACAGGTACTGTTGTGGAATGTCAGGATGAACGTTCACAGCATAAAAACAAAGCAAAAGCGATGGCGTTACTGGCTTCACGTTTAGAGAATGCGAAACGTGCTGCAGCCGATGCAGCAACATCTGAAATGCGCCGTGATTTGGTAGGTTCAGGAGATCGTTCGGAACGTATCCGCACATATAACTATCCACAAGGTCGTATGACAGATCACCGTATTAATTTAACTTTATATAAGTTAGATGCAGTAATGGAAGGTGATTTGACTGAGCTACTTGACAGCTTACATCGCGAATATCAAGCAGATCAGTTGGCGATGCTTGCACAACAAAATGGTGGTTAATGAATATTGCACAGGCTTTGGCCTTACGTGGAGAAGCTGAAAGTTATGAGCGTCAAGAAAATGCTTGGTTACTTGAGCATATTTTAAAAATTGATGCTTTTGATTTGTCACTTAAATCTACGCAAGAATTAACTGCTGAGCAAGAACAGCAATATGTTGAGGGTCTAGCGCGGATTGCTGCGGGTGAACCCTTGGCTTATGTAACTGGCTCACAACCATTTTGGACTTTGGATTTAACCGTTACCAGAGATACTTTAGTCCCTCGTCCAGATACTGAGGTATTGGTTGAAACGGTTTTAAATCTTGATTTGCCTGAAGATACTCGTATGGTTGATTTAGGTACGGGTACAGGTGCGATCGCATTATCGCTGGCAAGTGAGCGTCCAAATTGGTCTATTATTGCCACAGATATTTATGAACCGACTTTAGAAGTTGCTTTACATAATGCTGAAAAGCATGACTTGGGGCAGGTCAAGTTTTTTCTAGGAAGTTGGTTTAAAGCTTTGAATCGTCAATTTTTTGATGTGATAGTTTCTAATCCACCTTATATTGATGCTGCTGATGAGCATATGCCGCATCTTGCTTCTGAGCCTGAAAGAGCTTTGGTTGCTGAGCAGCATGGTTTGGCGGATATTGAACATATTGTTCAGCAAGGTAAAAAATGGTTGGCAACTCAAGGTTGGATTGTACTTGAGCATGGTTATGATCAAGCTGAAGCGGTACAAAACATTTTTAAAGGTGCTGGTTTTAAACAGGTCAGAACTGTTAAAGACTATGGCGGTAATGATCGTGTCACGTTAGGTCAGTGGCCAAATTAGTTTTGCATTGCTATGTCTAAAAAGACTTTGTTGGATGGCGGTGGTTGCTTATCCAACAAAGTCTTTTTTATTGGCGAATAAATAGTATTAAAAGAACTCGCTGTATTTCAAAGCTAAGGGGAAATATAGCCTTTAGAAAAACCAGCTAAGTCAAATTACTTTTCACCAATTGAATCGGCTCTAAGAGTTTTTCACCCAGAGAACTGTGCATTTCTCTTTCAATTAAACGGGTAATTGAATCTAAAGGTAAATCATTTTCTTGTAGGCCAAATGGTTCTTCAAGCTGAGCACTCAAAGCATCTAGTCCCAAAAATAAATAAGCAATTAAACTGACGATGACGGGTGTCCAAATCCCTAAACTTGCTTCTAAACTAAACGGCAAAATCAAACAAAAGCAATATACTGTGCGATGTAATAAGACTGAATAAGAATAGGGCAATGGGGTTGTTAGAATGCGATCGCAGCCTGCCTGAATATTACCCATAGCAACAATATGATGATTTAAACCTTGATAGATAATGTCAGAAATTTCACTTGATTTAAGTGATTGCACTAAAGATTTTTGGATTTCTTCTAAAACAAATTGTGCAGCATTAAGGTGGTTTGCCAGTTGGCTAAAGCTTAATTCATCTAAATCTACTTTATTTTTATAAAATTCAATGGATTGATTTTGATTGCGTAAACGATTTCTTAACAAACAGGTAAATAGCATTACACGATACATTAAAACTTTACGCTGGTTTACTTGTAAAACATGCGTGTCACGAGAAAGATGGCGTGAGGTTGCAATCAAAGCACCCCAGAGTTTACGACCCTCCCACCAACGATCATAACATGCAGTATTTCTAAAGCTTAAGAAAATAGAAAGGATAATCCCAAAGACGGTAAAACCAATTGCAGGTACAGCAGGAATTGTAAAATAGTGATGTGATGATAGGTAAACCAGAACTGTAGAGATCAGCACAACAAAAGTTAATGCGGGTAAAACTTTGGGAAGAATGGTGCCATGCCAAGCAAAGAGAAGTGCGAAACTGTTACTTTTATCACGAATGATCATACTGTCTACCTAACTATTACTGCGACAGTGTTTCATAGAGAAAAGCAGAAATGCAAGTTGCAAATAAGCAATTTAAAAAAATACGGCTGATCAAAAGCCGTATTTTGAATGGTTTATATTCTCCAACGTAAAAACCAGTTTTCAATCAATTTCATCAGATTGTCAGTGAGTTTACCAAGGACCGCCAGCAAGATAATCGCAATAATCACAATATCGGGCCGTGAGGTTTCTCGACCATCACTGAGTAGATAACCGATACCTTGTGTCGCTGCAATCAGTTCTGCTGCAATCATAAACATCCAAGCTAGGCTTAAACTGTTTCTGAGTCCAACGAGAATTCCAGGCGATGCAGCAGGCAGAACAATTTGAAAGATACTTTGTAGATAGGTCAGACGGTATACTTTTGCCACTTCTAACAACTTTGAATCAACACCATGTATGGCAGATACGCTATTGGTATAGGTGGGAAAGAATGCACCAATCGCGATTAAAGTAATTTTGGAGGCTTCATCAATGCCTAACCACAAAAGCAATAAAGGAATCCAAGCAAGACTTGGAATAGATTTGATCGCTGAAAATGTTGGTTCTAAAAAATCTTCAATGTGTTTGTTTAAACCCACTGCAATTGCAAAAATGAGTCCCAATAGGCTACCAATAAAAAATCCTAAAAATACACGCCAAGTACTGGTATAGATATGGGTAAATAAATCACCTGCGGCAAGCTCCTTGAATGAGTCAACTAAGCTACTTGGGGCAGGGAGCAGATAAGACTCAATCCATCCAAAACGAACTAAATACTCACATAATAAAATGAGCAACAACGGAATCGTAATTCCTTTTACCCATTTTAAAACATTGGCCTTAAAGGCAGGTTTGTTTAAACCCGCCTGCGTTATACGTACATTTGATTCGCTTTGCGTCGATTGAGCATGTGTAGACTTTGTCATTACTTCTCAGCAACCTTGCCAATGACCTTTTGCGCATATTTGCTGTCAAATAGTTGATCCACAACTTGATTTACATTGGTGCCTTTTCGAACCAGTTCTTCTTCAGTCAAAATAGTCCCTGCTTTCTTTAGCGCATTAAGATGTTTCGCTGTTGGAATGTTTTGATCTAGATTGGTTCGGCTCAATTGCAACTTCGCCACTTCAAGTGGTAATTTTGCTTCACGTGCTAATAATTCTGCGAGTTTATCTGGATTGGCTTTTGCCCATTTACGTGCTTGTTCATAAGCTTTAATTACAGCCTCAACCGCTTCTGGGCTTTGGGTGCTAAATTGATCTTTCACACTTAACACACTGTAACTATTAAAAGTGATATTGCGATAGAGCAGTTTTGCACCTGATTGCAATTGTGCAGATGCCATCAGTGGGTCAAGCCCAGCCCAAGCATCCACCTGACCACGTTCTAAAGCTGTTTTTCCATCTGGATGTTGTAGATGTACCAATTGCACATCGCGTTTATTTAAGCCGACGGTTTCAAGTGCTTGAAGCGTAAATAAGAATGGGTCTGTCCCTTTAGTTGCAGCAATTTTTTTCCCTTTGAGGTCTTTTAAGGATTTGATTGCTGAGTTTTTAGCAACCACTAATGCAGTCCATTCTGGCTGGCTTTGGATATAAACCGTTTTAATTGGACTGCCATTGGCACGACTCAATACTGCTGCTAAACCCGCGGTAGAGGCGAAATCGATGCTGCCACTGTTTAAATATTCAAGTGAACGGTTACTGCCTTGGCTAAACACCCATTTGACCTCTGTTTTGGGTAAGGCTTTTTCTAATAGCTTTTGTTCTTTAACCACTAAACTTGTTGGGGCGTAATAGGCATAGTCTAATTTCAATGTTGTTGGGATGGCTGCAAAAGAAGACATTGCGGTTAAGCTTAAGGCTAAGGTGGAAACTAAGCGCGTCATTTTTTTGCTAAAAACTTTCATACATACCCCATAAAATTCAAAGAGAAACACAGAGCTAGATATGTATATTTTTTAGGGTGAAAGTACAAAAAAGAAAAACAGATATTCACTTCTTAAAATATGAAATGTAAAAAATATTGGTTTAACTATATGAATAAATTTATGTTTTTAAAGTATAGATATTTGCTTGTTGAATAGATGATTATTGAAATGAGTTATAAAAAAATATTCTAATTAAATTTTAGTCATTAGACATAAAAAATGCCTCTATACAGAGGCATTTTTGGATTGGGCAAATTAAACTGGATAATCTTCCAGACTGTCTGCAATTTCAACTTGGTCTAATGCATTGGTTTCAAGTGCCAGACAAAGCGCAACAATTTTTGCAGTATCAGCAATGTTTTCTTTTTTCATTGCTAAGCCTGATTGAATTGCATCTAATCGCTCTTGGTGAATATCAAGTGCTTGTGCGACTTCTGCAGCATCATTGGTTTTGAAAAAATCATTCATGGCATGTTCAAAGTCATGATCTGAAGCTTTTAAAATACCTTCGATAAGCTCATCTAAATGTTCAGTTTGAGCAGAAAGGGAATGGATAAAGTTTTGAACTAGATTTTGCTCTAGTACATCAATCATCTTAATCATGTTAGTGACCTAAAAGTGATTAAAGGGGAGGAGGGTACCACAGGAAATAAGCAGAAAACCTGCTTTAAATTGGGTAATAAATATACCATTATTGATTAATTTGCAACCTTATTCAGATAAGCTGTAAATATCGAGCTTGTCTTTATATTGATATATTTTTTATTATAATTTTGATTTTAAAGAAATTTTCCTAAAAACTGAGTTTTGTTTAACGATGTTATCAAGGTTATTTGGGTTCTCTATAAGCACCTGGACTTACCCCAGTCCATTTTTTAAATGCGCGATGAAATGCGCTGGCATCCTGAAAATTCAACAACTCACTGATGTCTTGTAAGGTATGTGTGGTTTTACCAAGCAGTTCAATTGCCATATCTCGTCGTATATCATTTTTGAGTTGTTGGTAACTGCTACCTTCATTTTTTAAACGGCGTTGTATGGTGGCTTCTGAAATATTCAGCTGCGCTGATAGTTCACCGAGTTCTAACCATTCAGCAGGAGCAATAGAAAGTAATTGCTTGCGAATCATTGAACTTAAAGCCAAAGGATTCTTAAATCTTAATAGTAGATTTTCAGGGGTGTTTTTAATAAAACCATACCAAGATTTTTGATCACGTTTGATTTGAATGTTTAAGTAGTTTGCATCGAATTGCAGATAATTCTCATCTGCTTGGTAAGTAATATTTTCACAGAATCGAACGCGATAATCGCTGTCATCTTCAGGAGGCGTGCATTTTAATTGTAATTGATTGAGTAAAATTCTTTGATCTGCTAACCAACAGATCAAACTGTGAATCAACATAATATAAGTGGCATAGCAGAACATACGCTTAGTTTGTAATTTATCTGTAATGACAATGTATGCATAATTTTCATCAATAATTAGTTTGCTGGTGAAGTCATCCAAGACAAAATTAAAATATTGCAAAATTTGTTCAATCGCTGTGTGTAGGGTATCCGCTTGCATGACCATTTTAGACAATAATTTATAACAACCGCGTCGCATCTGATGCGAGTCCATGCCAAAGAACTCATCATTCATATGGTCTGCTATTTTAGTCCAAAGTTTTGCATAAGCAGAAACAGCAATACGTGATTTGGCTGCCTGAAATATTTCCAAGGGTATTTCTGCATCATGCAAAATCTGCTGTATATCATAGCCCTTATCTTGGGCACTGCTCAGCGCTTCATGTACCAGTGCAATTGAAATTGTGCCTTTGCTTTCACTGAATTGTTGATTGTTCACAGTGTATTCCATTATCTTGTGATACGTGTTTTGTGACTAAAGTTTTCCAAAAAGATGTTTAAATTGTCCAAATACATCATACAGGATGCAACTTTTGGAAATTGTACTCAAGCTTGACTATGTTTACTCTGCATCTTAAGTCCAAAGTGGGTTTAATTCATCATTTAAACTACTCAATTCAAACAATGAACTAGGAAAATAAAATGAAAATTGAAGGAAAAGTTTTTGTTGTGACTGGTGGTGCATCTGGATTAGGTGCCGCGACAGCCACACATTTGATTGGTCAAGGTGCGAAAGTGATCATGGTGGATATGAATCACCAGCTTGGCGAAGAAATGCAGAAGCGCTTAGGTGAAAAGTCCAAATTTGTTCAACTTGATGTGACCGATGAAGTTGCTGTTGAACAATTCTTTAAAAATGTGGAGCAGGATTATGCTCAATTAAATGGCTTAATTAATTGTGCAGGGATTGGCCCATCCGCCAAAGTACTAGGTAAAAATGGCATCCATGCTTTAGACGCATTTCAAAAAGTATTGAATATTAATGTCGCAGGAACATTTAACATGCTACGTTTAGCCGCAGATGTCATTTCTCGTTATGCGTTACCAGCAGGTGAAGAAGATCGTGGTGTGATTATTAACACTGCTTCAGTGGCTGCGTTTGATGGCCAAATTGGTCAATCCGCTTATGCTGCATCTAAAGGTGCTGTTGTTGCAATGACATTACCTTTGGCGCGAGAACTTGCGCAACATGCCATCCGTGTGATGACCATTGCGCCAGGGATTATGGAAACCCCAATGTTGAAATCATTACCACAAAATGTTCAAGATGCGCTGGGTGAAATGGTGCCTTTTCCTAAACGCCTTGCGAAGCCTGAAGAGTTTGCACAGCTTGTTGGTCATATTTGTGAAAATAGCTATTTAAATGGTGAAACAATTCGATTAGACGGCGCAATCCGTATGCAGCCAAAGTAATCTGGTCTAATCCATCTGCTTATTTCTAACTCTGTTTTAACGCAAGCAATAGCAAATTTTTAAAAAATTGAATACTGCCTGACATGATCTAAACCATCATGTTAGGCAGACTTTAGCCTAAATTTATACAAACAACGAGATTTTGATTGGTCGCTGATCATGATTGCAGTGATTTAAAATTTAAAAGTGCTGAGAGGGATGCTCAAATGATTCTCAATGATGAACAAAAAATGGTTCAGGAAATGATGCGAAATTATTCGCAGAATAAACTTAAACCCACAGCTGCTGAACGTGATAAAACTGCAAAATTTCCTCAGCAAGAACTCAAAGAGTTGGGTGAACTGGGTGCATTAGGCATGACTGTGTCTGATCAATGGGGTGGAGCAGGTTTGGACTATATCTCCTTGGTGACGGCAATTGAAGAAATTGCTGCAGGAGATGGTGCAATTTCAACCATTGTCAGCGTACAAAATTCTTTGCCTTGTGGAATTATCCAAAAATATGGGACAGACCGACAAAAACAAGACTACTTAATGCCATTGGCAACAGGTCAATGGCTTGGCTGTTTCTGTTTAACGGAACCACAGGCGGGTTCAGACGCAGGTGCTTTGCTATGTAAAGCAGAACGTGATGGCGATTCGTGGGTGATTAATGGAACCAAACAATTCATTACTTCTGGACAGCACGCACAAGTGGCGATTGTGTTTGCAGTTACGGATAAATCCGCAGCAAAGAAAGGTATTTCTTGTTTTATCGTTCCAACCAATACAGAAGGTTATATCGTTTCTCGGATTGAAGACAAAATGGGACAACATTGCTCAGATACTGCAACAATTGTTTTTGAGAATTGTCGGATTCCTGCTGAGAACATATTAGGAAATGAGGGTGAAGGCTATAAAATCGCCTTGTCGAATTTAGAGTCAGGTCGTATTGGTATTGCCGCTCAATGTGTGGGAATGGCACGAGCAGCATTGGATGCTGCGGTTGAATATGCCAATCAGCGTAAAGCTTTTGGAGTGGAGTTGGTACAACATCAGGCTGTGGCATTTCGCTTAGCCGATATGGCCACTCAAATCGAAGCAGCACGGCAGTTGATTTACCATGCCGCAAGTTTAAAGGATGCAGGTTTAACTTGTCTAAAAGAAGCATCAATGGCGAAGTTATTTGCATCTGAAATTGCTGAAAAAGTCTGTTCAGATGCGATACAAATTCATGGTGGTTATGGCTATGTTGCTGATTTTCCAGTAGAGCGAATCTATCGAGACGTTCGCGTCAGTCAGATTTATGAAGGCGCTTCCGATATTCAACGTTTAGTTATCGCAAGAGCGGTGATTCAGTAAGTTCAATTGTAGATTAGCGCATCAAAATTCTATCTCAAGACCAGCTTCGCACTGGTCTTTTTTATTTTAAAGCCTTCCATCATGACAGGAAAAGCAGATGCCCAAAAACCGCAATACAATTGAGGTATTTGGAAATTGTGTGTGATTTCTAATCATGGTTATCTATAAGCATAGGAACACATGTTGAATGATTCAACATTTTTAGAAAAGCTAGAAAGCAAAATATGGAACCGCACATCGAGATGATTTGTGCTGAAAATACAAGGATATTGCCATGAAAACATTGGAACAAGCCTATCAAGAATTCGATTATGAAAAACTCATCAATGAGCAACTGGTTGGCAACCCACAGTCAATCAATGCCTATATCGAGTGCTGCGAGCGTTTTGTCGGTTTAAATAAAGTGGCTTTGATCTGGGAAGGCAAAAACGGTGAGTCTTCACAATGGACCTTTGAACAACTGGCACAAGCATCAGGAAAATTAGCCAATTATTTACAATCGCTAGGCATAAAAACAGGCGATTGTATTGCTGGCTTATTACCACGGACTCCAGAACTATTGATCACCATATTGGCAACTTGGCGTATCGGAGCAATTTATCAGCCCTTATTTACCGCCTTTGAATCAAAAGCGATTGAGCATCGCGTAGCAACAGCCAATACCCAACTGATCATCACCAACAGTGAACAACGTCCCAAACTAAACGGGATTGAACTTCCAAATATTCTGACTGTTCATCCACAAGATTTTGCAGCAACAAAAGATGCAGATTTTTGGCAAGAACTAGCAGGTCAATCAGCTGAATGTACACCCGTCATGTTGAGTTTTGCTGATGATTTTTTAATGATGTTTACCTCTGGAACAACAGGTTTGGCAAAATCGGTTCCAGTGCCATTAAAAGCGATTTTGGCCTTTAAGGAATATATGCGTCACGCTGTTGATTTACGTGAAGAAGATTCATTTTGGAACCTTGCGGATCCAGGTTGGGCATATGGTCTATATTATGGTATTGCTGGCCCATTGGGATTGGGACACAGTATTATCATGGATGAACGCGCATTTAGTGTCGACCATGCTTTGGAAATTATTCAAAAATACCAAATCAGTAATCTTACAGGTTCACCTACAGCATTTCGTATGTTCTTTGGCTTTAAAGAAAAATTTAGTACTTCGATCAAAGCTCATTTACGTGCAGTCAGCAGTGCTGGTGAACCTTTAACACCTGAAGTAATTCATTGGTTTAATCATGACTTGAATGTCAATATTTATGACCAATATGGGCAAACAGAATTAGGTATGGTGATTGGTAACCATCATGCTTTAGCACATGCAATAAAAGTCGGCTCAGCAGGTTTTGCTAATCCTGGTCATCGTTTTGCAGTGTTAAATCAAGACAACCAAGAAGTTGAACGAGGTGAGATTGGAACGCTAGCAATTGACTTCTCTCAATCGCCACTCACATGGTTTAAAGGTTATGGTGGAAATAATCGTAAATCCTTTATTGGTCATTATTACTTAACTGGGGATACGGTTCGTTTGAATGAATTAGGTGGGGTTGATTTTATTGGTCGTGCAGACGATGTCATTACAACTTCAGGTTATCGTGTTGGGCCATTTGATGTAGAAAGTACCCTTTTGGAATGTGTTGAAGTTTTAGAGTCTGCCGTTATTGGTAAACCTGATCCAGAAAGAACAGAGATCGTAAAAGCTTTTGTTGTACTCAAGCCTCAGTTCACGGGTTGTCACCAATTGAATGCTAAATTACAAGAATATGTACGTTCTCGATTATCTAAGCACTCTTACCCACGTGAAATTGAGTTTGTTGAAAGCTTACCTAAAACATCTAGTGGCAAAATTCAACGTAATTTATTGAAGCAACAAGAAGTGGCTAAATTACAGCAAATGCAATTGCAGGCTTAATATCTTTTAAAGTTCCATGCTTTGCACCCGAAAGGGTGCTTTTTTTTATGATCAGCATAAGATCTCGTATTTCTAAGGTCCTTATAACAATTTTAGTCCACTTTGCCTGTGATATATTTTGTCTAAACAATAAATGGATTAAATAGAATGATTCAAATTCACGATATTGTCATTAATAAAAATTAATCTGCTTTAAATTTCAACAAACGTTAAAAATTATGCAAAATTTAAAACCACATACACTTTGTTTAAGCCTTGCATTATTGGGCTGTTCATTTCCAAGCTATGCACAATTGATGTTTAGCCAATACATCGATGGCACAGTAAATAGAAAAGGATTAGAAATTTATAATCCAGATGGCAGCACTGTAAACCTTGCAGATTATCAAATTGAACAATATACCAATGGGGCAACGAGTAAAACAGCAACTTACACCTTAGAGGGAAATTTAGCCAGTAAGGCAAAATTTATTATAGGTCGTACCGAATTACAGGCAGAACTTGGCACTAAAGTGAATCAGGTTGCTGGTTTGTCATTTAATGGCGATGATGCCTTGGTCCTTGTGTATAAAGGCACACCTGTAGACCGTTTTGGACGGATTGGGGACAAACCAGCAAATGGTGGCTGGGGAACAATAATCACCAGCTATCAAAATAGCCTAAGCAGAATAAAAAATAAAAATGATGTCAGCGCTGTAGATCCCAATAGTGCCTTTGATTTGGACAGTGAGTGGAGCAAATGGTCAGATCGTAATGCATTCAGTAGCTATTTAGGTACTGGTACAACGACACCGCCAATCACTGCAATCAGTTGTAGTACTGCTGATACTGCAATTGCAGATTTACAATCTGCGGCACAAAACCAGCAATATGTGGTTCGAGGTGTTATCACAGCGGATTATCGCTATCAAAATGGATTTTCAGGTTTCTATATTCAAACCCCTGACAGTAAAGTGAAAGCAAATTTAAGCAATGCGATCTTTGTCTATCTCCCTGCTGCAAGCACAATTACTGGCGGTAAAGTGGGTGAAGAAGTGATTCTGAAAGGGCGTTTAACCAATTATGAAAATCAATTGCAAATTGATCAACTGAGCAGCAATATTCAGACCTGTAATAATCAAGCCGCAAGTCTGGTAAGTTCTACACCGATTCAACTACCATTTTCAAGTTTAACCGATGCTACAGGCAATGCACCTAAGAGCTATCAAGGTATGTTGGTGAAAATTCCTCAAACCCTAACGGTTAGCGAGAATTATGATTATGGTCGATATGGTCAATTGTCTTTAAGTTTGGGACGCTTATATATCCCAACCAATTTATATCCTGCGAAATCCAATGAAGCGGTTGCTTTAGCAAAACAAAATTTATTGTCTAAGATTATCTTGGATGATGGTTATAACAATCAAAACAGAACACCATGGTTGCCACAAACATTTAATGCGGCAAACACTTTACGTACAGGCTATCAGCTTAAAAATGTTGAAGGGATTTTGGAATACCGTTTTAATGCTTGGCGTATTCAACCAATTCAAAACAAAGCTTTGCCTGAGGTTGTCAAAGACAGCAATCTGCGGAATTCAACCGTCTTGGCAAAAGAGAGTAAACAGGTTCGTGTTGCCGCATTTAACGTCTTAAATTATGACAATTCTCCGCTGATTGGTGTTAAACCAGATCGTGGTGCAAACACCGAGACAGAATTTAATCGTCAACATGCCAAAATAGTCAGTGCGATTAAAACCATTGATGCAGATGTTTATGGCTTAATGGAAATTGCCAACAATGGTTATGGCGAAAAAAGTGCTGTGAATTACTTAACCAAAGCTTTGGGTGCAGATTGGAAATATGTCATCCCACCGAATATGGATAAGTTGGGTACTGATGTGATTGCAGTTGCGATTATTTATAATAGCAAACGTGTAAAACCTGTTGGTAATCCTGTGGTATATGATGATTTAACACAGAAAAACCGGGTCACAATGGCACAAAGCTTCCAAGCGGTAACGGGAGGAAAAACCTTTACTGTTGTACCAAATCACTTAAAGTCTAAAGGTAGTTGTCCTGAGGATAAAACCTCACCAGAAGCTAACCAAGGTGATGGTCAAGGCTGTTGGAATCCGACTCGTGTCACTGCAGTACAAAAATTGATTCAGTGGATTGCAACCAACCCAACCAAAGCTGAAAAGCCAAATTATCTATTGGTCGGGGATATGAACAGTTATGCCAAAGAAGATCCAATCTTGGCATTTGAAAAAGCCAACTACAAAATATTGCTAAATGATGAAAAAGTAGGGCAAGGTAAATCTGCATATAGCTATGTGTTTGGTGTGGCCAGTGATGCAACCGGGAATGGTGGTGCGGGTAATTTAGATCACGCAATTGCAGATGCTAACTTATACCCAATGGTTAAACGTACTTTTGCATGGCATATCAATGCTGATGAACCAACAGCATTAGACTACAATGAAGAATATAAGACTGAAGAACAAATTGCTTCTTTCTATGCGCCAGATGCTTTCCGTTCTTCTGATCACGATCCGGTTATTGTTGATCTAGATTTAAATGAATCAAGTGCTACTACAGGCGGGCATAAGAGCAGTGGGGGCAGTACAGGACTGTGGTCTTTGTTTGGACTGATGTTGCTTACAGCGACCTCAGTATTAGCACGTTCTAGAAAGAAATCGTAATACGCTGATATCTTTTTTAAAGAGAAACTAGTGATCTAGTTTCTCTTTTTTTTATGCTTTCATAAAATTAAATCTGTATAATATAACCATTTGTATAATATAGTAATTTTCACCAACTGATTTAAGACTGAATCTCTTCATAAATGAAGCGAATGATATTGGTCGAAATACTATTTCATTCATCTCAATTATTCAGTTTTATCTTTCAACGGTACTATGGCTCGGATCACGGTAAAACCCTGCTGAGAATGGATTTCAAAACTACCTCCAATTCTTTTTACTCGCACTTGCATACTCTGCAAACCCACATGCAATCCAGCTTGAACCTGATCTACTTCAAAGCCAATGCCATTGTCTTGAATGGTTAAAACGAGTTGTTGTCGTTCATCTTCAACCAACGAAACTTCGACATCAGTTGCATGACTATGTTTTACAATATTGGTTAAGGCTTCTTCTGCGACACGAGAAAAGGTTAAACAAATCAATGCAAGGGGTTTATGTTTCCATTTTTCTGCAAAAATCCAAGTCGATTCAATTTCCATTTCTTCGAAAATTTGTATAAAACGATGACGCAATGGCGCAACCCACATCACTGGGCTTTCTGGTATTTTTGCCCCAGCACTGCTTCCTGAGTCAATCACTTGGCGTAAGTCATTTCTTAACAGTTTAAACATAGAGATCACTTGTTGTTTTTCAATATGTTCACTGTGATCCAGTATAATCATTGAGCGAACAATTGAACCACCCAGTCCATCATGTAATTCATGAGACAGGTTTAGACGCTCTTGCAACCGCATATTATCAATTTCGAGTTGGTACTTTTTATCTAAAGATTGCTCTAAGTCAAAAGTGACTTTCTCAATAGTTTCTTCAAGCGTCTGATTAAATTTTTCAATACGTCCGACATTCTGTGAAATACGATAAGCCAAGATGAACGAGATTGCTAAGCTGGTAATTGGTGCGGCCAATGGCGTCCAATAGAGCGTCTGATCCAGATGATGAATCATGCTATAAAAATCATGAACAATAATAAGTAAATAGATAAGGAAAATAAACGCAAGCAGGAGAATGTCCATCTTTCTACGTTTAAAAGCAATCCATTGAAAAAACAAGCAATTAAAAATAAATAGCATGCCAGAATAGAAAAAGACAGAGGATAAGCTACGTTCTAGATAATTGATCGGTGTCAACAGTAATGCCGCAATTGCGATTGTAGAGGTCAATAAAAGTAAACGTTCTAAATACGGATAATGGCGATTGGCAAAACGCCAAGCAAATAAACAGAGGCAATAGGTATATCCAACTAAAAACACGAGATTTAGACGTGCTGTTAAGATACTGTCGGTAAAAGGAATAGGGATGGTCGAAATAATATTATAAGCAAACAATGCCCATAAAAATGAAGTTAAACCAAACCAACCAAAGGCTTTTTCTTGGCGTCGAAATAGCCAAATGGTAAAACCTGTAGTTCCCACCACAAAGGTAATAATAATATTGATAAAAAATAAAGTTCGCCGTTCAAAAACCAACTGATCTTGCTGATTGGCGATATCTTCGGCCTGACCAAATTTAATTTTTCCTAGACCTGAATGTTGTGATGCAACCCCTACAACACGGACTAAAATTTCATTTTGCTGGTTTTGAATAGATGTAGCAGGAAGCACCCAATACCTTGGCATATTCCAGCTTCTAGACAATGGCTCTACTAAGGATTTGTCTTTCCATAACAGTTCATTATTGCTATAGACAGCTCCTGCAATATTGATTCGTTCAATCAGTAAGGCGACAGGTTGATTTTCCTGATCGCACTGATATTGCCATTTGATTTTATACCAAGCAGCGCCTGTATAGTTTTTCCAGCGTGTTTCCCAGTCATCTGGCAACGTGACTGTTTCCCATCCCTGTTGGGGAACCTGTTCAAGATTTGCAAGCGCTTGAGCAACTTGTATGCTTTGGATTTGAAAATGGCAGGCTGCATCTGTTGTATTGGACTGAGCTGTTAAGGCAGCACCAGCAAAAGCAAAATGCTGGGTCAAATTTAGCATAAGACCGAACAACCCGATTAATTTTAGAATTAGTCGAGTAATCCTAAGTTGCGTGCTGTATCGATGGCTTTGGCTCTGTTGCATACCGCAAGTTTCCGATAAATATGTTTAATATGAGATTCAACGGTATAACGGGATAAATTGAGTTGATCTGCAATTTCCTTATTGCTTAAGCCTTGAGAAACCAGTTCTAAAATTCCCAATTCTCTTTTGGATAATACACTGTCCTGATCAGTGACTCTCTGACAGGGTGCAGTTTTATTTGAATTATTTTTTTCATTAAAATGTAGTTGTTTTAAAATTTTTTGGGCAATAAATGGATCAATCGGCGCTCCACCGCGTAAGACACTTTTGATCGAAAGAGAAACTTCTAAGTCATCTCTTTCTTTGAGCACATAGCCTGTTGCACCTGCACTTAATGCATTGAGGATCGCATCTTCAGTGCTCCATGCTGAGATCACTAAAATCATGATGGTTGGATCATAGTTTTTTAAAATTTCAATAAACTCAATTCCATTTCCATCAGGCAAGCCTAAATCAACCAATGCAAAAGAGGCTGAGTGTATACTGAGTTGTTCTTTGGCTTGAGCTAAACTTTGGGCAAAACGTAAATCTGCAATTGAGTATCCTAGATTAATTAATATGTCAGTCAGTCTTTTTTGTATAAGCGGCTCATCTTCTACGATGATGACTGGAACAGGTAAACTTAACTCATTGTTCATGATGTAAAAAACTCGCCCATGTCTATTGGACTTAGTTTTTCAGATATTGATGGCTTAATCTATACCTGATAATAGGTATTTTTAGTATTTAATAAGGGTCTGTTGATATTTCATAAATGGCTTGCGTTGTAGGTTAAAATTGAGCAGGCAAGGCATGAAACGAAGAGAATAGCGAGACTATTTTCAAGTTTCATAACGTAGGCTGAGATAATTTTAACCACAACCCTGAGCAAGAACAAAGCACTGCTTTGTTTGCAGCGCAAGGCGCAGCGGGGGACTAGAGTGTTTTTTGCCGCTACGTTGTTACCTTGCGAAACGATGTTTCTCATCATTTAGAATGACTAAATTTCGTATTTCGCGCCTAGTATCGCCTAAAAAACATTCGTAGTCGCAAACATAGACGAATTGTCAACAGACCCAAAGTGATTAGGAACGAATATTCAGTTTATTACAATCGAGTTTTAACGCACTTACTGAGTATCAAATAATGCCTAAAGTCAATTTATTGAGACCAAGTTAACTTTTTAAGATAAGGTTATTGAGACAAGTTAAGTAAATATTCAAATTTTAGTAGATAAAAATCACAATTTAACAGCAAAATATCGGTTATATTCGCTGAATAATGGATTATTTTTATAATGGATGTAGCTTACGATGATTAAATTCCTTAGAAATTTGGCAGTGATACAATGTATTGCGATTACCATTTTGGCTATTGCTCTTTACCTGTATTAAACGCTGATCATCACTGCCTTAAGAAAAATAATGCTGTTTATTTTACCGCACTATATTGATCAACTAAGCTACGACTTGCTTCATTCATCCCTATAATTTCAACCTGAATGTTATTTTGCAGAAACTTGTTTTGTACCTGATTGAGCATACTGACAGAGGTAATATCCCAAATATGGGCATGGGTTAAATCGATAATGACATGATCAACAGATTCATTAAAATCAAAAAACTGAAAGAATTTTTCTGAACTGCTAAAGAAAATTTGCCCATAAATTTCATATTTTCGGGTCGTGCTGTTCAAAAAATGAGATTGGACACGTACTGCATTTTCTAATTTATTGACCAAGAAAAGTGCAGATAAAAGTACACCAATCAACACGCCTAAAGCTAAGTTATGCGTCATCAGTACAATGACCACCACCGCAAGCATCACGCTATTGCTTTGTTTGGGATGTTTTGAAAAGTTTTTGACTGAGTCCCAGTTGAATGTAGTAAAAGCCACCATAATCATAATTGCCACAAGTGCAGCCATTGGAATATAAGACAGCCATTCTTTTAAAAAGACCACTAAACACAGTAAAAAAATACCAGCAACTAAGGTCGATAAGCGAGTTCGTGCACCAGAAGACACATTGATAATCGATTGCCCAATCATGGCACAACCTGCCATACCCCCCATAAACCCACTGACCATATTGGCGATGCCTTGTCCACGACATTCTTTGTGACGATCGCCTTCTGTTTGCGTCACTTCATTAATAATCGTGGTTGTCATCATGGTTTCGAGTAAACCTACGGTGGCCAAGGTGATGGCATAAGGAAAAATAATTTTTAAGGTATCCAAGTTAAGTGGAATCTCTGGAATTAAAAACAGTGGTAAAGTGTCTGGAAATTTTCCTAAATCACTAACAGTACGCATATCCGCACCCAAAAATAAGGCAGCTAAACTCAATACAATAATGCACACCAAAGGTGAGGGAATGAGTTGACCAATTTTGGGAATATAGGGGAAAAGATAAACCACCCCTAAGCCAAAGGTGACAAATAGATAAGCCGTCAGATCCATACGTTGTAATTCAGGAATCTGTGCCACAAAGATGAGAATAGCCAATGCATTGACAAAACCATAGACGACAGACTGTGAAACAAAGCGCATCAGTTTTGCAACTTTAAAATAGCCAGCAAGAATCTGAAGAATTCCAGTCAAAATTGTGGTGGCAAATAAATACTGTAAACCATGATCTTTGATGAGAGTAACCATCAGCAACGCCATTGCGCCTGTGGCTGCGGAAATCATTGCGGTACGTCCACCGAAGAAAGCAATGCTCACTGCAATACAAAATGATGCATACAGGCCGACTTGTGGATCTACGCCTGCAATTGCAGAAAAAGCGATTGATTCAGGAATAAGTGCTAAGCCAACGACCATTCCAGCAAGTACATCTGTACGAATATTGGAAAACCATTCCGCTTTTTTTAGACTAATCACTACAAACCTTTCATCATTCTTTAAAGATGCGTATGTTAAAACATCTTTTAGTGAAAAAGCAGTTAACTTTGACTTGAAAAAGTCTTCATTTTGTTGAATATTCAAGTTATAGCTGATTTTATAAATTTATGCTTTTTGCAATTTTATGTTTTACGACTTGAAATTGTGATCTGAGCCATTTACAACTTAAACAGTCATATAACAAGGATTAGATATGAAATTATATTATTCACCAGGTGCATGTTCTTTAGCTGCCCATATTTTACTCAACGAAATTAATGTTGATTTTGATTTAGAACGTGTTGATTTAAAAACGCATAAAACAGAAAAGGGCGCAGATTATTACGAAATCAATCCAAAAGGCTATGTACCCGCATTAGAAATCAATCCAGGTTTGCTTTTAACTGAAAATGTTGCAGTACTGCCTTTTATTGCGCAACACGATCCTAAACAGGATTTGATCCCACCATCAGGTTTGGGACGTGCTAAAGTTTTAGAATGGTTGGGTTATTTAAACTCAGAGTTGCATGATGAATATGCCGTCTTCTTTGACCCAGCGATCACTGAAGATGAAAAAGTACGTGGCTATGCAACCATAGATAAGATGTTGAAATATATAGATGACTATCTTGCCGAGTCAGAATACGATTATTTGGTCAATGACCGCTTTGGTCCTGCTGATGCGTATTTGTTTGTACTGACAAATTGGTCGAATTCGATTCATCATGATTTAACCTCATTTACCAATATTGTGGCATTACGCAATAAAGTCGCTGAACGTCAATCTGTACAGATTGCAATGCGTGATGAAGGTTTAATTCCTTAAATATGCTTGAATCGATATACAAAGCACCTACGGGTGCTTTTTTATTGAATTGATTAAAGTGAAATGGACAGAAAGAGGCAAAGATATTTATTATTGATTTTTAGTCAATAATATTTTGCTTATTTTTGCGTTTTTTGCGATAAAAATAAGCTCTATAGTTGCGCCATAAATCAAGCGTATTGGCAAAACATAGGTAAACAATGAGTAATATCTTAATCGTAAATGGTGCTAAACAGTTTGCACATTCAAATGGTGAATTAAACGATACCCTAACTGCTTTGGGTGAAGACGTGCTTAGCGATTTGGGACACAGTGTAAAAGTGACACGTACCGATGCAAATTACGATGCTCAAGAAGAAGTAGAGAAATATCTCTGGGCGGATGTTGTGATCTATCAAATGCCAGGTTGGTGGATGGGTGCACCGTGGACCATGAAAAAATATATTGATGATGTTTTTACCACTGGTCATGGCAGTTTATATGCCAACGATGGTCGTAGTCGTTCTGATGCTGCCAAGAAATATGGCTCAGGTGGTTTGATTCAGGGGAAAAAGTATATGTTGTCGTTAACTTGGAATGCACCCTTGCAAGCTTTTGATGATCCTGAGCAATTTTTCCATGGTGTAGGTGTAGATGGTGTGTATTTACCTTTTCATAAAGCCAATCAATTCTTAGGAATGCAAAGTTTAGAAACGTTTATTGTCAATGATGTGATTAAAGCACCACAAATTGCGCAATATGAACAGGCATATCGCCAGCATTTACAGCAGCTTTTTGCTTAAGCAAATTGGAATTTTGAATATCTCGTTTAAAAAATTTAAGGAGTCTAATATGTTGACTATTGTGGCTGAAATCCGTGCATATCCAAATGGATTACACAAAGATAAAATTATCCAAGCATTTAAGAAAATTACCCCGACAGTATTACAAGAGCAAGGCTGTCATGGTTATCAGCTATTGGTCGACGCTGGTGTTGATGTAAGTTATCAAAGCAAGGATTCTGATTTGATCGTGATGCTTGAAAAATGGGAAAGTATTGAGCATCTCAATGCACACTTACAAACTGAGCATATGCAAGCGTATCAACTTGAAGTAAAAGAGCATGTTGCTGATGTTAAAATCCGTATTTTAGAACAAGGATTTTAAAGTTAATTCACCATTAAGAGGTTCATTCTCGCTTTGGGAGAAGGCTAGGGTGAGGGATTCTTTTATGTTGAATTATTGTTTTTAAAAAATAATTTATAAAAGACATCCATTATTGAACATAACGCTCAAAGTTGATTTGCTCAAGTTTGGGCAAAGGTACTTTCTTTAATTTTGACCAGGATATTTTTGGTGTATTTTTGCGATCAAGTTCTTGCGTACTGGTGACATTTTTGATTTTCCCTGTTAAAAAATTAGTACTTTCAGTTCGACTGTCACCTGATGGTATATCGAAATAATGTAAATCATAGCCGATCAGATCGAATGATGGGTTTTGATAGCGGAAAGTATAAATATTATTAAAGACCTCCCATGAATCACAACGAAACGAGTAATTTAATGTGATCTTAAGTTGTCCATTCTGGATGATTGGTGAATTGTCCACAATCAATGGATCGATAAGGCAAGGGCGTTCATTGTTGCTTTCTCTAGGGAGTGAGGAATTACTTGCGATAAGGCGGTAAGTTTGAGCGTCTTTAAATAGAACTAATAATTTTCGCTCATTTTGGTTAAGTAGAAGATTTGCTGGCTTTTTATGATTGAATTTATTTTTAACAATATTTATGGGATCCGTATTTTCAATAATCAGCACCATATCGGCTTGTTGATCACCATTTAAGTCACCTTGAACTTTGCTAAGTATTTTCCAATCTTTAGGAATGAAAGCTTGAACATCAGCTTCAGTATTGGTTTCTGCCCACACTAAACTTGAGCAGACTGTTAATGTAAAAAATAGAAGTAATAGATTGTTATTTTTCATGGTTTTCTTCCAATTCACTGAATCGTAAATTTGTTTTTAAATTTATGCCTATTTTTAGGCATCTCTCCAAGCTATCATTTTTGATTACCTTGTCTTAGCTAATTTTTTATGGCAAATATCGAGTCCTCTTCGACACCTTTATTCTCAGAAGAATATGGCATATTTATGAATCGTTGGTAGATACGAAACGTGTTTTATTCAAACTCGCCGTAGTCTTTAAAATTGATCTGCTCAAGTTTAAGTGAATAACTGTTCTTTAATTTGGACCAAGAAACTTGCTTAGCTTGATCCTGATTTTCAAACGCACTACCACCTGTAGTATTTTTAATTTTACCTGTTAGAAAATTGATACTTTTCGCACTGGTTTCACCAGATGCACGATGGAAGTAATCTGTATCGTAACCAATCAGCTTAAAAGACTGGTTTTGATAACGGAAAGTAAAAGCGTTGTTATAGACAGACCATGAACCGCAACTGAGCCAATAATGTAAATTAATTTTAACTAATCCATTTTTGATGGTGAGTGGGTCTCCTTCGCCTAGAGGATCGGTAAGGCAAGGGGATTCTTGATCACCTTCAGTGGGAAGCTTGGAATTACTTGCAACAAGATGATAGCCCTGAGGGGCTTTAAATAAAATTAATAACTTTCGATTGTTTAAATTCAGCTGAGGATTACCTAAGCTTTCATTTGTCACAATATTTTTTGGATCCGTATTTTCAATAATCAAAACAAGATCTGCTTGTTGATCACCATTTAAGTCACCTTGTACTTTACTCAGCACTTTCCAGTTTTTAGGGATAAATGATTGATAGTCAGCTTTGGTATTGGTGCCTGCCCAACCCAAAGTTGAGCATGTTGTTAATGCACAAAATAAAAGTAATTCAGTTTTGTTTTTCATTATTTTTCTCCAATAAATTGAACGCTAAAGTTATGAATAAATTCTTCACTATTCCAAGGAATATTCTCCAAAGTGGAGCTTGTCGTAGTTCTCAGTGTTTTCCAAACAATTTTGGCTGGTGTTTCAACTTCTGCAAAGATATTTGGCGTTGTGGTCACTTTGGCTTTGTTGCTTAGAAAGTTAAGGCTGGTTTCTTTTTGTTTACCACTAATTTTATCTAAATCATAAGCATCAAATCCAATCAGGTGGAATTGATTGTTTTTTAGTTTAAACCCATAGGTATACATCAAGCCATAGGTATTGCTACAGGATGACATGGTATTGAATAACACATCTAAGCGTTGATTTTCGATCGTCAATGTAGAGTCATCTAGAGCATCTTCGATACAGAGTTCTTCTGAACGATAGGTCCAGTTAGGAATTTGTCGACTTAGTTTGAGTTGTAATTGTTGGCCTTTTTGAAAAAGCACTAAAAGCTTTCGATTGTGTTGATTTTTATTTTTAGGTTGGATGATGAGGGCAATATCTTTTTTACCATCTTGATTCAAATCACCTTCTGCTTGAGCAAGAATTTCCCAATTATTTGGTACAAATTTTTGTAAGGATGAGGTGGCTGGGTTTGCTAAACACATGGATGAACATGTTGCCAATAAAAGGGTGGAAAATATTGTTTTAATCATCATATATCCTGATCAAGTTTTTATCACTTTAACCTATAACGAGATTTTGAAGAATCTTTTAAGCAAGTTAAAACTTTTAAAATGAATCATTTAATAATTGGTGACAACAATTAAATCTTATTGTAAATTGTGAATTAATTATTATTAATCTATTATATTGATAATTAAATCACATATAAGAATACTTGGTTCATGAAAACCGAACTGATATGAATTAAAGCAAAGTTATGGACTAAATGCTCAAAATAGAGTGTCACGATAAAAAAGGAGAACAGATGAACATAAAGATTTATTTGATCATAGGTGTGGTTGCTGGTGTATTTATCATTTATATGCTTTTCTTGCACACCATGATGAAAAAAAGAAAACAGAAACAATTGGATGGCTTTAATCATCATAATTCAGGGACGCCTTTGACTAGGCAACAAGAGAGATTACTAACCTTTGGTGCAATTCTTTTTTATCACAGAGGTGAAAAAATTTTAGGTATTTATCCGGAAGATGATTTAAATCAATACATTTATGGATTGAAACAGCAATGGGAGATATCCAATGCTAAGGAAGCAAAAGAAGTATTGGGTGATTTACTCGAATTACAGCGGAGTAGTGAATTTGAACCCTTTGTGCAGCTTCCTTCTTCAGACTTAGCGAAAATTCAAAAAAGTATAGCAAAAGGCCTAGGGATTGATATTTCTCTTGTGGAGCAAACCAAATCAGCTTATGCCTGGGATGTCGGACGCGCAGTTTCTTTAGCTAAATGGTGTTATTGGTGTGGTTATTTATCTGAAAGTGAGACTTGGAGTATTATGGAACAAGCCGCAAAACAAGCCACGCAACATGGAAAAAGCTGGACAGACTATACTGTATCTTTTTTACTTGGAAGAGCAATTAATGGCTTTGATTTAGATGATATTATCATTGAAGCTAAACAAATATTGCACAGTCAGAATCCTGCACTACGTAAAATACAAGATGTGGATGTTTATCAGCGTTATCAATTTCAGTAAATTTGTATAGTTGTTCAGGAATAATCGACATCATTTTGAGTTAAAAACAGGTTGTTTAAAACAGCCTGTTATTGCTATTGTAATTCTTCTAATTGCAGTTACTAAGTATCGTGATGGTGTTGTTAGCATTGAATAGCTCGGTAAGTAAAAATGAATAAAAAATAGAATTTTATCTGTTATTACCTGTTGCAATAGATGTAATTGTTCCTTGTTTGGAAAATAGCAGGGTTATTTTGTGCTCGTTAAGCAATAAACCATTCAGATCAACTTGTTCAAATACACAGTTTTTGAACCTCACATCGGATAGATCAGATGTGTCAAATTTTACGTTTAAGAAAGAGCAAGAATCAAATAATGATTCATTAAAACCTCCTTTTATAAAATGTAAATTCAAAAAGGTACAGTCCCTAAAAGTACGTTTTAGAAACTCTACTTTCTTCATTAAGGTCGAATCAAAAATGCAATTGCTTATTGTGTTTTCGATCCAAAGGCATTTATATAGATTTTGATTAGAAGAAATTGATAAATCAAGAAATTTTAAAAAGGTGATAACTTTTCCAGTAAGATCAATATATTTAAATAACATTGTTATTAAATTAATAGATTAAATTTAAAAATTAAACCCTTAGCTTATAAATATGCTAAGGGTTTTTTATTGTATAAACAATTACATTTTCACGAGGCAAAGTTTATCGTCTTCATTTATCGCATTGAAAACTTAGCTTAAAGTAGGTGCATTTGAAATGGCTTATTTAAAGAAATAACCTGTTTCTGGTGAACTCGCATTTGCCATTCGTTTACGTGGCATACGACCCGCCAAATAGGCTTCACGTCCAGCTTCAACCGCTTTTTTCATTGCTGATGCCATTAAAATTGGATGATGTGCAGCGGCAATCGCAGTATTCATCAATACGCCATCGCAACCTAATTCCATTGCAATTGCGGCATCGCTTGCAGTACCTACACCAGCATCAACCAAAACTGGCACTTTGGCATTTTCTTTAATAATTGAAATAGTATGCGGATTTAAAATGCCTAGGCCAGAACCAATTAAGCTACCTAAAGGCATGATCGCAACACACCCCATACTTTCAAGTTCTTGAGCCACAATAGGGTCATCCGATGTATATACCATCACTTCAAAACCATCTTCAATCAATGTGCGAGCTGCATCAAGTGTCGCGGTTACATTTGGATATAGGGTTTTCTCATCACCTAATACTTCCAATTTGACCAAGTTATGCCCATCTAAAAGTTCACGTGCAAGCATACAGGTGCGTACTGCGCTATTGGCGTCAAAACAACCCGCTGTGTTCGGTAAGATGGTGTATTTTTCAGGTGGAAGGATTGACAGTAAGTTGGGTTGATCTGGATTTTGCCCAATGTTTACTCGGCGAATCGCCACTGTCACAATTTCAGCACCACTGGCTTGAATTGCTAAATCAGTTTCTTGCATGTCTTTGTATTTACCCGTACCCACGAGAAGACGTGATTGAAAAGTACGAGAACCGATAATAAGAGGGGAGTTTTCAGTAGGAAAATCTAGCATGGGAGAGCTCCAAATTAGCCGCCACCGACAGCGTGAATGATTTCAATACGGTCTTTTTCAGCAATAGGGGTAAGTTCAAGTTTACTTTTGGAAATGATCATTTCATTCATTTCTACGGCAAAGCGTTTACCTTCGAGTGAAAGTTCCTGAACCAGTTGTAAAAGATTTTGGCAAGCGGTCTCTTGAGGCTCACCATTTAAGAAAATTTGCATATACATTCCATTCGATTGCGCAAATTGTGATATCTAAATTCAAAATAATTTTATTTAGCGTATTTCAATGCATTCCATGCGAGGACTAACCAACCTGCAATCATCAGTGCTCCACCAATGGGTGTAATTGCACCTAAACCTCGTGGTAAACCCAGCGCCATGACATAAAGCGAACCGCAGAAAAATAAAATACCGATTTGGATGAGTAAGAAGCTGGCTTTGATTGGAAGTTGTGGGATGACTTTACTGAGAATTGACAGTGCCAACAGGCCCAGTGCGTGGTAGAAAAAATAATCGGTTGCTGTTTGCCACCATGCCAACTGTGCTTCAGTTGCATGAGCTTTTAAACCATGTGTGCCAAATGCACCTAAGATTACTGCAAGCGCTAAATTCAGTGCTGAAATTGCAATCCACATAAGCCAGTCATCTGCATAAATTTGCGCATAACATTAACACAATTTTGAAGCGGGATTAAAGGCAAAATCTATTAAGAATAAAGATTTGACAAAAATATCAGGCAAAATAAAAGGGCATGTCGCCCTTTTATTGAAAATATAAATATTGGTCTGGTATGCAGACAGTTTTGAAGATTTAGTTGGATGACATGGCAACTTTGATTTTGTCCATGGCATTTTTTTCTAACTGACGAATACGCTCAGCAGAGACATTGTACTCTGCAGCCAGTTCATGCAAGGTCGATTTATCATCATCTAACCAACGGCGCTGTAAGATGTTGCGTGAGCGATCATCTAACTGTTCCATAGCATTATGCAAAGCTGAAGTACTTTGTTCTTCGTAATCTTCTTCTTCGACTAAACGAGCAGGATCATAGCGGTTATCTTCGAGATAAAGCGCTGGAGCAACATGAGTTGAACCTTCGTCATCGTCATCACCTTGAGCTTCAAAAGCAGCATCATAAGCAGTTAAACGACCTTCCATTTCCAAGACTTGTTCTGCTGTTACATTTAAGTCATTGGCAATTGATTGTGCTTCTTCAAGTGTAAGTTTTTTACTTGATTTTTTTAGGCTACGTAAATTAAAAAACAATTTACGTTGCGCTTTAGTGGTCGCAATTTTGACAATACGCCAATTGCGAATCACATATTCATGAATTTCAGCCTTAATCCAGTGCACAGCAAAAGACACCAAACGCACGCCCATATTTGGGTCAAAGCGTTTAACTGCTTTCATTAAACCGAGATTACCTTCTTGAATTAAATCACCTTGTGGCAAACCATAGCCCGCATAACTGCGCGCAATATGCACCACAAAACGTAAGTGAGACATCACTAACATTTTCGCAGCATCTAAATCTTGATCGTAAAAATAGCGATCAGCTAACTCTTTTTCTTGTTCAGCTGTCAAGATTGGAATCTGATTTACGGTGCTGATATAAGCACCTAAGTTAACACCTGGTGCAGATAAGGACAGGGGCATCAACTGATTGCTGCTGTCACTCATGGGTTCTCCTTATAGGAATTTCGTTGTATAGCTAATGCATTCATCTTAATTCGAATATTGTACATAAGTAAGGAAATTTGGGTATCGAAATGTAAAAATATATGCAAATTTGCAAAAAATAATTTGAATTGAAAATAATTAAGATTCAATTAAGTAATGAAATTCATGCTCTGATCGTTTAGTCAATTGGCAAGAAATCTTGTTGATCTCGCAATAACGCGTAATATCAATTTCACTGTGCGGATCAGAGGACATTAAAAGAAATATTTGATGAGGCAATGCTCTTTTTAATTCACGCTTTAACATTAATAGAGGCATTGGACAGGGTTTACCCATACAATTTATTTCAATTGCTGTCTGACCTAAAGGTTCATTCATTTTTTGGCAAGGTAACAACAGGGTTATGGAACGCATATTTTACCAAGTTTATTGAAACACCCCAACAAAAATTGGAAGATTCTTCAACAAATAAAAAATAATCGTGAAGCTGTTTAAAAAACACGCTTGATATCGAAAATAATTATCAAAAAAAATTCTATTAATTGTCATAAACCCATGTTAAGCTCGTTGCGTATTTAGGATTTATCAGAAACAATTCTTGTTTTGAAACCCTATTACAAGATGGATGTAACCGGGATTTTGTTAATAGTTTTACAGAATGATTACAAGCTTTGAAATTAGAAAATATTTTAAAACTTTGTTTGCTCTGCTGTTTGCAACACCGGGTGGTCCCTTTTTCTTAATAACTGAGGATTAACTTATGACAGCTCGTGAACAAGGCGTAGTTAAATGGTTCAACGACACTAAAGGCTTCGGCTTTATCCAACGCGCAGGCGGTGATGACGTATTCGTTCATTTCCGTGCTATTCAAGGTGACGGTCATCGTTCACTTCGTGACGGTCAACGCGTTGAATTCAGTGTTGTGCAAGGTCAAAAAGGTTTTCAAGCTGAAGAAGTTCAGCCTTTAGACTAATCTTAAATTTTTAAAATTTAAGTGGCGCTCCAATTTCTTATAAATTGGGGCGTTTTTGTTTATAATGGGCGCAATTAAAAGTGTCTACAGTTAGAGCTCGTATTTATGTCATCAGGTTTCGAAACCCTTAATTTACATCCGCAACTTAAACAAGCGATTGATGCTTTAGGGTTTAAAGAAATGACCCCAATTCAGCAAAAAGTATTGAAATATACTTTAGCAGGTCATGATGCAATTGGTCGTGCTCAAACCGGCACAGGTAAAACAGCGGCATTTTTAGTCAGTATTATTAATGATTTGCTCACAAACCCAATTAAAGAACAACGTTTCCGTGGTGAACCACGTGCATTGATTCTTGCGCCAACACGTGAACTTGCAATTCAAATTGAAAATGATGCAAAAGATTTGGTCAAATATACCAATTTAAATGTCGTGACTTTGGTTGGCGGCGTAGATTTTGATAAGCAAAGAAAACAACTGGATCAAGGTTTTGTTGATATTTTAGTGGCAACCCCTGGTCGTTTAATTGATTTCACAGAACAAAAAGAAGTTTGGTTAGATCAAATTGAATTTTTAGTGATTGATGAAGCTGACCGTTTATTAGACATGGGCTTTATCCCATCAGTTAAACGGATTGTGCGTTTTTCGCCACGTAAAGAGCAACGTCAAACCTTAATGTTCTCGGCAACATTTAGCTATGATGTTCTCAATCTTGCCCAACAATGGTTATGTGAGCCAGTTACAGTAGAAATCGAGCCTGAAAAGAAAACCAATGCTGATGTTGAACAGCGTGTATATGTGGTCGAAAAGAAAGATAAATATCGCTTATTGCGCGAAATTTTGGCAGATGAACCCATTGAAAAAGTGATGATCTTTGCCAATCGCCGTGATCAAGTGCGTAAACTTTATGATCATTTAAAAGCAGATGGTTATAAAGTGGTGATGCTATCAGGTGAAATAGCGCAAGATAAACGTTTGAAAATGTTGGATCAATTTAAAAATGGTCAACATAATATTATGATTGCAACAGATGTTGCAGGTCGTGGTATTCATGTTGATGGCGTATCTCATGTGGTGAATTTCACTTTACCTGAACAGTCAGATGATTATGTACATCGTATTGGTCGTACAGGTCGTGCAGGTACACAGGGTGTAAGTATTAGTTTCTTGTCTGAAGATGATGCATTTAATTTACCGACTATTGAGAAAGCGATTGGGCAAAAATTGCCTTTGACGCGATTAGATGGTTATTGCTAAGTTTTTTTGTTTCTTTATCAAATTGTTTTTAAAAAACCCACTTATTTAAAGTGGGTTTTTTAATGATTATTTTTAGTTTAGAAGGCTAAACGGATTAACTTGCTTTACAGCTAAAGGTCAGTGTTGTTTGATAGTCCGTATCTTTTTCAATACCGTAGTTTTTGCCCATTACTGAACCTAATACACCGGCTGCTGCAGTGATCATTTTTCCAGTCTGTTCATCGACCACACCTTTTAAACTGCCATGATATTCAGTTTTTTCATCCACTAAGACTGGTGCACCTTTTTTTCCGCAAGTTTTGTTTGCTGCAGTAATGGCATTATTTTTTGCGGTAATTTGGTCTTTACCTAAGCCAGTGACTTCATACTGGTTATCTGCTTTTTGAATCGCTAAAGTTTGTGTTGGATTTGATGCACACGCAGTGAAGAGTAACGCTGAACTAGCAAGTAAAGTGATCGTTGTTAATTTATTCATATTGATTCTCAAATTCCTGTACTAAAAATTAAAAAGATACTGCTTTTAAATTAGTTATAATTTGAGCATAGAATGTGGGCTAAATATTGAGAAACATGTATAAATTTTGCAGTTTTTTTTTAAAGTTTATTGATGATTTGGCTTTATTTTCGAAGCCAAAGGGTATCGAAGCCATTTTTTGTGAGCAATCATGCTCATTGATAACCTAACAATAAGTTGTATGTAATATTGACAGATGCCAAGTAAATTTTGTCGGAGATAGCTTAATGATTTTAGATTATGCTAATCTTGAAACAAGTGAAATTAACCAGATAATAGATAGGTCAATGTCAGATTTAAACTTCAAAGCAGTACATGACAATATTCATCAACGTCAATCGATTGGTCATTTGGTTGAACCTGCACCTTCACACGCACAACTGAATATTGCATTTAAAGCCGCTTTAACAGCACCCGATCATCATCGTTTAAAACCCACACAATTTATTGTCGTGGATGTTGAGCAACGTGAAGCATTTGGTGCATTACTGGCACAATCTATTGCTGACTTAGGTGAATTAGATCCAGCCCAAGTTGAACGGGTAAAACTTCATCCTTTTAGAGCGCCTATTTTGGTGCTTGCCGTGACTAAATTTCAGGATCATCCTAAAGTGCCTTTTTTTGAACAAACGCTGAGTTCAGGGGCTGCAATTGAAAACTTTTTATTGTCGATGCAGGCACAAGGTTTCGCAACCATGTGGCGGAGTGGGGCGGTTGTTGAATCTAAATTATTAAAATCAGCACTGGGTTTAGCTGAACGAGATTTAATTTCAGGCATTATTTATGTCGGCACGGCGGCAAAAGCGATTGCCCCGCGTGCAGAGATTGAAACAACACAATATGTTCATTTTTGGCAAGCTTGAGTCAAAAAGTTATTGATATTTTCAGATTGAAAAATCATTGGGTTATTAGGACAAGCATTTTAGGATAACAATAAATGTCGGATTTACAATTTAAAGATTTAGTTGAACCTATTGTATTGGGTCAGAAAACAGCGTTGCGTGTGACTGTACTGGGTGGTGGTAGTTTCGGTACAGCAATGGCAAATACAGCAGTACGTAATGGTTGTGACACCATGATTTGGATTCGCGATGAAAGTATCGCAGCTGAAATTAATGCGACTCATGTCAATAAACGCTATTTACCTGATTTTCAATTGGAGACGGGTTTACGTGCTGAGTCAAATTTAGAAGATGCAGTGCGTGATCGCGATATTATTTTGGTGGCAATCCCAAGCCATTCTTTTCGTGATGTTTTACGTCAAATTAAACCGTTTATTAGTGCACAAGCCGTTGTTTCATTAACCAAAGGCATCGAAGCAAAAACCTTTAGCTTTATGAGTGACATCATTCGTGAAGAGCTTCCTGAAGTTCCTTATGGTGTTCTTTCAGGACCTAACTTAGCCAAAGAAATTGTTGCAGGACAACCAGCAGGTACAGTGATTGCCAGTGATAGTGAATTAGTACGTTATGCCGTACAACAAGCACTACATAGTGCATTGTTTCGAGTGTTTGGCAGTGACGATGTACATGGTGTTGAGCTGGGTGGAGCACTTAAAAATATTTATGCTGTTGCAATGGGAATGGCTGCTGCTTATAAAGTAGGTGAAAATACCAAGAGTATGATTTTAACCCGTGCTTTGGCTGAAATGAGTCGCTTTGCAGTTAAGTTGGGGGCAAATCCTTTAACATTCTTAGGTTTGTCTGGTGTGGGTGATCTTTTCGCAACCTGTAACAGCCCGTTGAGCCGAAATTATCAAGTTGGTTTTGCCTTAGGTTCTGGAAAGACACTGGAACAAGCAACCTCTGAATTGGGGCAAACTGCTGAAGGGATCAACACTATTGTACAAGTCAATGCACGTGCAAAGGAGTTGGATGTCTATATGCCAATTACCACTGCATTGTATGAAGTTATTTTTGAAGGGGCGCCACCACTGAATATTGCCGTTTCTTTGATGAAGAATGGGCATCGTAGTGATGTAGAGTTTGTGCTTCCACATAACGAAGTCTGATTGAGCATTTGCTGGGACAATATTCAAAACTTTAGAGATGGATTTGTAACAAAGCCTCGTTATAATCAGTGCAGTATTAAAAAGGAAATCTTATGCAACTGACTTTGGTACGTCATGGTGAAGCAGCTCCACCCGTCAATGGGGTGGACAGTAAACGGCCTTTAACACAACGTGGGCATTTACAAGCAGAACAAACGGCTAATTTTTTAAAAGAAATCGTGCAGCCGGATGTATTTGTTGTCAGCACTTTATTGAGAGCACAAGAAACATTGGCGCACATACAGACTTACTTCCCGAATGTATCTGTATTGGTCTGTGACAAAATAAAGCCAGATGATGATGCAAAATTAGCAATCGAATGGTTGTCACAATTGCCATTTGAACGTATTGTGGTGGTATGTCATATGAATGTTGTGGCACATATTGCAGAACAACTGACACATGAGCATTTTAATCCTTTTGCCTTGGCAGAGGCTCGTATTTATGAGCAAACTGTGATTGCAAATGGTCTATCTACACAAGATAAAGCCTTTATTCCAACTGTATAAAAGCATTGTTAAAAGAACTTAACGGCAGAAAACGATAAATGTTGTACTTATGGATGCCTGAAGCCAATGGGGTTTGGCAGTGGTCTCGAGGAAGTGATTGGACTAAATCTTCGAGCCTAGAACAATTAATACAAGATATTAAACTTTACCAAGGTGAAGAAGCTGTGGCCTTCTTCCCAAGTCGTGAAGTGCAAATTCTTCAACAGAAATTCAGTAAAACTCAATATAAACAATTGGGTGTAGATGGTGTCAAATATTTATTAGAAGAATATGTGATTTTGCCGATTGATCAGATGAAAGTGTTTTCACACTTTCAACAACCTGATCAGGTTTCAATATTGGGGATTCATCAATATGCTGTTACCACAATGCAGCATTCCTTGTCATTGATTCCGTTAAAAATTGTCTCTTTATTACCTGACTTTTTGATGCTGCCTGTACCAGAAGTCGGACAGACGATTTTGGCCAATGTCAACGGGCAATTATTGGTTCGAGAAAGTGAGTTTCTGGGTAATTCGATTGATGATCTGAATGTATATTTGGATTTCGCTGATCGAGAGAAAAGCTATTTATATAGCGGATTGACAGATGAGCAAGCGGTCAGTTTATTTGCCATTGCAGCAGCGGATCAGCGTGAGCCTTTTGATTATCAATTTAGTGAAATCAAAAAACCGAAACTACATCCTTATAATGTATTGCCAAAAGCCAAGCAAGCCAATCAAGGTGTTTCCCGTTATTGGCAAGCCTGTGCAGTTTTGGTGGTTGTTTTGATCATTGCGCAATTGAGTTACGATGCTTTGCGTTGGATTAAGCTGAAGAAAGTTGCGGATCAAACTGCTTTGATTGCAGTTGATCAGTACAAAAAATGGTTTCCAAATGAGCAACGGATTACAGAAGAGTCTGTAGAACGTCAGTTTAAAAATAAATTGGCTTTAAGTCAGAGTGCAAATACCCAAGCTTTACAATTACTCAGTCGTGTTGGGCCAATTTTAATGCAGCATCAGATTATTGCCAGTCGTGTAAATTATGATACAGCAGTGTTAAATATGGATCTGGTGGCGAAAAATGCTGAAGGCTTACAAACCTTGGTGACGCAACTGAATCAACAAGGCTTTAAAGCAGAATTAGGCAATGTTCAGACGCAAGGTGCATCTGTCGTTGGTTTGGTGAAGATACAATAATGAAAACAATGGAAAATGTGCAAAATCGACTGGATGTATGGTCTGAGAAAATCGCAGAGAATTTAGAAAAAATATCTCCACGTGAACGTGTCATGGTTGTTTTCACCACGATTTTTGTCATTGTGGCAATTGTGGGTGCGGCGTTGTGGTACACCCATAAAGCTGCCGAAAAACAGCAAGCACGTTTAAATCAGATGAAAGATCTTGTGGTGTGGATGCAGAGTAATGTAGTGACCATGAAGCCCGCAGATGATTTGGCCTTAACCACTGCAGATAAAATTCAGCGTGTGGCACAACAACAAGGGCTTTCGGTTGCCTCGCAGCAAGTGGGTGAGCAATTTCAGATTATTGCACAACATCAAAACTATGCCGTTTTAGCTAACTTTTTAACCCAAATTGCCCAAATGGGTGTGAGTTTGGAAAAGATGGAGTTAGCCAAAGAAGGTGGGCAGATTAAATTAACAGCGACGGTACAGTAGTAGTGAAAATAAACACAGTTCAAGCATAGCCTTTTCAACATACTGTGCCTATAATATGGCAACTTAAAAAGCAGTAGACTTTTGTAGCTATGATGTATTCACTTGCTCGCCCTTTGTTGTTTTCTTTAGCACCAGAGCGTGCACATGAACTCACATTATCCATGCTTAAATCTGCCCATAAAATGGGGGCGATTCGTCAAACTGTTGCTGCCAAACCAGTCACTTGCATGGGAATTGAGTTTCCAAATCCAGTTGGTTTAGCAGCGGGACTGGATAAAAATGGCGCTTATATCGATGCCTTAGCGGGTTTAGGATTTGGTTTTATTGAAATTGGAACCATTACGCCTAAGCCACAAGAGGGCAATCCCAAGCCACGTCTTTTTCGTATTCCTCAAGCCAAAGCAATTATTAACCGTATGGGGTTTAATAATGATGGTGTGGATCAATTGGTTGAGAATGTTAAAGCCGCAAAATTTAAAGGCATTCTTGGTATCAATATTGGTAAAAATGCCACAACACCAGTTGAAGATGCAGTTTCCGATTATTTAGTTTGTCTTGAAAAAGTTTATAACTACGCATCTTATATTACTGTTAATATCTCATCACCAAACACCACGAATTTACGTTCTTTACAAAGTGGCCATGCGCTCACTGAACTTTTGGAAACACTCAAAAAACGTCAGTTAGAGTTGGCAGAAGAATTGCAGCACTATGTTCCTTTAGTGTTGAAAGTTGCACCAGATCTAGAAGCTTCAGATATCGAATTTATTGCATCACAATTGTTGCAGTTTAAAATTGATGGATTGATTGTGACCAATACAACATTATCCCGTGAGGGTGTTGAAGGTTTACCATTTGGTGATGAAGCGGGTGGTTTGTCAGGTGCGCCCGTATTTGAAAAGAGCACGGCATGTTTGGCGGCTTTTTCAAAAATTTTACAAGGTAAAATTCCTTTAATAGGTGTTGGTGGCATTTTATCTGGTGAACAAGCTGTTGCAAAACAACAAGCTGGTGCAAGCTTAGTCCAAATTTATAGTGGTATGATCTATACAGGTCCTACACTCATTAAAGACTGTGTTGACGCTATGATTTAAAATATGAATACCTTAGACATTATTATTCTGATTCTATTGCTCATTGGAGGGCTAAACGGTTTGCGACAAGGATTCGTGAAAGCCTTTGCGAACTTGATAGGATGGATTTTTGCACTGATTGTCGGTGCTAAATATGCCAATATCATCGCACCTTCAATGTCTGCACTCAGTCAGGATCCTGTGGTGCAGAAAATTGCTGCATTTGCTTTTATTGTCTTGGTTATTATTGTTTTAACATGGATTGTCACCGCCTTACTCAATCAGATTTTAAAAACTTTAAAACTCGGGCCGTTAAATCGTTTAGCTGGAAGTGCTTTAGGGACCTTGAAAGGTTTGTTCATCGTCCTCATTACTATGCAAGGTTTGGGACCGTGGGTTGAAAGTTCTCCAACGTGGAAACAATCCAAATTCATTCAGACGCTGTTACCATTTGCACCTTTGGCATCTGAAATCTCTAAAGATGCTGCAAATGAAGCATTACATCATATACATTCAGAAGATCGTTCCGATGATACTTCTGTAACTAAGGCTGATCGATCATCGGATACTCAAAGCGATGAAAAATCAGCACATTCGACAAAGAATCCGTTTTATTAGTCCTAGCTGGTCTGCGAGGTAGTTATGTGTGGAGTCGTTGGTATAGCAGGTAAAGCACCTGTAAACCAAATGTTATTTGATGCGTTGACGATGTTACAACATCGTGGGCAAGATGCGGCTGGGATTGTGACTTGTCATAATGGACGTCTTTTTCTAAGAAAAGATAATGGTATGGTACGTGATGTATTTCATACTCGCCACATGCGCGCATTACTCGGTAACTATGGTATTGGTCACGTGCGTTATCCAACTGCTGGTTCTTCAAGTAGTGCAGAAGCGCAGCCTTTCTATGTAAACTCACCTTATGGGATTACATTGGCGCATAATGGTAACTTAACCAATGCGGCTGATATTCACGATGACTTATTCAAAACTGACTTACGTCATATGAATACGGACTCAGACTCAGAAGTATTGCTAAACGTTTTTGCTCATGAATTGCAAAAATGTGCATCATTAACGCCAATGCCTGAAGATATTTTTCATACAGTTAAACGTGTGCATGAGCGTTGTAAAGGTGCTTATGGTGTCGTTGCAATGATCACAGGGCATGGTATCGTAGGTTTTCGTGATCCCAATGGTATTCGTCCACTGATCTATGGTTCACGTTTAACTGAAAATGGTGAAACAGAATATATTATCGCTTCTGAATCTGTTGCGATTACCGCGTTAGGTTTTAAAGTAGAACGTGATATTGAGCCTGGTGAAGCGATCTTTATCAATTCAAAAGGTGAGTTCTTTTCACAACAGTGTGCGGCAAATTCGCGTTACCGCCCATGTATTTTTGAATATGTCTATTTTGCGCGTCCTGATGCAACCATCGATGGTATTTCGGTATATAAAGCACGCTTGAAAATGGGTGAAACCCTTGCGAAGAAAATTCTTCGTGAATGGGGGGATATGCACGACATCGACGTGGTGATTCCAATTCCAGATACGAGCCGTACTTCTGCTTTAGAATTGGCGAATATGTTGGGCGTGAAATTCCGTGAAGGTTTCATGAAAAACCGTTATATCGGTCGTACCTTTATTATGCCGGGTCAGCAACAACGTACCAAATCTGTTCGTCAAAAACTCAACCCTGTAGAGCTTGAGTTTAAAGGCAAGAACGTTTTGTTGGTTGATGATTCGATTGTACGTGGTACCACTTGTAATGAAATCATTCAAATGGCACGTGATGCGGGTGCGAAAAAAGTCTATTTTGCTTCTGCTGCACCAATGGTGAAATATCCAAATGTGTACGGTATTGATATGCCAGCAAAAGCAGAGTTGATTGCTTCACATCGTAGTGTTGAGGAAATTCAGGACATTATTGGTGCTGATCGTTTAATCTTCCAAGACTTGGATGATTTAAAAGCGGCAGTAAGAACCAGTAAAGTACCTGTCATTCAAGATTTTGATTGTTCAGTATTCGACGGTGTTTATGTTACAGGCGATATTGATGAGCAATATTTAACTGATCTTGAGCAAAGTCGTAGTGATACTGCGAAAAAAGAAAAAGATGGTTATATTGATGTCAATATCGATGCAGCATCTGTGGATTTAAGCGGTATCAAAGAAGAAATGTAAGCAACTTTGATTTACATTGAGAAAAAGCGGGAAGTTCCCGCTTTTTTCATTTATAGTATTTTGCAATGTAATGAGGAATTTTACATTGAAAGATGTCAGTCATTATTTGATAAAAAACAAGAATATGTTGTGGTCTGCAAGTATTTGCTTACTGGCGGTCATTTTGACCATTTTTATTCTAAATACTGTTTTAGGATTGCTGGTTCACTATGTGGATCCAGATCAAGAGATCTGGTGGAATATCCTCAGCCCTTACTGTGTCGGTTTGATCATCGTCATCATTGGTTGGTCAATTGCATATGAATTTTATGTGTTCCGTACAGGTGGTCACTCACTTGCAAAGCAATTAAAAGCCCGTCGTTTAAGTCAAATTGAAAGCACTCCGGAAGAAAGTGTGGCCTTAAAACTCGCAGATAAATTTGCAGAGACTTTTGAGATTGATGCTCCTACATTATATGTATTGCCAGATGAAGTTGGGGTTAATGCTTTAACTGCTGGGTTTCATCCAAGAGATACGGTGATTATCTTGACCTGGGGCGCATTACAGAATCTGGATGAATTAGAACTTTATGGTTTATTAGGGCATGAGTTTAATCAAATTCTATCCGGTGAAGCACGAGAAAATACCCGACTTAAAATTTTATATAGTGGTTTAATTACCTTTAGTCAGTTGGGAAGCAAAATCGCAAAGCAGGGCTTTAATCGTTATAACGCCAAGGGAAATCAGCATAAATTTGAAACCAGTTTTGTCGCAGTGGGTGGGGTGATTTGGCTACTCGGCAGTATGGGGATTTTAATTAATCGTTTGATTAAATATTTCACTTTGGGTGGCCGTACTTTTTATAACGATTATAAAACTAAAAAATTATTGCTCAATAATGCCAATGTACAAACCTTATTGCGTATCTATGTCCATCATGCAGGTTCTCAAATTCATAGTGAGTTTTCTGAAGCCATTGCTCATATGTGTTTTGCCAATTCCTTAAGTCCGCAAAGTTGGTTAAATATCCATCCAAGTATTGAAGACCGTATTTATGAGTTAAATCCGACACTGTTACAGGATCTACAGCTGGAAAATTTAAAAAAATTACGTAGTCAGCCTTTATTTAGTTTGTTACGCCCTTTGGAAGAATCAACAGGGGACGTTTATAACCCGTGGGTATCTCCACAGCCTTTACCTTTATTACGCTTATCCCCAATTAGTTTTGCCTTAAACGATGCAATTAAACCTTTAAATCCAGAAGTACGCCGTCAAATTGAGCGTTCAGACTTGATTCAGCGTGCTATGCAAACGGCAACGGGTTCTCGTGAGGTAATGGTCGCCATCTTAATGATTCGACAGTATCGCGAGTTTATTCCGTCTGATGCGGAGGTAAGTCGTGCCATTATTGACTCACTTTTAAATTTAGATGGTCGGGTACATATTCAAATTTTCCATGATGCCTGTGAAAACCTTGGTAATATGCCTGCGACCAGTGCACGTCAATTTGTCACCAAGCTTGCGAAAATTATTCAAGAAGATGGTGAGATTGGTTTGTTGGATGCATTGCTGATTGAGCGTGTAAAAGCTGAATTGCATTTGTTGCCGATGCATACACCGTCATCCTTGGAAACGGTGAAGCCACAAATTGTGCGCTTGATTGATGCCTTGCTGCATGTACAGCAAATTAACAGTGCCAATCAGCTTGATGTGCGCTATGAGATTTTAGAACGGGTTTTGTCTAAGGATGAGTTAGAACTGTTTGAAGAAATCTCAGATGAACCTATTGATTTGGGTGAAATCTTAAATGATATCGCAGGGTTATTATTACGTGATCGCCTGAGTATTTTGGGTGTGGCTGAAATTTGTTTGTGGAATGATCGAATTATTACCCAAGATGAATTAGATGTACTGCAATTGCTGTATTGGCGACTTGGCTTTGCCACAGATGATATCGTAGACCAAATGCAGAAAAAGAACAGTGTAATGATTATTTAATAAGACTAAGTATGTTGTAGATAAAGCCATCATAGCAATGATAATAAAAAGAATTAGCTGGGAAATGCTAACACCACTTGATCTTAAGCGGTGTTAGAAAAAACGCTGAATTAACTCGCCATCGCATCGACAGAAAGCTCAGCCACGGTTGGCTTGGCTTTTTCTGCTTTTAGACCTAGCTTATTAAACAATTGTTTGTCTTTGCCTTCACCAGCATTTGGTGTGGTTAATAATTTTTCACCACTAAATAGCGAGTTTGCACCTGCCATAAAGGCTAAAGCTTGATCTGAGTCAGTGAGCGATTCACGGCCAGCAGAGAGGCGGATATAGCTGTGTGGCATGATAATACGCGCAACCGCAATCGTACGAATCCATTCTGTGACATCAAGTTTTTCAACATCTGCAAGGGGCGTGCCTTCAATTGGAACAAGCATATTGATAGGTACAGATTCAGGATGAACAGGCAGGGTTGCTAATTCATGTAATAAACCAATACGATCATTACGATTTTCACCTAATCCAACAATACCGCCACTACAGACTTTCATCCCCGCATTACGGACATGATCCAAGGTGTCTAAGCGATCATCAAAAGTACGGGTGCTGATGATATGTGAATAGTATTCACGCGATGTATCTAAGTTATGATTGTAATAATCTAGGCCTGCTGCATGTAAACGTTCAGCTTGTGATTGGTTGAGCATACCCAGTGTCATACAGGTTTCTAAACCTAATGCTTTAACTTCGCGCACCATTTCGAGGACATAAGGCATATCACGCTCATGTGGGTTTCGCCATGCTGCACCCATACAAAAACGTGAAGAACCTGATTCAATGGCTTCTTTTGCTTCACTGATCACTTTATCAACTGCAATACGTTTTTCAGCTTCTAATTTTGAATCATAGCGTGCAGATTGCGAACAATATTTGCAATCTTCAGGACACTTACCAGTTTTAATTGAAAGTAAAGTACTGACTTGAATGGTATTGGCATCAAAGTGTTCACGATGAGTTTGCTGTGCTTTGAAAACTAAGTCTAAAAAAGGCTGTTCATATAAAGCTTGAATTTCTTCACGAGCCCAGTCATTACGTACTGTCATTAATTAAATCCATGATAATCATTATCTATCCCTGTATATAATACATAATTCATGCCAATTCCATAGGGCAAAAAAGTCCAAATACGATGGTATCTTACGATTAAAAAGATCAAGAGTATAGAAAACTAAAATTATAAATATAGTTGCAAAGTTAACCACATTCCTTGTGATTTACTCACAAAATTTTAACTTTAATTTTTATTAATTTCAGTGTATTGGTCATTAAAATATTCAAAAATTACGAACTTTGCAACGATCTGAAAATTATCACTCGGCACACTTTAAGAGCATAAATGAGCTTAAATTTGGTGTTGTTTAGCGTTTTGCTCTGTAATTGCCCAATCAATATGGACTTGCACAACTTCATCATGTAAGGCTCTATTTTGGGTCAATGCTGCAATAATTTGGGCTGAATACGGTGCATTACCTAAGCCAATTGCAATATTGCGCATAAAGCTTTGAAAGCCTGTACGTCGGATGGGACTACCTTCAGTACAATTGAGGAAGGTTTGTTCATCCCATTGCCATAAATCCAATAAGTTAATATGGTCTAAGCCATGACGCGGGTTAAAGTCTTCAATCGAAGCTTTTTTGGCAAAACTGTTCCAAGGACAAATCAGTTGACAGTCATCACAGCCAAAAACACGGTTACCAATACCACGTCTTAAATCTTCAGGAATAACTCCCTTATATTCGATGGTTAAATAGGCGATACATCTGCGCGCATCCAGCATATACGGCTCAACAATCGCTTGAGTTGGGCAAATATCGATACAGGCTGAGCATGAACCACAATGATGCGTTGCTGGTTCATCAAAGGGCAAATCAAGTGAAGTAAATAATTCACCTAAAACAAAAAAAGAACCCGATTTTTTATGAATCAATAAAGTATGTTTACCGGTCCATCCCATCCCCGCACTTTCTGCCAGTGATTTTTCAAACACCGGCGCTGAGTCCGCAAAGGGACGGGATTCAAACGGACCAACTTTTTCTTTAATGAGGGTTGCCAAGGTTTTTAGCCGACCACGCATGATTTTATGATAGTCACGTCCACGTGCATAACGGGCAATAATTGCTGCATTGGGCTCATCTGGTACATAACGCGGTTTTGGTGTTTCCACCAAATAATTCATTCGTACACAGATGATACTTTTTGTGCCTGGAACCAGTAGTGTAGGATCCGCTCTTTTATCTAAATTTTCTTCTAAAAACTTCATATCGCCATGGTATCCGCGTTTTAAATATTCTTTAAATCGTGGTAATTCAGCTTGAGCATCAGGACGAGCAATGACACAATCAGCAAAGCCCAGTTGCACAGCCTGTTGTTTGATCCAAGATTTTAGTTCTTGAAGATCAAGCTGTTGCAAGGGAATGGATTGCGAAGTTAAAGTTGCCGACATAATGAATCAATGCGCTATAAAATAGTGAGAAGAAAAGGACAGAATGATGCATCAGCAAGTTTATCACAGCCGTGAAATACAAGCATGGGAAGCGCGTTGGTTTGCTCAGCAAAATAGCGTTTTTGGTTTAATGCAACAGGTGGCTTGGTCAATTGCGCAACGCTTAAATATTTTGTTTCAACAAGCTTCTCCCCAAATTACCACTGTTGCGCTGTGGTGCGGTGCAGGAAATAACGCAGGTGATGGCTATTGTGTTGCCCATTATTTGCATCAATACGGTTATCAAGTCGAAATATTTGCAACTGAAGCAGGGCATTCTCAGCAGTTAAAGGCGGCAATTGAGTTAGTACAGAAAGATAAAATCAAAATCCACCCACATTTTAATATCGAAAAGCGCTTTGATTGTCATATTGATGCACTGTTTGGTATTGGTTTAAACCGTAATTTGGATGATGCATTGCAAGCAATTATTCAACACTATAATGCTCAATCAGGTTTAAAAGTAGCCATTGATATTCCAAGTGGTTTAAATGCTAATACAGGACAACCATTACCTCTGGCGGTAAAAGCAGATCAGACATTGACTGTTTTAGGTCTTAAAGCGGGCTTGTTTACAGGACAAGGTCGAGAATATGCGGGTCAAATTGAGCTCATTTCAATTGTTCCTATAGACCCACAATTAAAAGCGGTCGCACAGTTGTCACCCACCCAGATTCAATTACCACAACGCCAAGCGTTCGGTCATAAAGGCAGTTATGGGCATGTTTTGGTGGTCGGTGGGCATGCAGAGATGGGCGGTGCAGTCATGTTAGCTGCTGAATCTGCATTTAGTGCGGGTGCTGGAAAAGTCACGATTGTATGTCATGCCAAACATCACACTGCAATTCTGGCACGCTCTCCTAACATCATGCTGAGAGATATCAACGCTTTAACTGATGTGGATATTCAAAATTTATTAAGCCATGTGGATGCTGTCAGTTTTGGAATGGGTTTAGGGCGTGATGCTTGGGCGAAACAACAATTTTCAAAATGGTTTTCACCCATTCATTTAACCCCACAGCTGCAAGTGGTTTTAGATGCTGATGCTTTGTGGTTTTTAGCTGAACAAGCTGTTCAACTCAATCAACGAACTTACCTGACGCCTCATCCAGGTGAGGCTGCTAAATTATTAAATTGCTCAGTGGCAGAGATTGAAAATGATCGTATTGCTGCGATTCAAAAACTTCAACAAAAATATTCAGGACAATGGGTACTTAAAGGTTCTGGAAGTTTGATTTTAGAAAAGCATCTATGGATCTGTACTGCGGGGAATGCAGGCATGGGCACTGGTGGGATGGGAGATGTTCTTGCAGGAATGATTGCCAGTTTAAAAGCACAATTTGATGAAAATATTCACTTACATGAAATTGTCACCTTACATGCTTTGGCAGGTGATAGGCTCGCAAAAAACGGTATGCGTGGTTTACAGGCCCAGCAAATGCGTGATGCTGTGTATTATGTGGTCAATCATTCATTGTCAGGAGTGAGTATGTGATGAAAGCGGTAAAATTGTTAATTTGTGGTAAAGTTCAAGCTGTAGGCTATCGTCGTTGGTTTGAAAAAGAAGCCTTACAATTGAATTTAAAAGGCTATGTGAAAAATCTAACTACAGGCGAGGTTGAAGCTGTTGTGGTCGGAGATGAACAAGCGATTTTAAGTTTGATTCGTCATTGCTATGTTGGGCCTTTACGTGCTGATGTTACTAGTATTGAACAACAAAACCTGAATCATGATTTAGACTATACTGATTTTAAGATGATCCGTTAAAGAGATCATTTAGAATAGCAACCACATACTGATATAAATCAATATTACCTATGATGATCAACAAAATTTTATTAAGCTGTATTTTGATGTGCGGTATTCATACTGAGCTTGTCGCACAACCAGTAGACGCTGTGACGAATAAGAATAAGATTGCTTTAAAAGATTTGGACTTTAAAACTGTGATGAAATCTTTTTATCAAAAACAGATCCAATATGTCAAAATCCCTCAATTAGATCAGAGCAATATACAGTATGTCGGGATTAAAAATGCCGAATATACCCATGTCTTTGATCGTGATGATGCTGTGATTGTATTTAGTCCTGCGAGTGCTTATCAAAATGCTCAAAATGAGTTGCGCTATCTTATAAGTACAACAGAAGTTTCGATAGATAAAAATAATGAATTACTAAACTTTTGTGGTGTATGCGCAACATTTACTAAAATCTACCTATTTAAGAAAAATGCTTTAGGTCAATTTGAGTTAGTGAGCCAGAGTCAGGATGAAAATAGTTGGATGAATGCAGATTTTAATTATTTGCCTTATCCGACTGAAAATATAGTTAAAAATATTCGAAAAATTGGTCCGAGAATAAAAGGCTATGTTGAAGAACAAGCGTATAGTCGACAAGGCTATTCAACTAGCACGCTCTATATCATCCCATTTGATGAAAACCCTGCAATGGTCAAATTGGAAGTTGCAGAAATTGGGAATGACAATGAAGTGACAGGAAGTGATAAAATCTACAATACACAAGCTGATTATCGTTTTTTAAGCACTGAGCATGATGGTTTGTACGATATTGAAATTCACTATTCTGGTACGCAACAAATCTATGTTGGTGATATCGCTAAAATTGTGCCTATAAATGAAACCCATGTTTATCAGTATAATGAAAAACAGCAGAAGTATATTCGAGTGAAATTACATGATTGATAAATATTTAGTTGTTGGAATTGTATTTGCTGCGTGTTTGGTATTGATTATTTATACCCAACTCGATAGTGGGAAAAAAGAAGATAAGTCTTTGTCATTCAAAGCAAAGTTACAAAAGGAATTTCCAAACTATACCATTCTTGAACGGAATCAAAATTTCATAATTTGTCGAGAAGGGAGTAATCCACGTATCCCTGAAGAGTTGGTGTTGATTCGTGTTGATTCAGAACAGAAGAAAAATCTAAGAACTTCTGGGAAAATGTTAATTGCAACCTATACAAAGCAGCCCAGTATTCGTGAGATTCGAAAAGATACTTTGCCTTATTTAACTTGAGATGGGCTCTACCATCTCAATAATAAAAAACCTTTCAGATCACCTTGGTGATTGCGATAGCTTTTTTATGATTGCAATAGCTTGGACTTTGACATGGGTAGAGCGAGGCGTTTTGGTGGTGTATATAAATTAACGTCGACGACTACTATTGCGACTCCGCCCACGAGCCATACCGCCTAAAGCATTTAGTACAGCTAATTTGCTCATACTGCCAGAAGCATGGGCATGGCAAATTGCTGCAGCGAGTGCATCGGCAGCATCTTGTTGGGGTTGGATTGATAAGTTAAGTAACTTCATCACCATCATCTGAACTTGTTCTTTGTCTGCAGCACCATAGCCCACAACAGATTGTTTAATTTGACGAGCCGTATATTCTGCAACTTGTAAGTCTAAATTGACCAACGCTGCAATTGCCGCGCCACGCGCTTGTCCAAGTTTTAAAGCAGAATCAGGGTTTTGTGCCATAAATACTTGCTCTACAGCAGCTTCTGTAGGGCCATGAAACTGAACAATACGTTCAACTCCAGCAAAAATTCGTTTGAGTCGCTCAGGCATTTCTGTTGTTTCAGTGCGAATTGTACCAGCATCAACAAAAGTAAGTTTTTGACCATCTTTTTCAATGATGCCATAACCTGTTAAGCGTGAACCGGGGTCAATTCCAATAATTAAAGGCATAATACTGCTTATCGTAAGTCTTGCTTCAATTATATGATTCTAAAAATGAATTGTAAGTAAAATTTTAACTTAGTTGTATAATCAAAGTACACAACAGTATTATTTCCCTTAAGCACAGCGCTAGGGTGCTCATTATTTATAAAACCTCAGTCAATAAATCGCACAAATAAATAAAATCGCTGTCAGAACACAAAATTACCCTTTAAAAATTTTTAACTGCCCATATAAATGATAGAAGCAACGAAATTCATTGTTTTTATATGTGAATTTTCAAGCTCACTTTTAATTTATCTTTGAGATGCCTTGTTTCGATGAAACTTTTTCCTATTATTTTAATTGGTACGATTGTTGAAATTGCTGTTTGGATTGGTGTAGCCCAGTTCATTAGCGGTTGGTACGTATTTTTCTGGTTTATCATTGCTTTTGTAATTGGTTTAAACTTGTTGCGTTCAAGTACCGCAACAATTATGCCGCAATTACAACAAATGCAAATGACAGGAATGATGGGGAATGATCCTGCAATTGCCAAAAAAATGGCGACAGCATTTGCGGGTATTTTGTTGATGATTCCAGGTTTAATCACCGATGTCTTGGCGCTACTGGTTATTCTTCCACCTGTACAGAATGCAATTAAAAATGCAGGTATGAAATATATGGCGAAAAAGCAACAAGCCATGATGAACAATATGATGGGTGGAATGGGGGACATGGGTGGTGCTCAAGGTCAAAACCCATTTGCAGATTTGATGCGTCAAATGCAGGATATGCAAAACCAGCAATCTGGTGAGCAACATCGTGATTCAACCATTATTGATGGTGAAGCGCATGAAGTTGAACCGCAGCATAAACAAATTGAATTGAAAGATGTAAATCAAAAGTAAAATACAGTCTACGATGTTGAATAGAACGCCGAATCAATGATTCGGCTTTTTTATACCTGAAATCATAGGGTCTGTTGACAATTCGTCTACGTTTGCGACTACGAGTGTTTTTTAGGCGATACTAGGCACGAAATACGAAATTTAGTCATTCTAAATAAGTAGTTCATAACAAAGTAGCGGCAAAAAACACGCTAGTCCCGCAGTGCTTTGTTCTTGCTCAGGGTTGTGGCTAAAATTATCTCAGCCTACGTTATGAAACTCGAAAATAGTCTCGCTATTTTCTTCGTTTCATGCCTTGCCTGCTCAATTTTAACCTACAACGCAAGCCATTTATGAAATGTCAACAAACCCTAAAGCAAGCATAATTTCTTAAACATATTTTTGATCAAACGATATAATCACTGAGTCACAATTTCTAAGATTTTATTATGTCGATGTTATTGACCATTTGTGCACTACACTTTGTTGCACAGTTGAGTCCTGGTCCAGATGTATTACTTGTCGCTAAAAGCTCAGCATCGACAACACGTGCCAATACTTTAAAAATCATTCTAGGCATCTCTGCCGGTGTGGTGGTATGGGTTGCTTTAACTTTGCTTGGTTTTACGGTTTTATTGGAACAATGGCCATGGATTCAACAAGTCTTGATGCTGATCGGAGGCTTGTTCCTTGCCAAAATGGGCTATGCAATGTTGAGAGGCGGCATTGCAACACTTAAACAAAATACCAATTTAGATGGCGTGATCGAGCAGCCCCCTAAAAACTATTTTCTATTGGGGCTTTATACTAATTTAGCCAACCCTAAGATTGTGATTTATTTTAGTAGTGTTTTTTCATTGGCATTGAGTTCAACAGCAGGTGCAAATTTAAAGCCGCAATTGGCAGTGATTATTCCCATTCAAACATTTTTAGTTTTCAGCTTGTTGATGATGATCATGTCAATTCCTAAAATTAAGCGCATTTATCAAAAATCAGGAAGTTATATCGATATTGTTTCAGGAAGCTTTTTCTTATTATTTGCCATTTTCCTTTGGGTCGATGTCTTGAAGATGTTTTAGTGGTCAGGATGTTGTTGAGGAATTAAAGGCTGTTCTTGTGACTGTTGATCATTGCGACTGTGGTTTTGATCTTGAGTGGTATAGCGATGTGGATCTAAGGTTTTAATATTATTTTCAGATTGCGTGTATTTACGACTGCGATTTGCACGTTCTCTTAAACCGCCTTTTTTAATCAGCTGTACCAAAATAATCTCCAAAACAATATCTTTCACTTTACAGATTATAGCTTGAATCAATGTAATACAGAATATTGAATGAATGATCCACAATTTGATAGGTGTTGATTTATAATCAATTATTTTTAGTATATAAAGTTAAGTTATTGAATTTATATGAGAATATATTGAAACAAATTTGTCTTGTCAAAAGATACGAATCATGTACACTAAAAAAAGAAACAGATTTTTTGCATTACATATATGGATATAATTGTAGTGTAATAATTAAAAACAATAATAGCGCCATAAAAGGAGATCTGAATATGATTCTACAATATCATTGTGCTTGTTGTGATGAAGCGGTCAGTTCAACACAAAAAGTTTGTCCAAAATGTGGCTCTCAACATATTAAAAGCCCATATGGATTATGGACGTTTTGTCTGGCTGCTTGTTTGATTGCAGCAGTAACGTTTAAAGTGGGACATATTTATTTGCAAAATCACAATACAGAAACGCCAGCGCAAGTTTCTTTATTGAGTGTGTTACAGCCAGATGCTAAATCAGGTGGTCAATAAGTGCTGTAAATGATTGGTTGAATTGTGTAAAGGTTTGATTGGGCTTTGAAGAACAATAAAATTAGATCATGCTAATGATTAAAATAAACAAACCATTAGATGTGTTTTAAAGCTATAAATATCGATAAGATATTTAAGATATAGATATTCAGTGGAGTAGAGGAGGAAAAATTTTGAGGTATTCATCTCGATAACATTAATTCAATAAAAAAGCTCGCATATGCGAGCTTTTTTTCAAATTTAGATCTTAGGCTAGAATTACAAATTTGCAGAAGCTTTAAGCGCTTCAACTTTATCTGTTTTTTCCCAAGTAAATGCAGTATCTGAACCTTCACGACCAAAATGACCATAAGCAGCAGTTTGCTTATACATTGGTTGAATTAGGTCAAGCATACGAGTGATACCGTATGGACGTAAGTCAAAATGCTCACGAACCAATTGGATAATCAATTCATCAGATACTTTGCCTGTATTAAATGTGTTGATCGAAATCGAAGTCGGCTCAGCAACACCAATTGCATAAGACACTTGAATTTCACATTTATCCGCCAAACCTGCCGCAACAATATTTTTTGCAACATAACGGCCTGCATAAGCAGCAGAACGGTCAACTTTTGATGGGTCTTTACCCGAGAAAGCACCGCCACCATGACGCGCCATACCACCGTAAGTATCTACAATGATTTTACGACCGGTTAAACCACAGTCACCCACTGGACCACCAATCACAAATAACCCAGTTGGGTTGATGTGAAATTTAGTACCTGCATGGAACATTTCAGCAGGGATGATTTTTTTCACGATTTCTTCAATCACAGCTTCTTTCAGATTGGCTTGTGAAATTTCAGGATCGTGCTGAGTTGAAAGAACAACTGCATCTAGGCGAACAGGTTTACCATTTTCATAGGCAAATGTTACTTGGCTTTTTGCATCTGGGCGTAACCACGGTAGTGCGCCGTTACGACGTAATTCAGCTTGTTTTTCCATTAAGCGATGCGCATATGAAATCGGTGCTGGCATCAACACATCAGTTTCACGGCTTGCATAACCAAACATTAAACCTTGGTCACCTGCACCTTGGTCTTCTGGTTTTTGACGGTCTACACCTTGTGCAATTTCAGGTGATTGTTTACCCACCATGTTAATCACAGCACAAGTTGAACCATCAAAACCTAAATCAGTATGGTGATAGCCAATTCCATTTACGGTATTGCGGACAATAGTTTCAAAATCGACATTTGCAGTCGTTGTAATTTCACCTGCAAGAACGACTGCACCAGTTTTTACTAATGTTTCGCATGCAACCCTAGCGTATGGGTCTTCTTTTAAGATTGCATCCAAGATAGCGTCACTGATTTGGTCAGCCATTTTATCTGGATGGCCTTCGCTCACAGATTCCGAAGTAAAAACAGCATACTCGCGCATGAAAGTCCTATCACAGTAATTTATAAAGACGCAATATGTTACATCGACTTCAGCCTGAGGACTAGCATTACCTGACTAAAATGCATGAATTAAATTCATTTTCATGTGTTTTTAATTGATATGCTCATTAGAAAAATTGATAAAAGATTACGATTGAGTCCTGTTTCTTGGAAAATTTGCAAAAGCAGGTCGATTTGCATTCAAGTTATCATGACTTTTTATCGCGTGAAACGCTTTAGCAAGATCTTGTTCTATTGAATATTGATCAGCATGAAATTTTCAATATTTAGACTGAATAGGGTGGTGAAAGAATATCCGAATGTAAATGCATCGCTTAAACATAATCAAATTTGTTTTGCTGATGTTGAGATGTTCGATGTGAATAAGAAAAAAGACCGTTTTTAACGTTGATTTAAGACTATTCGGTATATTTTTTAATTAATTTGCAACCTAAGCGGATAAATATAGACTTAAGTCTTTACCCTGATCGCTTTTTTTAAGACAATACATCCCAGTTTTTGAATTTTCTATTCATCTTCCTATATTTTAATTTATTGGACTCTGATTTATGACAACCCCGCTGAATGAACGTCGTATAGCTAACGCAATTCGTGTATTGGCTATGGATGCTGTGCAAAAAGCTAATTCTGGACATCCAGGTGCTCCAATGGGGATGGCAGATATCGCTGATGTCGTATGGCGTGAATTTTTAAACCATAATCCAAGCAACCCACAATGGGCAAACCGTGACCGTTTTGTATTGTCAAATGGTCATGGTTCAATGTTGCAATATGCTTTGCTTCATTTAACTGGTTATGATCTTTCTATTGAAGATATTAAACAATTCCGCCAATTACATTCTAAAACTCCTGGTCACCCAGAATTAGGTTATGCACCAGGGATTGAAACGACAACAGGTCCACTTGGTCAAGGTGTTGCCAATGCTGTAGGTTTTGCACTTGCTGAGAAAACTTTAGCGGCACAATTTAATAAAGAAGATATTCAAGTTGTAGATCATTTCACTTACTGTTTCTTGGGTGATGGTTGCTTAATGGAAGGTATTTCCCATGAAGCATGTTCACTTGCTGGAACATTAGGTCTTGGAAAACTCGTTGTTTATTATGATGACAACGGTATTTCTATTGATGGTGAAGTAGAAGGCTGGTTCTCTGACGATACAGAAGAACGCTTTAAAGCTTATGGTTGGCAAGTACTTCGTGCAGACGGTCATGATGCAGATGCAATTCGTGCTGCAACAGTTGCTGCGCGTGCAGAAAGCTCGAAACCTACTTTGATTATCTGTAAAACGATTATTGGTTTAGGTTCGCCAAACAAACAAGGTAAAGAAGATTGCCACGGTGCGCCACTAGGTAATGATGAAATTACATTAACTCGTGAAGCATTGGGTTGGAAAGAAGAGCCGTTTGTTATTCCTGCTGATGTTTATACAGCTTGGGATGCAAAAGCAAAAGGTTCAGCTTCTGAAGCTGCTTGGAATGACATTTTTGCAACCTATGCTGCAAAATACCCAACAGAAGCGGCTGAGTTAAAACGCCGTGTGAATGGTGACTTGCCTGCAGAATTTTTGGCACAAGCGGATGCTTATATTGCTGAAGTGAATGCCAAAGGTGAAACCATTGCAACACGTAAAGCAAGCCAAAATGCGATTCAAGCATTTGCACCTTTACTACCTGAAATTTTAGGTGGTTCTGCTGACTTGGCTGGTTCAAACCTTACACTTTGGAAAGGTGCGAAAGGGGTTGAGTCTGATCCTGCGGGTAACTACGTACATTATGGTGTGCGTGAGTTTGGTATGACTGCAATTGCCAATGGTGTAGCATTGCATGGTGGTTTCATTCCTTATGTAGCAACCTTCCTTATGTTTATGGAATATGCTCGTAATGCAGTTCGTATGTCTGCATTGATGAAACAACGTGTGATCCATGTTTATACTCATGACTCAATTGGTCTAGGTGAAGATGGTCCAACGCATCAACCTGTTGAGCAAATTGCTTCTTTACGCGGTACACCAAATTTAAATACATGGCGTCCATGTGACACAGTTGAAGCGTCTATTTCTTGGAAATCTGCTTTAACACGTAACGAAGGTCCTACAGCATTAATTTTCTCTCGTCAAAACTTACCATTCCAAACACGTACTCAAGCTCAGATTGAGAATGTTGTGAAAGGTGGTTATGTATTGGCTGAAGAAAAAGGCGAATTAAAAGCGATCATTATTGCGACTGGTTCAGAAGTTTCATTGGCGATGGAAGCATATGCACAACTTGATGGTGTACGTGTAGTGTCTATGCCATGTGCGGAAGAATTTGTGAAGCAAGATGCTGCATATCGTGAAGCGGTATTACCATCAAATATCCGTGCACGTGTTGCAGTTGAAGCTGGACATGTAGATTACTGGTGGAAATTTGTAGGTTTAGACGGCAAAGTTATTGGTATGTCGACTTATGGTGAGTCTGCACCAGCCAAAGATTTATTCCAATTCTTTGGTATTACCACTGAAGCTGTTGTTGGCGCTGTAAAAGAATTAACTGCTTAATTCTTGCATCGTTTTAAATATGGAAACGCTCCGCTAGGGGCGTTTTTATTTTGTGAGATTTGTTTGTAAATTAATTAAATTTTAGTAGCAGTTTTTAGCAATAGGTATATAGTTGTGCCATTCATTGGGTATTCATGAAACATGGTGATACATATCCCAGAAGTGAGGAAAATATGAGCCTTTATGAACAAATTAGTGATGAAATTACCTTGATGGACGCAGGTGAGCAAAAATGGATTGGGCAGGATTTGCCGCTTGAATCTATGGTTGCCGTTGAGTTGCTGTTACAAGATTTTCAAGAAGACAAGTTGATTAAGATCCGCCGTAAAAACCATGAAAAACAATCTGGTTTAAAGCAAGTCGATCGTGTCTTGGTTGAGAAGTTATAAGTTTAAAAGCCCCGAAAGGGGCTTTGATTTTTATAGTTTGTAATTTTAAGAATTAATCTTCATCTAAATTAACAGCTGAAAAAAATTATAATTATAGAATCTATTTTTGAAAATATAAAAGATCAGCAAATGAATACTGAACAAGAACAATATTCCATAAAACTAAAAGAATTGATTGCACAAGGTTATAAAATTTTTTCTGTATATAGTCTTGATAAAACGGAAGCTTTAGATGCCTGTATGTGTGGTGGTTGTTCTTTTGAGGAAGATCATATTTATTTGAAAAATACACCATTGCAACGAATTGAGATTGGTATTTTCAACAATTATGTAAATGCAGCATATTCAAATCAAACACCGCTATGCGAGTTCAAATATTTTTTACCATTGTTTTTAGATTTTTTAGTGCAAGGAACCAATAATTTTTTATCAGAAAATTATTTCTTTCAGCGCATAAGTGCTTATAGCTTAGGGGGCTGGACTATTGGGGAATTAACCTTTTTACAGCAATTTGCAGAAACTTATATTCATTATCATTTATATCAAGAAGAGAATGCTGAATTTAAATATATAGAAATTTTTTTGGATATGTTTCAGTCTTATTTGTTTGATACAGAAAAATTGTCAAATCTCTGTTTAAATCATCCCTCAGCATATAGCCTAATTGACTATGCAACGCAAAAAGTGAATAGCGGTTATGATGAATATGAACAAGCAGATGAATTAAGTCTTACTTCTGAACGTGTTAGAAAAATCTTATTGCACTGGAACAATGACCAGACTATTCGTCAGCATTTCATAGATTGTTATAATGCTTTTAAACATCAAGGTTATACTTTTGATCAAGGAAATGCTAACTGGGTCAGAATATGGATAGAGGGCATTGAGCAGGGTATTTATTAAGAAGCATACCTGATCCTCTTGTTATAAAACAGGGGAATTCTTATTCAATACCCAACTCTGTCTGAATTTGAATATTTGAAGTCAATAATTTATGAACAGGGCAGCTTTCTGCAACTTTTAGCAGTCGCTTATGTTGCTCCTCGGTGAAATCACCTTTAAGAACAATTTTTCTTGAAATATTATTTTGACCTGCTTCAGGATCACCCTCAGGATTTAAAACTAAATCTAATTGTACATGTTCAATTTTAAGCCCTTTATGATTTGCATACATTTCTAGGGTGACCACAGTACAAGCACCTAATGCAGATAATAAAATTTGAATTGGATTCGGTGCAGTATCTTGACCACCTTTATTGCTAGGTTCATCGGCATACCATGTATGTCCTTGGGGGTTGGTGAGTGTTACACGATAAGGTGTTTGTGTACTTTGTGCTTGAGCAATATTTGCCATAAAATGTTCATCAGATAAAAAAGACCAGTACCATAAATATAAAATTTCCCTAAAATGGTCTAGTGTAATTTATTGCTTTATAAATTTTAGCTTTGAATTTAGCCTATGGTCTATGCTTTGCTTAATTAGATTGTAAAAAATTAAATAATTATGAAACAATGCCTTGTATTGATTTTTAAGGTTTTGATCAAGTTTTAAAAATGGTCATTATAGAATCGTTGCATATATGCAACATATCGTATTATCAATAACAATGAATTTATACGGGAAGTGTATAAACTAATATCCATTCGATAGCGAGAATATAAAGATGAACTTTAAAGCATTAACATTGGGTTTAGCTGTAGCATCAGTTGCAACTTTCAGCATGGCAAAGCCTGTAGATTACAAAATTGATCCAACACATACCGCAACAGTATTTACTTGGAATCATTTCGGTTTTTCAACACCTTCAGCAAACTTCAGTGACATCCAAGGTACGATCTCTGTTGATAATGCAAAACCAGCAGACTCATCTGTCAATGTAACTATTCCATTGTCTAGTTTAAATACCAATGTTGCAGCATTAGATGAACATTTAAAAAATGCAGATTTCTTTGATGCTGCAAAGTATCCAAACATCACTTTTAAAAGTACGAAAGTTCAAGCTTTAGGTAAAAACAAATACAAAATCACAGGTAACTTAACTGTGAAAGATGTGACTAAACCTGTTGTTTTAGATGCTGTTTTAAACAAACAAGGTGAGCATCCAATGACTAAAGCACAGTCAATTGGTTTCAATGCAACGACATCATTTAATCGTTCAGCATTTGGTGTTGGAGCATATGTCCCGAATGTAGGTGATAAAATCACTGTAAATATTACAACAGAAGCTTCTGTAGCGAAGTAATATTGAAATAGATCAAAGGCCTATAAAGTTAGTTTAACTTGCTTTATAGGCCTTTTTTATCGTCTATTCCTTATCCAATTTAAGATATTTAAATAATCATTACTCACTATGATTTGCTCTATAGGCAAAATCAGCTATTTTTCAGTCGTTGCAATTCTTTCATATTTTTAAATTTTTTCTAACATTATCATGATACTGCTTATATAAAATGCTAGACAATACTGCTGGGAGACTAGCGACTATTTCGAACTGCTCTAGAAAAACTACCGTCGTCTGTGTAGTTAATGGTCGGTGCAAAAAAACCAGTCTTAAAGTTGACTTTCCATGCCTTATATTTGTAGCCTATAGGTTTCCATGGGGATAATGAACTTGACCAATATTTACCATTAGATGGGGTATTAGGGAAAATATGAGTATCTAATGTAGGGCTAGTTGAATCATCAGCACAGTTAGTCGGAGCTTTTTGCCCATAAGGTAGTTTTTTCATTTCAAGTTCATGATCTTGTCCATATTGTCTCCGCTCTTGTTCTGGTAATTGTATTTGTCCTATTTTCCTCCAGCCAGTACTACATTTACGAATTGTTATTAATTCTTTTATTTTGGGAACACGCCAGTTATTTTTACCTTCAAATCCACCATTTTTATTCATTTGATCAAGATAATCTTGTGCGTCTTCCCAGTTTTTAAATTCCAAAGGATCACCCTTACAAGTTGAGCCTGTCCATGATTGCCCAATTGAACAACGCATCCAGATTAGACCTGTTGCAGGGTCACGCCATTGCCCAGATTTGCTTAATTGCTCATCCGTTTCTGCGTAAACACTCATAGCGCTTGTTGAAAATATCAGTAGCAAGTATGCTGGAATTAAGCTTTTACGCTGCTCAATACAAAGTTTAAATTGGTTAAAGATATTCATTTTGTCTTTGTAATTAAGGAATAGTTCTCTTTAATTTACTTTTACTTCCCTCCAAAGTAAATGTAGAAAAACCTGAATACCGTATTATCGTTGCCTTGATATATTTCAAAACTACATTGGTGAATATCGAGCAATGGTAAAGTGGATGAGGTCTATATCTGTTTTAACTAGGCTTTTTATCACCTAGTTAAAAGTTCAATCGATCTAATCAGTACGGATATCTAAATATTCAATATAACCGGCACCATCAATTGTACGACCCTTGAATGTACCTTTGTATTGATAGCTCCCTGCATAGCCTCCCGCCATGCCATATTGAAAATCAGCATTTGTTAGACCATCAATATGTAATAACGGATTTCCATTATCATCATTCACGCGCCATGAGAAGGTACGAGGTAAACGCATTGATAAACCATTCGGTGTCATTACACGTTGAGCTTCAAATGCATGGACATTAAAATTAAATCCATTTGAGTGAATACTGCCATGATCATCTGTAGAACGAATATATACTCGACGTTGCAATACCAGATTTAATGGACCAAGAACTTCTACAAGTAAGACTTGAGTTTTCTCATCGATATTTAAAATATGATAAGTAAAATAATTGATATATAAGTTTACATCTACTGCACGAGCATATTCATAAGTACAAAGACCCTGAACCTTGGTTTTTTTACCTTGATATTCAAGAAATCTTTCATATGTACATAATAATGCCCAGTGATCATATAAACCCAATGAAATTTGTGCAAAATGGGCAATTTTATCAGTCGCACGAATCTTTACATCAAAATTGAAATCATGACCTTCACGATGCGCATGAAAATTTGGATATTCGCCTTCGAGTAACACGTCACGACCAAAGCTTAAAGATGAACCATTGCTTTCCAATACACAGTCATTTTCTACACTATAGCCATTAAAGTATTCTTTTGTACCTACTGCAGTACCGATTAATACATTTGCAGTATCAAGCGCAGTAGTTTGGATCAAATGTTGATTCCGAAAAATTTTTACACGAGGTTGGCCAACCACAATTAATAGATTCAAAAAATTAAATGGTGCTTCAAGATTTGGAATCATAACCCCATAATGAACGCAAGAATACTTTCCTTTTGGTGTATGCGTTGACGTATTCACATCAAAAGGTCTTCCGTTGATTGTCTCTGAACGATCGATAAAATGATGTAAAAACTTTGGCGCAGCAATGTGTTTGGGCAATAATCGTTTCATCTAAATGATCCTTAATACTTTATTTGTTAAAATTTACAGTTCTAATGAGATGCCTTGACGAGCACTTCTTATATCCAATGCACTCTTAGAGGTAATTTTAAGATATGATTTTGCAAATATTTTCTGTGATGTCTTGTTTAGGATTATTTCAAAATTTTTAGGTAGTTTTATTCCTAAGGGATTGCTTTCTTTAATCGAAAGCTCAGTAAAAACACGTGTACCCATAATATAATCAAACCACGGACGTGTAACACACCAATTGGCATTTTGATTACTTGCCATATGATGATCATAGTGCCAAGGGATTCGTTTACGTGCATATTCAGGGTCTAGATGAGATTTTGCATGTACTCGCCAATAATTCCAAATCCCATAATATAAGCCAGCAGTAAAAAATGGTGCAATGGGTAAAAATACAGTTGAAACCGCGGCTAAACCTAACAATGCGGTTTTTTCATTATAAATTTCTGCATTTTTAAACATAGATTCACGATATCCTTCATCATGAAACACATCTGTTCGGGCACGTTTATGATGTGCTATATGTGTGAAGAAAGGGCTATTACGGTGTTTACTTGGAAACTCATGCAACCATACCTTATGTGCATACCATTCAAATCCATTCGCAACTAAAAGGCCAATTGGAAAACCTAACATCTCTGATCCTTTTCAATTAAGAAATAAGCATCAGTGTAGAAAAGAACAGCTCATTTTTTTTGACCGAAAAGCTAACTCGTTAAATGTCATTAGAATCAAGTTATAGCTAAAAACTTATTTTTGCTTACGCTGGCGATAATGGGATGGCGTTTCATTTGTCCAACGTTTAAAGGCACGTGAAAAGGCGGAAGGCTCAGAAAAACCAAGTAAATATACAACTTGATCTATGCTTATATTGGGATTCATCAACAGCTTTTTGGCCATTTTTTCACGATAAGTTGCCAAAACTTTTTCAAAAGTCGTATTAACTTCTTTAAGATCTGCACGAAGTTTTCGGGGCTGTAGCCCTAAATGTTGGGCAATTAGTTTTAAATCTAATTGCCCTGATTCTAATAAACCAGAGCTGAGTAAGTTTTCTATATCATTAATCAAATAATATTTATCGACAACTTTCACCTGCTGTTTAGCTACATGCTCATGTATTTTTAATAGCATTGGTTCAGCCGATGCTGAAGCTAAACTCAATATTTCTGCATCAAAAATTATACAGCCGTACTGCATACCTAAACGAGTCGGGCATTTCCAGATACGTTGATATTCATCTAAACTCGCGCCTTCTTGGTAAGGCAACCATATTTCCTTGGGATGAAAATGATTGTTACTGATATAGTTTAAAAAATTAAGCATAACGCTTATGGCGCATTCTAGATAATGACGAACTGGGTGCTGAAGATTCGTGATCATTGCATTTTGATTTTCAATGTGTAAATGAGCCACAAAAGCATCGGTAAAAATTTTCTGATAACGCAATGCTCTTTGTAAGCCGTCCCCAAATGTAGGACTACTCATAAAAATGTATTCTAATATTTCGCCTCTAAAAATCGGGAAATGTTCACCTACATGAAGTCCGATATCCTGATCAGCACTGATTTGTTCAGCTATTTCCCAAAAGCGTTGTTGGGTCGAATTATCTCGCCGAATGGTTTTGTCAGGTGGTAGTTCAGATAATCTTATTTGTGAAAATATCCGATTTGCGTCCAAATTCATTTTATTAAGCGTGTGATATGTTAACCAGAGGAAAACACCAGAATCACTAGATTTGCTTTGATCCATAAATCAAAAATACCGATTTCAACAGATACAATTTATATTCGTAGATCAGGCTACAAACGTATAAAAGTCATCAAAATTTAAGCTTGTTTTATCATCTTAGAGAAAGCCATTTGACTGTTCAATGTCATTGCGTGCTAATTTTAATTATTGTTCTACAATCTAATTTAGCTATTCAGCAAATACGCCTAACAACCTTTTTAAAAAGTCTTTTATTTATGAGCTGCCTTCTCAACTAGTCGCTTAAAACTAGGACATTGTAAATGCGATGGTGCAGGGCAGTCACCTACGTGACGAAGTATGTCACGGAGTGCGATCAATTTATGAATTTGAAGATCAATCTCATCAGCTTTTTGGTGAATAACACTTGGGGAAAGATCAAGTGCGCCATGACTATCGAACATTGCTGCGATCTCTTTAAGCGAAAAGCCCGCCGACTTCCCCATTGAAATCAAAGTGAGTCGTAACAGAACTTCCGAAGAGAATTGTCTACGTAATCCATGACGAGAAATTGAGAAAATCAAACCGATTTCTTCGTAATAGCGTATTGCCGAAGGTTTAATTCCACTTTTTGCTGAAACTTCACCAATATCAAGAAATTTCATACTTGACCTCAAGTCAACTTGAATTAGTAGTATGTGATTAAACACCACTGCTGACAAGAGCGCAACATGACAGAGCAGACAGAATCATTAACATTGACAAACAAGACCCAAACTGGAATCACCATCACTTTGGGGGTATCCATCTTATTGGCATCGTTGGGAACAAGCATTGTCAATATCGCATTACCCACACTTGCTGAGGTATTTCTACTGCCATTTATTCAAGTACAGGCAGTTGTAATTGGATATCTTATCTCGTTGACGATCACGGTTGTGATTGCTGGACGCTTAGGTGATCGATATGGATGTAAGTCTATGCTGATCGTTGGACTGGTTATATTCAGTTTGGCTTCATTGCTATGTAGTGTTGCACCTAGCTTATGGATATTGGTTGCTGCACGATCATTTCAAGGAATAGGTGCAGCATTCTTAATGACACTTGCAATGGCACTTACACGTCAGACCGTCAGTAAATCACAGTTAGGAAGAGCAATGGGAATGCTTGGAACGATATCTGCTTTAGGTACAGCACTTGGACCTGTGTTGGGTGGGCTTCTGATTACCTTGAGCGGTTGGCAAAGCATTTTTGGATTACAGTTTATACTTGCGAGTATCGCGATTATTCTGGCTTGGGTGTTGTTGCCTAATGATTGCATTAGAAAACAAATTCCTACGTTAAGTTCATGGCAACCAGACCAGAACATAACGCCAAACCTGCTGATTAACTTGATGGTTGCCGCTGTTATGATGACCACGCTCGTCATTGGACCTTTTTATCTGAGCCTAGGTCTAAGCTTGAATCAAATGCAAGTGGGTTTGATTATGGGAATTGGACCAGTGGTTGCTATCTTAAGTGGGATTCCATCGGGTCGACTTGTCGATCGTTGGGGCAGTCGCTATATCGTCGCTATAGGGTTGATTTTTCTGATTATCGGTAGCTTTATGCTCGCTATCGTACCGAAATTGATGGGTCTAAGTGGCTATATTTTCCCTATCATTATTTTGACTTTAGGTTATCAACTGTTTCAGGCGGCCAACAATACTATGACTTTGGCGGATGTTCCCAAAGCTCGACAAGGGATGGTATCAGGACTTCTTAGCTTATCTCGTAATATGGGCTTAATTATCGGGGCTTCTGTGATGGGAGCTATTTTTTCATTCGGTGTCGGCACAATTCAGTTCAATCAGGCAACGGCTTTAGCAATCATTGATGGGATGCAATTTACCTTTTTGTGTGCTGGAGCATTGATGATTGTCGGCTTGCTCATCAGTTGTGTCTCATTTCGTAGACGATATTGATCAGAAGGGCTTGTAGTGCAATCGTATAAAATAAGCTAGATTCAACAAGCCCTTAAAAAGGGCTTGTTTGCATTTATTTTTGTTTGGTTTCAATTAAATCACTTAAATCATAGCCTAAGCTTTTAGCATAATTTAAATATTCTTCAGTCGTGGCTGGATCAAGCTGTTGAGATCGACTGAGTAACCATAAATATTTCTTATTGGGTGTCCCGACTAATGCAACTTGATAATTCTCATCCAGCTTTAAAATCCAATAATCACCACGGCCTACAGGCAACCAACGAAGTGCTTTTGGTAAAAAACTCACTTTTAATTTGGAGTTCGTAGGCGCGTTTTGTACAGATGCTTCGCCAATTGATTGTTGAAGCTTGCCATTTTTATCGTAACAACGATTATCCACTTTGATTGAGCCATTTTCATTTAAGGAATAATCAGCAGTAACGTTATAATCGCATTTCTTTTGAAAATACATTGGTTTGCGCGCAATTTCATGCCAAGTACCTAAGTAATTCTTTAGATCTACATTTTTAACGGTTTGAATCTTTTCATTTCCTGCATAAGCAAATGCCGCAACACTAAGTAATGCTATTCCACCGACGAGCGTTAATATTTTAAACTTGTTGTTCATGACATAGCCCTATATTTAAGTATTTAATATATATATATTCATTATGTCGCGCCTGATGCGGGGGTATTGTAATTTTGCTTACAAGTCATGTAGTTTTTTCATGTAAAAATCTCTTCTAAGCAGTCCAAGTTGTCTTTTTCTTGCGATAATTTCATCATGCTGGTAAGGCAGTATTTCAACCAATTGATCAACAGTTAAATGGTTGTTTTCAATGAGAAAGCAATCTTGATCTGTTGACCAAGCAGAGGATAACAATTGTTTTGTGTTTGGCTTATTTCTAGGGGGCATGGATTAAATTCTTTACACCTTAAATGGCTGACAATCAATAAAATTGCGAGTGATTGAATTTTCACTCTCAGCACTTTTAGTTAATTAGATTTGATCTGTTTATATCAAATCTTGATTTTGTTACTTAATCAAAATTTTAATACGTATTTTAGGAAAACTCAAATTTTAATTGTTATCGATAAATTGAGAATGTGATATAGGATAAAAATAGTTTGGTATTGATGAAAAAAGAAAAATCCATTGAAGTCATGCATGAGCAACTGGATGATGAAAATACCAGTAATGAGGTAAATAGAGCATTATTCTGTGGTGAATATGAGCGTGTCTATAAAACAGAATACCTGCCTACTTTAATGAAATTAGACTAATCCTTGGGACAAGAAAAACCCAAACAGTATTATTTGGACGAATTAAATAACACCATTACTCAATACTTAGATCTGAAAAAGATAACCTGTTAAGGCTATTTAGTTTGTTCAGTATTTATGTTGAGTTTCTTCCATTTTCTGATTTGAACTCTAAAATTGGTAAAAGGGGCGACAGTGTTGATATGAATCCATTTATACAGTGGCCAGTTGGCAGGTGTGGTTGCCCATTTACGTTGATTTATTTCAAATAGTTCTTCATCTGTTAGATTTTCAATCCAGTCTGTGACTTCTTTGACCCGTTTAGACAATAACTGAGTATTTTCTTTTAATGAATGCTGGGCATAGGTTTGATAAAAATTTTGATATAGACTTGCTAAGTTATTCCATTTATAGCCTTCTTTCGGCATTGAAACGGGGAAACCTGCAAGTTCTTTGCTTTCCCATTCTAATAATAAATTTACCCATCCCAATTGATAGGATAAATTTTGGGCAGGGGTTTTATCTACAGCTGCAACTTTATGATCTTTTAAGTCTTCGGATATTTCTTCAAATTCTGTTAAATATTGATTTAATGAATTATTGATTGCAACAATCAGTTCCTGTTTAGATTGATAGGTTTTCATCTATTCAATATTCCCAAAAAAATACAATACTGTTTATATTTAGTGCATGTTTAGATCTAATTTATTTTAACTATGAAAAGGGTGGAGCAACTCATTACCGTAGTGAATATACAGTAATGAGTCTAAAATTTATACCAATAGAGAATCAGTCATTCCAGAAGGCTTGTCTATTGTTTATATTCCGCAGCGATTATTCAAAATTATTTAGCAGCAGCTTGCTCATCGCCTTGTGCACTTCTAAACAACTTCCATTCATCAACGACTGTTCCATTTGGAAGCTTACAATATCCAGCTTCATTTCCTAAAGCATCTTTTTTAATCTGAGACTCTCCTCCCATTTTTTGACAATACACACTTGCAGGATTGGCCATGCCAAGCGGTTTAGCATTTTGATTATTTACTTCAGGGGTAGAGCAGGCAGAAAGAAGTGTTGTCATGAGCACAGAAGCGCCAATATATATTTTATTCATTGCAAACAAAGTCTTGGTTTTAAAGTATGCAGTATAAATAAATCAGCAAGCTTTAATGTATCTACTCTGTATAATCCTGTAGCTCAAAAATAATGATCAGGTACGACTTAGTATAAAATATTAAGTATGATTAAATAATATTGTGTGAGAATAAAGAATATCTTTTTAATGTAAACGGTATAGTCAGTTAAATATAGGCAATGCAGTATTGATATTATATTTCGAGTAAAGCCGTATTTATGGGTGAAGTGTAAATAAAGTATAAAAAGCACGAAACAGAAAAGTCTATTTCATGCTGATATAGATAAACAGATTATACATTCAAGTGTTTGATAAAATGCTCTAAAACCAGTGGTGATTTTAATTCCAGATTTGGCGCATATTTTTCATTTTCAGCTCGTAAATGAGGAATATTTAAGCCAGCTTTGCGTAATTCACAAGTATGACCAATCAGCCACTTTTCCATATCGTCTGCCGCAACTTCGACATGGAATTGTAACGCCAAGATATTTTGCCCGACTCTAAACGCCTGATTTGTATAAATTGCTGAACTGGCAAGTAATTCAGCCTGTACAGGCAAGTCAAAGGTATCACCATGCCAATGTAAAACTTCAGTATTAACGAGTGGCAATAACGGATTATTTTGAGCCAGATTTAGCTTCAATTGACTCCAGCCAATTTCTTTTTGATGGCCTGCATAAACCTTTGCGCCCAAAGCATGTGCAATCAATTGTGCACCTAAGCAAATGCCAATTGTTGGTAAATTCTTGGCTAAACGTTGTTTAAGATAAGCGATTTCATCATTTAAAAAAGGATAATCTTCAGTTTCATAAACACCAATTGGGCCACCTAGAATGATAACTAGACCTTCAAATTCAAATGCTTGCTTTAAATCATCCATACCCGCTTCAAAATAACGTATGCGATAGCCCAAATCATAAAAAGTGTCTTCAAGAATACCTAAATCTTCAAATGCTAAATGTTGAATGGCATAGATTGTCTTCGGCAAAGCGTGTGTGGAGGAAGTCATGGTTTTATAATGATTTAACGAGAATATTGCTAATTTATACTAGATTGTATTGGGTTGAAAACTAAATTTATGCTGTGATTTGCAACATAGAATAAATACAGTGTTTGCTTGATTCCAAAATGGTCAATTTAACCGAATCATCAGAAACACTTCTTGCTATCAGTATAGCACCCACCAATTGACATAAGACGCCCCAAGCTTTTTCTTCACTCCCGAGGCGTTGAGTAAATAGGGCATGACCGCGTTGTAATTCTTGTTGATAGCGTTGTTTAATCTCCTCATCAGAACGTGCGACTTCTGTAGCGAGTGTTGGCAATACACAACCATAATCTGGATGTTCAACATGCGAGAGGGTTAAGTAACGATTGAGTTCAAATTCAATCCATAACTCAGCCTGCTCATGGGGATTGTTTTGCCACATCTGAATGCTATTTTTGAGTTCGTTTTCAACCAATGCTTTAAACAAATCCTGCTTGGAAGAAAAATGTGAATAGAATGCACCACTGGTCACACCAGCAGCTTTCATAAAGCCATCTACACCAGTTGCAGCAAAACCATCTTTTTTAGCAAGCTGTCCACTGATTTTTAATAGCTCTTTTCTTTTTTCTTCTTTATAGCCAGATTTGTATCGCATATTTTCCTCGATCAAATTTTTCCTTGACGCTCTAGTAAAACTATAACATAGTAATCGTTATAATAACGATCGTTATGCAAAAAGGGAAGCATGATATGCAAGATGAAATAACAACATCAAATCAGAAAGTTGCATTGATTATTGGAGCAGGTGATGCAACAGGTGGCGCAATTGCGAAACGTTTTGCCAAAGGGGGATATATTAGTTGTATGACCCGTCGCAATGCTGACAAGTTACAACCACTGATTGATGAGATTGAACAGGCAGGTGGAATAGCATATGGTTTTGCATCTGATGCTCGAAAAGAACAGCAAGTTATACAATTGATCGAAGAAATTGAAAGTAACATTGGCGAAATAGAGGTACTGGTTTTTAATATCGGTGCTAATGTTCCATGTAGCATCCTTGAAGAAACAGCGCGTAAATATTTTAAAATATGGGAAATGGCGTGTTTTTCTGCTTTTTTAACTGGTCGTGAAGTGGCGAAACGAATGGTAAGCCGACAACGCGGGACATTGATCTTTACTGGCGCGACTGCTGGTCTACGTGGTGCTGCTTATTTTTCAGCATTTGCAGGGGCAAAGCATGCACTTAGAGCTTTGGCACAGAGTATGGCGCGTGAACTTGGTCCACAGAATATTCATGTGGCTCATGTGGTAGTTGATGGTGCAATTGATACAGATTTTATTAAAAACAGTTTTCCTGATCTTTATGAGAAAAAAGACCAAGATGGTATTTTAAATCCTGAACATATTGCTGAAAATTATTGGCATCTTGCCCAGCAACCACGTGATGCATGGACGCATGAGCTAGATTTACGACCTTGGATGGAAAAATGGTAAGTCACTTTATATTAGTAAGTTGGTTTGTATGAGTAGGTTAATATAGCTAGATGACTTATCTCGATATAGCGAGATTAAGAAGTGATGATTTAAGTTTTTTCTAGAATCATTTTTACAGTAAAAATATGATCAGTACAGTTAAGGAATAACACTAAATGAAACAGGTAGAATTTTATTTTGATTTGGGTAGTCCATATAGTTATTTAGGCTTTTATCAGATTCAAAAAATTGCAAAACAAAATCAAGCACAAGTGATCTGTAAACCAATTTTGCTTGGCGGCATTTTTAAAGCCACAGGGAACAGTAGTCCAATGGCTGTGCCAGCAAAAGCCAGTTATTCGATGATCGATATGGGGCGTTGGTCAAAACTCTGGAATATTCCAATACAAATGAATCCCTATTTTCCTATTAATACTTTAAATCTGATGCGCGTGATTACAGCGGTTCAGCTTTATCAAGCTGAAAAATTCTTAACAGTGTTAAACGCTTTATTTGATGCAATGTTTGGGCATCCGCGTAATTTAAATGATATCAATGAACTTATTACCTTGCTTCAATCATTGGGTTTTAGTACAGAGCAGGTACAAACTTGGCTTTCAGATGAACAGGTTAAAGCCCAACTAAAAAATATGACAGAAGAAGCCATTGGGCGTGGTGTTTTTGGTGCACCGACATGGTTTATTGGCGATGAAATGTTTTGGGGCGTTGATCATCTTCACTTTGTTGAGATGGAATTGGCTAAATCTTGATAAATACGCTTTTAAACTCTGATTCTATTGTTTAGATGCTAGCAGGAGAGAATCGAGTTGTGTTGTACCTTGCCATACAGCACAGCTATTCTATACAAAGCAAAACTACATTGAATCAGCAAAATATTTGATGAACAAACACGAATCAAAAATATAATAGATTAAACATAATAATGCTGTAATAGTGCAAGGATCAGTGCCAAAGTGAATACGGATAGAAGTGTTTGCATGCTGATGCTTGCTGCCATTAATTGATGATCGCCGTTTAACAGTTTGGTTAAGATATATGCGGAAGATGCGGTTGGGATAGAAAAGAAAATCATGATAGCAATCACCGCGGCATGACTTAGCTCAAAAAACTGCAAACAGATAAAGGCAATAAGCGGGATCAGCAATAATCTGAGTAGGCTAATGAGCAAAGACTTTTTCAGATAAACTCTGAGCGTCGAAAACTGAATTGCTGTTCCTACACATAATAAGCCCAACATCAGGCTACTACTTGAAAAAGCATTTAACAGATTTGCAAAGCCAGACCAAATAGGGATGTTTAAAACATTAAATGTAATTCCCAATATACAAGAGCTGATCAGTGGATTTTTGATTAAAGACCAGAATATATTTTTAATGTTCAGTTGATCTTTATCAGTCAATGAAAGGATCGAAACAACATTAACCAAGGGAATTGCTATAGCAAGGATATTTACCAAGATACTTTTGATTTCAGCATGATTGAGTGTCGTGGCAATCGAGAGTCCGAGATAGGTATTAAAACGAATCAAGCTTTGGACATATACACCGATCTGGGCAATAGGTGTGCGGTTTAACTTTGCAAACAGATAAACGCCAGCAATGATCATGGCCATAATTAAAAAAATGACCGTGAGAATGCTGTTGAGATGCCCCATATTCATATCTGCATTTGCAAGAGAGCTAAACAATAAGGCTGGAAATAAAATATAGTAATTGAGCTTTTCTGCGCCATTCCAGAATTTTTCATCAAGTATACGTGACTGGAACAGATAAAAACCTAAACCAATCAGGGCGATGGATGGAAAAAGGATAGTAATCATTTGTAGCATGCTGAACGCTCTATGCAGAAACTAATTCGACCAAGTCCCAGCCACTGATTTTTTCATCTGTAAGCTAAACCCAAGTAAACTTTAACCAAGAATATGACTTATGACTATTCATGGTAAAATGAGTCTTTACTCATGGATGGAGTGGCGATGACATTTACTCAACTGACTATTTTTGCCATGTTGGCTGAACAGAAAAGCTTTACTATTACAGCACAGCGTTTGCAAATTTCTCAATCTGCGATTTCTCATGCAATTAAAGGCTTAGAACAAGATTGGTCGGTCACATTGTTTTATCGCAATCATAATGAAGTTGAGTTAACTGAATCGGGTATACGGCTTTTAGTGCATGTGAAAGAAATTTTGAATATTTCCAATGTCCTAAAGCAAGAAATCTCCGATATACAAGGATTTCATTCTGGCACTTTAAGAATTGGATCTTTTGGTGCTTCATCTTCTAATGTACTGATTCCCTTAATTCTAGAAAAATTTAGTTTAAAATATCCAAATATTGAAGTGTTTATTAAAGAAGGAACGGACAAAGATATTACTCAATGGATTCATGATCGTACTATTGATGTTGGATTTGTGGTTTTACCTGAAGAACGCTTTGATACTTTTCCTGTGATTGAGGATATCTTTGTAGCACTTATTCCTAAGTCCTATACACGATCACAACAAAGTGCAGTTCGATTGGATGAATTGGTAGAACATCCTTTTTTAATGACCTCAGCAGGCAGTCAAAACCATGTGACAGAGATGTTTAGAAAAGCCAATTTGAGTCCAAAAATTAAATGTTATTTTTCTCAAATTTTGACCATTATTAATATGGTGAACAATGGTGCTGGTGTTTCAATTGTCGCAGATATGGCCTTGAATAAAGAGTTGATGACACTGTTTCCCAATGTTCAAAAATTACCTTTATCACCGAATATTAAGCGGTCTATTAGTCTGGCAGTGAAGAATAAAAAACAGATGAGTCCAATTACACAGGCATTTATTGATATTGCACAAATGGTTTAGCATTTTATCGTGAGCGTTTCGCAGAAGAATAAAAGATGAGTATAAGCACAGCATGAATGATTTGATTTATAAACTCATAGAACGTCCTAAAACAGCATTTATACTATGTGGCTGTGTTGCTAACCTATCGTTATGGGCAATCGGCCATATCAAAAGCTTTAGTATTTTATGGGTACTCGGCTTCTTCGTTTTTACCGCACTTTCTGCATTATCTTTGTCTGTATATTTGATGGAAATTGTTGAGAAAAAGCCAAGATACAAAATCTACTTTCAACTGTTGTTTTACACACTTTTGATCATTTTATATTTAGCATTGAATACTTACAAATCTGTTTTAGATCAGAAATTTTTTCCACGAAGTTTGGTGATGTCTGTGATTGTATTTTTCACAATGTTATTGATGATGAATTTAAGAGTCGTGGTTGGATATAGTTTCGAAAATATTAAAATGTTATGGAAAAGACCGAAATAATTTTACTGCTGATCACTATATCTGATTTAAACGTATTGGTTTATTCAACTAAACAGGCAATACTAAACAGTCAATAAAGGAATGTGTTGATGGATTTAGAAACATTACAACGGCAAATCTGCAAAAAATATGAGTCAAAATATATCGAATTTAATCCGTCGGATAGGGTTGCAATTGCATTACAGAGTCTAGGTCAACAACCGATTTATGCAGTTCGAGTTGCGCTACAAAAACAAGACAATGTTTCTTGGTTTATTCACTGTGGAGAATATTCTTCAGCTGATGATTTTTATCAACCGCTGCATGCCTCACATTTACAGCAATATTTACCTGAAATTTTACCTTATTTAGCGCTTGAGCACGGTTATCATGTCATTATTGATGAGTATGGCTATGAAGATGTTTGGTTGAATCCAACAAACGACTAAATTTAGCGAATCATCGCAATCTGTATAAAATAATGAATTGATTGTGATAGGAATTAAAAAGTATCGTCATCACGACCAAAAAAGCGAACCGAAGTTCGCTTTTTTAAAGTGTAAATCAACTATAGAACTTAGAAGAAGCCCATTGCTTTGGTTGAATAGCTTACCAGTAAGTTCTTGGTTTGTTGATAATGATCGAGCATCATCTTGTGGTTTTCACGGCCAATACCTGATTTCTTATAACCACCGAATGCAGCATGTGCAGGGTAGATATGGTAGCAGTTGGTCCATACACGACCAGCTTCAATCGCACGACCCGCACGATAAGAGGTATGCGCAGAACGCGACCATACACCAGCACCTAAGCCATACATCGTATCATTGGCAATTCGGATCGCATCGTCATAATCTTTAAATGTTGCGACAGAGAGCACTGGTCCAAAAATTTCTTCTTGGAAAATCTTCATACTGTTGTCGCCTTTGAAAATGGTAGGTTCAATATAGAAACCTTGACCGACTTCCTGACGATCACCACCGCCTGTAAGCAGTTGAGCACCTTCAGCACGACCTGTTGCAATACAACCCAAGATTTTGTCTTGTTGCTCTTGAGATGCCTGAGCACCAATCATGGTGTCAGTGTCTAGAGGATGTCCCGTTTTAATGCGTTTTACACGTTCAACTGCCATTTCTAGGAATTTATCTGCAATACTTTCTTGAACCAAGGCACGTGATGGGCAAGTACATACTTCACCTTGGTTTAAAGCGAACATGGCAAAGCCCTCAAGTGCTTTGTCTAAATAATCATCATCTTTATCCATGACATCTTCAAAGAAAATGTTTGGTGATTTACCACCAAGCTCAAGTGTCACAGGAATAATATTTTCAGTTGCATATTGCATGATCATTTGACCAACAGCAGTGGAACCCGTAAATGCAATTTTAGCAATGCGTGGATTGGTTGCCAGTGGGCGACCCACTTCAACGCCGTAACCATTGACAATATTTAAAACGCCTGGCGGTAAAATATCTTGAATGAGTTCAGCAACAACTAAAATACTTGATGGAGTTTGTTCAGCAGGTTTAAGCACAATACAGTTACCCGCTGCAAGTGCTGGTGCAAGTTTCCATGCCGCCATAAGAATAGGGAAGTTCCATGGAATGATCTGACCAACTACACCTAAAGGCTCATGGAAGTGGTAAGCAATGGTATCTTCATCAATTTCAGAAATACCACCTTCTTGTGCACGCAAACAACCTGCAAAATAACGGAAATGGTCAATTGCTAAAGGAATATCGGCTGCCAATGTTTCACGAATTGGCTTACCGTTTTCCCATGTTTCTGCAACTGCGAGTAATTCTAAATTTTCTTCTAAACGATCTGCAATTTTCAGCAGTACATTTGAACGTGTTGTTGGAGAAGCTTTGTTCCATGAAGCTTTGGCTTTATGTGCTGCATCTAATGCAAGTTCGATATCTTCCGCAGAAGAACGTGGAATTTTGGTAAAGGCTTTACCATCTACAGGAGAGACATTATCAAAATATTGCCCTTTAACCGGTGCTACCCATTTGCCATCAATAAAGTTTTCATATTGGGCTTTGAACTGTACTTTTGAACAAGGCTGATTTGGATCTACATAACGCATAAGAGTATCCCTTTACTTATATTCATGATCATTCATGATGTGTTTAATATGGCATGTATGAACAATGATTGTTTACATGATGGTTTGAGCATAGAGAGTCAAAGGTAGGGAAAAGGTTGGATGAAATCCAAGACATATTTGCGCTATGCTTTAATCTTTGGCAATATTTTCTTGTTTATTGGAAAATTGCTAAATATTGGAAAAAATTGGTTTTATTCTACAGCTTTGGTATGAGTTGTGTTGACTCAGGTTAAGCTCACTATGTTAATGTGGTAGAGTAATTTATAAGCAGGTCCGCTGGATAAAAACAACAGAGAAAGGATAGGATATTTTTTAACGAATTACAGAGGAAGTAGCGTATGTTAAGCCAACAAGAGTTATCAAATAAACGGAGTTTAATTGAGCAATTACGCCAAAGCAGTAGTTTGTCTTTAAAACATGCTGATCAACTCGGGCAGAGTATTGCAAGTTCATGGCAACGTTCCAATTCAGCTGCGATTCCCAAAGATCGTGATGCTGCACCCTTGATGAATGTAAAACAAGAAAGAAAAACACTGTTAGAAAAAGCAATCGAACATTGTCGTGATGAATTAACCCATATCGCAGAACAGTCGGCAATGGTTGCTGCAGTAGGGGATATTGGCAGTACCATTATCTGGTCAGCCGCAAGTGGGCAAATGCGCAATGCCGCAGAACGTGTTCATTTTATTGCTGGTGGGCAATGGCGAGAAGATTTGGTGGGAACCAATGCTTTGGCACTGTCATTAAAAACCCAACAATCCAGTTGTGTGTTTTCTAATGAACATTTTATGTCTTCGGTGCATGACTGGGTTTGTTATGCCTCTCCAATTATAGATCCATATTCCAAACAAGTTTTAGGAGTAATTGATCTGTCAACCACATGGAATCATCACAATAGTTTGGGATTATTGGCGGCTGAGCGCTGTGCCTCAATTATTCAATCGGCATTGCTAGAGTTTCAGCAACAACATTTATTTATCCGGGCTTTTGCTGTGCCACAAGTGTTGTTCAATGGCAAGATCGTGGTACTGACACCACGACAAATTGAAATTTTGACTATTCTTGCGTTGTGTCCACAAGGGATGAATCTGGAAAATTTACATCAAGCGCTGTATGGTGAACGAAAAGTGAGTGTCGGCACATTAAAAGCTGAAATGTCGCAATTGCGCGATATCTTGGGTGGCATGCTGGGTTCACGGCCTTATCGTTTATTGGCACATGTTGAAGCAGATTTCTTGCAAGCAGAGAATGCTTTAGATGCAGGCTATACCGAATCCGCTTTAAAATTATGCAAAGGTGTATTTTTAGCTAAAACCGAAAGTCCTTTTTTATCTGCATGGCGAGACTGCCTCGAATCACGCCTGAGTGAAGCGATTTTCAAAGCCAATGAAACAGATGCTTTATTAAAACATCTTGCACATTTTCCAGAAGCGATTGATGCCGTTGAACGTCTGATTGAACTTACACCAGTCGGGCATCCTGCTCATCAAATTCTAATGAAATATAAAGATGAACATTGATTTTGCAGGATACTTTTAACTGATCATTCACTTGTAAAGAAAAATGGATTTGAGCCTTTAAAGCTGTTTTTGGGCTAACCAGGAAAAAAGTTGATGATAAACTTCTTTTCTGACTTCTGGTGCCGATAAAACCAAGTCATGTAGTCCATTTTGAATGGTCATGACATTAACATCGCCATGTATTTTACCTGCATCCCTGATGATGTCTTTGACCTCTAAAATAACATCAGTGCTTTGAGCATCTCGGTTAAATTTCTTAGGATAGGTTGTTTTGTGAGAATGCATCACCAAGGTTGGTACATTGATCTGTACGCCTGCATGAATTTCTTTTTGCGCTTCAAAAATTGCATGCACAAAGCTTAAATAAACTTTGGGGTAAGTTGGTTTTTTCCACTCTAAGCTGAAATCCCATTCGCCTTGCAAATCTTTATGCAGACTGGTGACATACCATTTATTTAATTCACTTGGAAACTTTAAATTAGGTAAGCGTTTACCCAGTGCGCTGAGTTTGGGTAGGGCTAATTTTTTCTTCCAAGCAGGCATATTAAAGTCATAAAAAGGACTATTGCACCATAAGGCTTGAATAAGGGGATGTTGTGGATAATGTGCTGCATATAATGTTGCGATCAATCCACCTGTAGAATGTCCTGCCAGTAACACCTCAGTGTGGCCTTCCTGACCAATAATCTTTAATGCTTGCGTGATTTCTTCATCATATTCATTCAAATTTAAAACATAATAATATTTTTGATGTGGTAAGTAAGAACGACCATATTTTCTTAAATCAAGTGCATAAAAATCATAATCATGTTGATTAAATTGTTCAGCCATTTCTGTTTGAAAGAAATAATCGATAAAACCATGGATATAGAGCACCGCTTTCTTGGTCGCTTGAGCTGCTTGTTTGCGTACCAAAGTCGCAATGACTTTACCATCATAGTCATCTGCTAAGTTTAAGGTTAGTTTTTCATAACCTGTACCAAGGATATCAGGTTGATATTCAGTAGATTGAGTGGTCATAGCGTATTCCTGAATTTTATAGAAAAATGAAATCCGAAAAATTACAGATAGTCTTTTACCAGAGCATAGGATTCATCATATAGTTTTTGTGCCAACTGTATATCTTTGGCTTTGCCTGATTTAAACGCAGGGGTTTGTAAACTAACATAATCACCATTGCGCTTTTCCCATGACGGATCAAAAGCAATTTTTTTAATTAATTCGGCAGGTTTAGATGGTGGAATAAGACCAAGTTTAATTATTGCATATTGCCATTTGGGTAATTCACGATAAATCTCAGAATCTACGCCACCTGGATGTAATGCATTGCTGGTGACATGACTTCCATGTAGTTGTTTGGCGAGGATATTACTAAACAGCAGATTGGCTAATTTACTATTGCCATAGCTCAAAACACCATTGTATTTTTTCACTTGATCCGCGTTAAAGTTTTCAGGTTGGATACGACCTAAAAGATGCATCATTGAAGCCAAATGAATTACACGACCTTGTTGGGCTTTTTGAACCAATGGAAGAAGTTTCAATGTCCAAAGAAAAGGCCCAAGATAATTTACCCCAAACTGTTTTTCAAAACCATCAGCTGTGGCCTCAAGATCAGGTGTCATCATGCCAGCATTGTTGACTAATACATCAATTTTTTCATATTTGGCAATAATTTCATTGGCTGCTTGGTTAATTTGTTCAAGACTATTTAAATCAAGGCGAATCACGTCTACTTGACCTGTACCGAATGATTCTAAGTGCTGTTGTGCTGTTTTTGCTTTCTCTGGATTACGACAAGCAATGATCACATGGTGACCATCCTTAATAAAAGTTTCTGCAGTTGCAAGCCCGATTCCAGTGTTTGCACCCGTGATGATGATGGTTTTACTTGTTGTTGTCATTGCTGAAATAATCCGCTGATGTTTTAAGCATCATAGTCATAGATTGTGACTTTATCAATATATCTGACAATAATGATTGTCATTTTTTGATAAGCGTATAAAAAAGGAATACTACCAAAGTAATATTCCTGAGTATCAAGCATACTTCATTGTATTTGGCCTAAAACAGTTGTCAGGCTGAGTAGAACGAAAGGGGATCGTTTTTACATTGCTGATTCAAAGATTTTAATGACTTGAGCATCAGTTGCTTTACGTGGATTGGTCAACATACAGGCATCTTTTTGCGCATTTGAGGTCATCACTGCATGATCTTCCGCTTTGACACCCAGTTCAGCTAAGCCAGAAGGGATACCAATAGATGATGATAACTCACGAATTGCATCAATCGCAGCAAAGGCAGCCTCAGTAACGGTTAAACCCTCAGTATTGACACCCATTAATTGGGCAATTTTTGCATAACGGTCAGGACAAGCAATTAAGTTAAACTCACACACATGCGGTAATAGAATTGCATTACATACGCCGTGTGGAAGGTTATAGAAGCCACCTAATTGATGAGCCATTGCATGTACATAACCTAAAGACGCATTGTTAAATGCCATACCTGCTAAATATTGTGCATATGCCATTGCATCACGTGCTTCAAGATTTTCGCCATTGGCAACAGCAGGGCTTAACCATTCGCTAATCATCGAAATGGCTTTTTCTGCACATGCATCGGTAATTGGGTTTGCAGCAGTTGAAACATAAGCTTCTACAGCATGAGTTAAAGCATCCATACCCGTTGCAGCAGTTAAAGCAGCAGGTTTTGCAATCATGAGTTTAGGATCATCAATTGCAACAAGCGGTGTACAACGCCAGTCAACAATCGCCATTTTTACATGGGTATCTGTATTGGTGATAATACAGAAACGAGTCATTTCAGAAGCAGTTCCCGCTGTCGTATTGATTGCGACAAGCGGTGTCATTGGGACTTTACTTTGATCAATCCCTTCATAATCACGAATATGACCGCCACCTGCGGTAACTAAGCCGATTCCTTTTGCACAGTCATGAGAAGATCCACCACCTAATGACACAATAAAGTCACAGCCATTATTGTTATATTCGTTTACGCCATTGTGTACATTAATATCTGTCGGGTTTGGTTCTGCACCAGGAAAAACATGACTGTCTACACCAGCTTCTTTGAGATAGTCAACAATAATGTCTGCAACACCAAATTTGAATAGGCCAGCATCAGTGACGATGAGGGCTTTTTTTGCCCCTAAATTTTGTGCTTTAGCACCGACTTCTTTGGCACAACCTGGACCAAAAAGTGAGACGCAAGGGATGTAAAAACCGTTTGTTTGATCTGCTATATTTTTAAAAGCCATGGTGCGATTCCTTCTACCATTGTTATTTCATCATTCCAGAAAGGTGATGATCACCTTGAGGTTGAGTATCAGTTTTGAGGGCTGGATTGAATACCTACTAAACACCTACCAAATTTTAATAATGAAAACTTTAAATTAAGTGTTTGATATTTTTATTTAAAATAAAGTGATGAAGTTTTTCTTTATAATTTTTAAGGTGAAAAGCATACTTGAACGCAAGTTTTGATTAAAAACTACAAAAACAGATTTTATTTGGTATTTTTTGCTTTGACAGATCATTTTATTTTTAAAAAGTGAATCGTTGAGTTAAATTTTGGGGATAAATTTTAAAATCCATCAAAATAGACTAAATTATCAATTTATGAGAATGTGTGTTAATAATTAAAAAGTGAAAATTATGTGAAAAATTTGATATTTCTATACTAGGTCAGCAGGGGCTTAAATAGACTTTTTAAATATACCTGTACTGTTAATTTATGCTAAATGATAAAAATAACATAATGATATATATCATTAATAAGTATTATAAAAAATTTAAAAATAAAAGTACCAATATTTTTTACGGATGAGTGTAAATGCTATTGATCAGAATTTTATACATAAATATTGTTTTTTATATATGTTTTTTAAACAGGTTGCCACGGTTCGGTAATCTCATATTTTAAGGATAAAAAATGAAAAAAATATTAACGTTAAAAAATATTGCTATAGCAACTTCATTATTCGCGATTACCAGCACGAGTTTTGCGGGGGAGTATAAACGCTTTTCAGTATCTGCAGGTTGGTTACATGTCATGCCTCAAGGAAAAGCCAATCCCTTTAATATTAATACCAGTGTTAAAAATGGTACCAATGCAACAGTCGGAAGTATCTCTACAACCAGTTTTTTAAACTCAGTTGATCCTAATGCGATGGGAGAAGACTTAGGCGGAGTGCCATTTAATCAGAAAGAGGTGTTAACTGAATTTCTCAATGATGCCTTTATGCAAACCTTATTGACTGATGGTAAGGGTAATATTTTGCCGGAGGTCGCAGGAACCGCAAATATTCATGGCTTGGAAAATTGGCAAGCAAAGGGTACAGGGCTTGAAGTCGATGATGTGGATACACTTGGCTTGATGTTAAATTATTACATCAACGACAATGTTTCTTTGCAACTCATTGGTGGGATTCCTCCAAAAGTGGATATTAAAGGTAAAGGGGAAATCTTGGCACCTCTCACAGGATTAGCCACCTCGCCAAGTGACCTAGTCGGAATTTTATTTCCAGATGGCATTGATTTAAACCAAGCAATTCCAATCACCAATTTAGGCAACAAATCTAAAGCAGCATCAGTGCGTGCATGGACACCAGCGCTTGAAGCGCAATATCAATTTGGTCAATCTGGTGTCAACAAATTACGTCCATATATCGGGGTAGGAGTGATGTACTCTCATTTCACGGATATCAAGTTGAACTCACAAATCAAAAGTGATCTGGTTGCAGCGGGACATATGATCCAAAATGTTTTAGATGGAAAAGCAGGGGCTGCGTTGGATGGTAAACCTTCTAGTGCAAATCCTTATGTTAGAGTTAAAACGACAGATGCAATTGCACCTATTGTAAGTCTGGGTGCAACCTATGATATTAATGAAAACTGGTTTGGTGTGGCTTCCGTTTCTTATGCCAAGCTCAACAATCAGGCTAAGATAGATGTCGTTGATGCGAATACTGGTAAGCGACTGATTAATTCAACGACAAAAGTTGATATAGATCCTTTGATTACTTATGTTGGTGTGGGGTATCGCTTCTAAAATCAACACTATTTTCCCTAAGAATAGTGAAGATTTTAAATGGTTAGCTTCGGCTAACCATTTTTTGTATTGAGTAGAGTAGTCTATGTAAAAGCTTTTTAGCGACATGTAGATTGACGAGCAATAAAAAAGCATCCATGAAGGATGCTTTTTTGAAAGTGCTGTACAAATCAGAGAACTTATTTCTCTACGATTGCAGTTACACCTTGACCACCAGCAGCACAAATCGAAATGAGTACACGACCTGAACCTTTTTGGTTAATCAATTTTGCAGCAGTTGCCAAAATACGACCACCTGTTGCTGCAAATGGATGACCAGCAGCTAAAGAAGAACCTTTAACATTGAGTTTGCTACGGTCAATTGAACCCAATGGTGCATCTAGACCTAAGCGTTCTTTACAGAACTTAGGATCTTCCCATGCTTTTAAGGTCGAAAGAACTTGTGATGCAAAAGCTTCATGAATTTCATAGTAGTCGAAGTCTTGAAGCTTAATACCCGCACGAGCCAACATACGCGGAACAGCATAAGCAGGCGCCATCAATAAACCTTCTTTCTTATTGACAAAATCTACAGCAGCAGTTTCAGTGAATGTTAAGTACGCGAGTACTTCATGACCATTTGCTTTCGCCCATTCTTCAGAGGCTAAAAGTACAACTGAAGCGCCGTCTGTAAGTGGAGTAGAGTTACCTGCAGTCATTGTTGCAGTATCACCTTTACCAAATGCAGGTTTAAGCTTAGCCAATTTTTCAACTGAAGAATCAGGACGTAAGTTATTGTCTTTATCTAGACCCATAAATGGCGTGATCAAATCATCGAAGAAACCTTCTTCATATGCTTTGGCCATTTTTTGATGTGAAGATGCAGCAAGTTCATCTTGAGCTTCGCGAGGAATACCCCATTCTAAAGCAGTAATCGCTTGGTGATCACCCATAGATAAACCTGTACGAGGTTCACCATTTTTTGGCGCATCCATCAAGTCTTTAACATTGATTTTAGCTAAGGCTTTTAAACGGTCTTTACCTGTTTTTGCAATGTTTAATTCAAGCAATGCTTTACGTAAGCCGTCACCAAACGCGATTGGCGCATCAGAGGTAGTATCTACACCACCAGCAATACCCACTTCAATTTGGCCTAATGCAATTTTGTTTGCAACAAGGAAAGCTGCTTGTAAGCCAGTACCACATGCTTGTTGAATATCATAAGCAGGGGTTTCAGGGGCAAGTTGAGTATTTAAAACACATTCACGTGTCATGTTGAAATCACGGCTATGTTTTAGAACTGCACCAGCAACAACTTCACCTAAACGTTGACCTTGAAGGTTAAAACGTTCAATTAAACCGTTCAAAGACGCAGTAAGCATGTCAATGTTTGACGCTCGGAAATAAGGGCCATTTGAACGTGCAAAAGGAATACGGTTACCGCCAATAATTGCTACGCGACGTACAGTGTTTTGACTCATAATTTTATCCTGCTGACCAGAAGTTTGAGTTTTAGAAGATGAAGCTGTTGTAACTTTTTTTGCCGTCGATGCCGTTGCTTTGCTACGTGAAGCAGCTGCTGGTGCACGAGTCGGTTTTTTAGTCGTGTTGGCTGCATTGGCATTTGTAGAATTTGTGTTGCTACTTTTACTCGTACGAGTACGAGCTTTTGATGTATTTGACACAGTTTCTTGTACAGTGCTTTCAGCGTTTGAATTTTCTTGAGTTGTTTTGCTCATAAGGCTTTTCCAAGCATGTTCGCAATATTCTTAGTGCTTACATTAACATAATTGGCTATGACTCGAATTGACTATAATGACATTTGCATATTCTTTCAGGTCAAGTCATCATTTTGGCTACTCAAGTATGATTTAACTGAAACTTATGGGTCATAGAGATGATAGCGTTGTTGACGATTCCTCTAAGCCTTGCGCGAAGAACAACGCAAGCCATTTAAGAAAGCGCAACACAGCTAAATATCTGAGATTATACTGCAGTTAAAAGATAGCTTAAGCCCCATACAAAATTAATTTGATGAGAGATAAGAAACATGTCTGACCAATACCAAGCATTTGCTAAATCTCCAATTGGTAAATTTGTCATAAAAAATTTAGGTTTACCATCACCAATCCAGCTAGACCGCTTTGAGTCAGCCACTCCTGTCGTTAAAGGTGCTGTATTATTCGGTGCGGCTCCAAAGAGTCATTTTACTGGTGAAGTTGCGCAGGTTCTTAGTAATATTCATGCCAACACTTATGCAGGGAATAACGCAGAGTTACAACAAGCTGCGGCAAAATCTGGTTTGAATGTTGGTGCTTTTAATGAAGGCGATAAAGAATCAAAATTTAAAGCAGTGATATTTGATGCATCAGGGATTCAAAATTCAGAACAATTACATGAACTACACAAGTTTTTTAATCCTGTTGCTCGTCAAATTGCAACATCAGGTCGTGTAATTATTATTGGTTTAACACCTGAAACTGCACCAACGATTAAGCAGGCGATTGCACAACGTGCATTAGAAGGGTTTGTTAAATCGGTTGGTAAAGAGTTTAAGAAAGGAATTGCTGCTGATCTTATTCTGGTTGATGCAGATGCTGCACAAAACTTGGAATCAAGTTTACGTTTTGCAATTTCTCCACGTTCAGCATACGTATCGGGTCAAGTGATTCGCGTATCTAAAGGTGATGTAGTTGATATCGATTGGGCAAAACCGCTTGCAGGCAAAACTGCGCTTGTTACAGGTGCAAGCCGTGGTATTGGTGAAGCGATTGCACATGTATTGGCACGTGATGGCGCACATGTAATTTGTTTAGATGTTCCACCACAACAAGCAGACCTTGACCGTGTTGCAAGTGAAATCGGTGGTTCTACGCTCGCAATTGATATCACGGCTGCTGATGCTGGTGAAAAAATCAAAGCTGCGGCAGCTCAACAAGGTGGTTTAGATATCATCGTACATAATGCGGGTATTACACGTGACAAAACTTTGGCAAATATGAAGCCAGAGATGTGGGATCTAGTGATTAATATCAACTTGTCTGCTGCTGAACGTATTAACGATTATTTATTGTCAAATGATGGTTTAAATGCAAATGGTCGTATCGTTTGCGTATCTTCAATTTCAGGTATTGCTGGTAACTTAGGTCAAACCAACTATGCTGCATCAAAAGCAGGTGTCATTGGTTTGGTGAAATTTACTGCGCCTGTGTTAAAAAATGGTATTACCATTAATGCTGTAGCGCCGGGTTTCATTGAAACTCAAATGACAGCGGCAATTCCATTTGCAATCCGTGAAGCGGGTCGTCGTATGAACTCAATGAGTCAAGGTGGTTTACCTGTTGATGTTGCTGAAACAATTGCTTTATTTGCATCTTCAGCATCTACAGGATTAAATGGTAATGTTGTGCGTGTTTGTGGTCAAAGCTTATTGGGTGCATAATCACACATAAGTGAAGTCCTGTTTCGTTTAGGGGATTATGGCGAAGAGATTATTTGTGTATTTAAATAACACTCTCGCTGGCTTTCTCTTGAACGAAATCAGGATGTTTAAGCTGTATCATCCGTTAATTTCCAACTGAAATGTTGGATTTTTTAAATGTTGAATAAGAATTAATTTTTCAAAGGTCCAGTATGAATACTCGCCATTTTAGTCAACTTCCTAAGCCATATTTAGCTTATCCAAAAGTGATTCAGGGTTTAATTTTTAAAAAGCCAAAAGGTGAAAAAGTTCTACCGCAAGTTGAATATGTGGTTGATTCATTCAAAATTGATCCCAATCATTTAAAAGCATATAACGAAGTGTGTGGCTTTAAAAATAATGGGTATATTCCCGCAATTTATTTAGCTGTTTTATCGCAAAGTTTACAAATGCATATGATGACCTCTGAAGCATTTCCTTTTGCAATTTTAGGCTTGGTACATATTCGTAATCAAATTAAGCAAACACGTAAAATTGGTGTCAATGAACAGCTAACTTTATCTTGTCAATTTGGTGAGTTAAAACCACATGACAAAGGGGTTCAATTCGATTTCATCACGACTGCTAAAGTTGGCGGTGAAGTGGTCATGCAAGGATTAACCACTTATTTAGCGCGTCAAAAGACTGATGGTTCAGTTGCAGAAAAACCAAAAGATAAAAAAGAACCAAATTATCAAGTTCAGGCGGTTTGGGAAGTTCCTGAAAATACTGGTCGTCGTTATGCTATGACATCAGGCGACTTTAACTTGATTCATATCCATGCATTGACGGCAAAAGCATTTGGCTTTAAACAAGCGATTGCTCATGGGATGTGGAGTAAGGCACGTGTTCTTGCTGGGCTCAACTTACCAGAAGCTTATGAAGCAGATGTATTGTTTAAATTGCCGATGTATTTACCTTCAACAGTAGAGCTTTTAACTGCGCAAGAAGGTACAACAACTGACTTTTTGATTCGTAATCAAAAATCACAAAAACCTCATGTTTCTGGTGTGGTTAACGCTTTATAAGATAAAATATAAAGCCTGAGTCGAGATGATTCAGGCTTTTTTAATTAAAAAAGTTATGATTAAAAAAATAGGATAGGGCAATGAGCAGTTTAACGGACATTATTTTTGCGAATACGAAAAATTATCAGGGCTATGTGGATGAGCGTTTTCAAGATCTCGCTGTTCAATTTAGCCGTTTGCAGGATGGTCGTAGCGAAAATGGTGGTGCTGCTTTAACTGTTTATTTTCAAGATGAAAAAGTTGTCGATATATATACGGGTAAAAAATCAAAAACTGAGCAATGGAATGAGCAAACCTTGTCGGTTTGTTATTCCACGGGGAAAGGTGTACTGGCAACACTCGCGCACATTTTGGTGAGCGAAGGTTTCTTAGACTACGATACACCTATTGTTAATTTTTGGCCTGAATTTGCTCAAAATGGTAAAGAGAATATGACTTTACGTCATATTTTGAGCCATCAAAGTGGCTTATACGATATTCGAAATATCATTGCTAGTGCAGTTGAAATGGCCGATTGGCAGCATATGCTCAAGGTCATGGAGCAGGCCACACCTCGTTTTGCTGTAGCAACCGATATTGCATATCAGGCATTAACATTTGGCTGGTTGGTGGGTGGTGTTTTAGAGAAAGCAACGCAACAATCTTTAACACAGTTAATGCAGAAGTATTTGGTTGAACCACTACAACTTGATGGTGCATATTTTGGTGTGCCTGAAGCTGAGTTAAATCGTGTGGCGCGTTTAATTCAAAAAGCAGCACCTGTACAAAAAACAGAAACAAAATCCAGTAAAAGCAAAACTAAGCACCATAAAACGTCATTTTCAGATAAATTAGTTGAATTAACTGGACAAAATCCGCAAGACTTTTTAGATGCCATGGTACCAAAAGGGATGCGTGATTTTAGTTTCTTTAGTGACCAAGGGCTTCAAGCGATTATTCCAGCGGCCAATGGTGTATTTAGCGCCAATAGTCTTGCAAAAGTTTATGCCATGATGGCAAATAAAGGGGTTTGGGAAGGAAAAGTTTTAATTCGCCCTGAAATATTTGCAGAGTTAAGTCAAATCCAATCGATTAAACGAGATCGCGTGATGCCAATTCCTATGAAATGGCGTTTAGGCTACCACCGCGTGATTAGTATGGGTAAACGTGCCAAGCAAGGCTTTGGTCATATTGGATATAACGGTTCTGGGGCATGGTGTGATCCGCAACGAGGGCTTAGTTTTGCGTACACTCATAATTTTGCCATTGGTTCAATCACCGGTGATTATCGTCTTTGGGGACTGACCCAAGAAACATTACGTTGCGCTGATGGTTTACTTAAGGGAAGTAAAGGCTGGTTCTAAATATTAAGGTCAAAGCGATTGAAATTTCATAGAAGGTTAGATGGCTGAGTCTTATAGTGCAAAAGAATTAAAAATAAGGACTTTAAACAGCGGCATATAGATCCATCTATATTTTCTTAGGCAAATAACTCCATTTTCAAGATGGTTTCGACATGATGTTTAAACGAGTGTTGGTCTAGACCTTTTAAGCCAAGTTGATAGATTCCTTCTAAACCACAAACAAAAGCAATCAGCCGCCAAGCAATGTCTTGGCTACTGCTGGCTGTAGCAATTTTAAATTCTTGTTGGGCGATGCCATGTTCAATCGCTGTAACCAAGGCAACATGCCATTGTTCCATCGTAATATTATAAGCTTTTTTAATTTCAGGATCTTGGTCGATTAAAATCTCAGCTTCATTCCAGAGTCGTAGATAGGGTTGAGTTTGTTCAATATTTTCAAAACCTAGTAAAAGAGATAAACGTTCAAAACTACTGTCGGTTTTAATTTGATCTTCTACTTCATTGAGTTGATCCATCAATTCAATAAAAACTTCGGCCTTTAAATGCGAACTTGATTCAAAGTGATGATGTACTTGTCCTGTTGAAACTTGTGCTTCTGCGGCAATACGGCGCACTGTTAATCCATTCAATCCATCTTGTAATGCAACACGCTTTGCTGCATCCAAAATCATATTACGACGTTGTTCTCGGTTTAAATAGTTCATCACTTTTAATACAACAAAATTTACAAAACGAATATTAAACAAAGTTGGACGTTTGTTCAAGTCTGGTTATAATGATGGAACTTGAACAAGTGTCCAACTTTAATTAGGTGTGTTATGTACCGCAATTGGGTGATTTTGGCAATCATCGTTTTAATTTATTTACCGGTTTCAATTGATGCAACGGTTTTGCATGTTGCCATCCCAACATTGAGTGCTGCCTTATCACTATCCAGTAATGAAATGCTCTGGGTGATAGATATCTATTCACTGATCATGGCAGGCTTGATTTTACCCATGGGGGCATTGGGGGATCGTATTGGTTTTAAACGGCTGATGCTGATTGGTGCTGGTATTTTTGGTGTGGCTTCGCTAATGGCTGCTTTTGCGAGTTCAGCCTATATGTTGATTGCTGCCCGAGCATTTCTTGGTGTAGGCGCTGCCATGATTTTACCTGCAACCTTGGCAGGTGTTCGAAATACCTTTTTAGATGAAAAACAACGTAATTATGCTTTAGGTATTTGGGGAACTGTCGGTGGTGGTGGAGCCGCTTTTGGTCCACTGTTGGGTGGTTTTATTCTGGAACATTTTTCATGGGGAACCGTTTTCCTGATTAACGTGCCAATTATTATTTTGGTCTTGGTATTGACGACATGGCTGGTGCCAAAGCAAGCAGTACAAACCAAACAACCTTTAAATCTATTACAAGCGCTCATTTTGGTCACTGCAATCTTAATGCTGATTTATTCGATTAAGACCTCTATCTATGCGTTTAGCCTAGGGATGATTTTGATTTTTGTGCTTGGATTGGGATTGTTGGTGGGATTCATCCGTCATCAATTGAAAACAACGCAACCGATGATTGATTTTAGTCTGTTTAAGAATCCTGTGATCTCAACCAGTATTGTGATGGCGATGGTGGCTATGATTGCATTAGTTGGTTTTGAGCTACTCCTTTCACAAGAATTACAGTTTGTGTATGGATATAGCCCATTGGAAGCAGGTTTGTTTATTTTACCCTTTATGATAGCAATCAGTATTGGTGGACCTTTTACTAGTATTTTAATGAATCACTATGGTTTAAGACCTGTTGCAACTGTTGGGATGCTGATGTGTGCCTTATGTTTCTTTGGTTTGGCCATGACCAATTTTGACATCGATTATATTCAAGCTTGGGTGTGGATGGTGCTGATGGGGATCAGTGTTGAAATCGCATTATTATCTTCCACGGCAGCTATTATGTCTGCTGTACCTCCACAAAAAGCAACTGCTGCTGGTGCAATTGAAGGCATGGCGTATGAGTTAGGGGCAGGTCTTGGGATTGCGATTTTTGGACTATTGCTATCTATATTTTATGCGCATTCGATTATCTTACCTGATCATTTACCGCTGAATATCGCAGCTCAAGCAAGTTCTTCTATTGGTGAGGCATTATTGCTGAGCAAACAATTAGAACCTGCATTGATGCAACAGGTAAAACAAGCTGCTTTTGAAGCGTTTATTCATTCGCATAGTAAAGTCTTGGGTATTTCGGGTGTGATGTTCCTAGTTTTATCTGTATTTGTTTGGCGCGCTTTACCTGCAAAGAAACAGCTAGCAGTCTAGAATATTGCGCATAATTTAAATTATGCGCTTGTTTTTACATTTAGATTTTATAGTATGAAAAAATGAGTTTGATATACCGATTGAAAACTTTAGCAAGCTTAAATTGTGATTTGTTTAACAGTGCCACGGCAGTGTTTTTTTAAAGTAAAATAGCTACTGTATGTTTTTAAATCTATTTAAGAGATAGATAAACTTTATGTTGTAGAGCACAGTGTCAAATTAGAAGAAATTGATCGAATTATCTCTAATAAAAAATAACTCTACAGTTCTTCATTCACTAATCAGCAAAAAAACAGTATCCTTAGACCTGTAACTAGGAGCTTCCATGTATCAGGTACTTGCACGTAAATATCGCCCACGTAACTTTAATGAATTGGTCGGACAGAATCACGTTTCACGTGCACTGACCAGTGCTTTAGATCGTGGACGTTTACACCATGCCTATTTATTTACTGGAACACGTGGGGTGGGGAAAACCACAATTGCTCGAATTTTAGCGAAATGTTTAAATTGTGAAACAGGGGTAACCTCTACACCTTGTGAAGTTTGTGCAACTTGTAAGGCGGTAAATGAAGGGCGCTTTATTGACCTTATTGAAATCGATGCTGCATCACGGACTAAAGTCGAAGACACACGTGAGTTGCTCGACAATGTACCTTATGCACCGACCCAAGGGCGATTTAAGGTATATTTGATCGATGAGGTACATATGCTGTCGACGCATTCCTTTAATGCGTTATTGAAAACATTAGAAGAACCGCCTGAACATGTAAAATTTTTATTTGCGACAACAGATCCACAAAAATTACCAATTACGGTGATTTCACGTTGCTTGCAATTTACATTACGTCCATTGGCTGTAGATGAAATTACCCATCACCTTACAGATATTTTAAATAAAGAAGAAATTTCATCAGAGCAAGATGCGATTTGGCAAATTGCTGAATCTGCCCAAGGTTCATTACGTGATGCGTTGTCTTTAACTGACCAAGCAATTGCCTATGGTCAAGGTGCAATTCAGCATCAAGATGTCAAAGAAATGCTGGGTTTGATTGATAGAACCATCATTTATGATTTGATCTTGGCAATTCATCAAAACCAAAATGCACGTGTCAGTCAATTATTACTACAATTTAGGCAACAGGCTTTAGATGTTTCATTGGTTTTAGATCAGTTTATTTCGACTTTGCATGAGTTGGCAATGTTGCAATATTTGCCTGATTTAAGTCTAAAATACAGTGCTGAAATTAATCAAAAAATTATGCAGTTATCAAAAATTGTCTCTGCACAAGATTTACAGCTTTATTATCAAATTGCCTGTAAAGGTCGAGCGGAGCTACAACTTGCAGTAACACAAGAGCAAGGCTTTGAAATGACAGTATTGCGTTTACTGGCATTTAGACCGATGCAAATCAATGAAATTGTAGTCTCTCAAGCTCAACAACCACAAAACAATCAGAATATCGATCAAGTTGCTATTTCACAGCAACCGCATCAAGCATATGTTCAAACGGGGGGTGTGCAACAAGAACAGATTCAGCAAGAGCCAGCTCATCAACAGCAGGCTCAGCAAGTACCTGTTGAAAAAAATATTGAACAACAAAATGTAGCTTTGGATGTGAGTTATCAATCAGAAACTTACGCACCATTAGCGGAAGCTGAGGTACAGCAAGCGCAGGTTGAGATCAATTCACAGAATGTAGTGAGTGATTTAGACCCTGCTTTTGACCAAGTTGAAGATCAGCAAGCTCAACAGCAAAGTGTTGACCATGAACCGAGTAGTGATGACTATTTAGATGACTTTGCTGAGGAAGTACAACAAAGCACTGTGGTTGAAGCAACGGCTCATAATAGTCAAGGTGTTGAAGCGCAGCCGCCAATTGTTCAAGAGAAAATTGACGTAGAAAATGCAGAACCAAGTTTAACCTTGTTTGGTGCTGAGTTGAGTCAACCGAAAAATACCACGTCTCCGTCTAGTCCAAATCAAGATGTATTCTTTTTAGCACCTGAAAATCAGGATCAAAATGTTGAAATTGAATTGATTGAGCCTATTCATTCTCAAACAGATACTCCAGCTCAAGTTACTAATATTATCCCTGAAATAGAACGTGGATCCTCTTCTGAGGAACAAACGCCGCAACAGATACTTGCTTTAAAATTACAGGTCTTAGAAGGTGAGTGGACAGTTGAAAAATGGGAGTATTGGTTTAGAAATAGCTCACTTTCTCCAGCTGTTCAAGAACTTGCACAGCATGGATTAATGACAGGGGATGTGAATGGTCAATCTATTTTTCAAATTTCACAAAAATATGAAAAATTACTGAACCAAGCACAACATGACCTTGAGGCAAAATTAAAACAGCAATGGCCGAGTACTTTGTTTACAGTGCAATATGGTGAAGTTGAGTCGACTACACCTTATATGATGCAAAACGAACGTAAGCTTCGAGCTTATGATCGTGCCAGTGAAATGCTTCAAAAAGAGCCTTTGGTTAAAAGCTTAATTGAAGCATTGGATGGAAAGTTGGAAAATATTCAGCTCAAAGCCTAATTTTTAAAAAACATTTAGATTAAATATCATTTTAAACAAGCTCAATTTCACTGGAATTGGGCTTGTTTTTATTTGCCGAAATTTAAGGAATATTCACAATTCCTTTCTGCCTGTGCCAAGATAAATCATTTTAAAATCTCATCAGGTTCTCAATTTATATAAGAATTTTAATTCAAATTATGATGATCAATCTGGCATTTATAGACGTTGTTATGCTGAAAATCACTTGTTTTAAATATTTTTATGGTTATAATTGCGGCAACTTTAATTAGCGGAGACCCTAAGTGGCAAATTGTTCATCGAGGCGCTGTAGTTTATATACAGCCATTATTCGTATCTGAGCAAGAGAGCACTGCCTTTAGGAAAGCTGTCTTGCAATGAGACAGTTATAATCTGATTTTAAACTACATCCCCATTTTGACGTGAAGCAGCTCAATTTTGACTTTAATTAGTTCAATTTTGGCTTGTTTTTGTGCGCACTTAGATTCATACCGCCTCAGCAATGAGGATTACGGATGGTAATCAATCAACTTTGTATGATAGAAACAGCACTGATTACAGGCTGCTTTTTATTACTTATTATTCATAAATCAGCTCATGCAGATCCTGTATTAATTACAGATGATGCAACTGTTGCTGATCTGTATACTTGCCATTTTGAAAGTAATATAAACTTTTATAAACATCAGGAGGTTAATTCCAGTTTTTCTCCAGTATGTGGTATCGCCAAAAATTTGGAATTAAGTTTTCAGCTGGATGATCATGTTCAAAATAAGAATCGTCATGATGTGATATCAGGTCAATTCAAACGTAATTTGAAAGCAGTGGATTCGAATAGTTGGGGCGCTGCCGCATCCTTAACAATAAGCCGAAATATGTATGGTGATGACCACTCTAGTTGGAAAGTGAATCTCCCCGTAACTTATTTATTACTGGATGATCGGTTATTTTTAAATGGCAACATCTCCTATGAACATCAGGGCAATACTCAGTATGTTTTAGCTGCAATTTCAAGCAATTATTGGATCAATGCTAAAACTTCGCTCAGTGCAGAAATCTTTAATCAAGATCATCAGTCTGTATTTTTTCAAACCGCATTTGGTTATGAGTTGATTCAAGATTTTGTCAGGGTCCAAGTGGCTTATGCAGATCGATTTGACCACCATCATGATCGCTGGTTTGGGCTGGGAGCTGAGTTTCTCACCAATTTTAAGCTCATAAAAAAATCATCTAATTCAATTCCTGTTCAATAGGAAGAAGTCTTTATTGCCAAAAAAGGAGAACATTATGCTTCATAATCTATGGCAACGTTTATTTTCTAATTTCATCAAAAAATATCATATTCAACACTTATTTGAACGTCATCGCTCATTTAAAGAATTACATCAAGCCAGTTATGCCAGTGAAATTAGTAAAAAGCTTTCACAAAGTTTGATCAATGCTTCCTATGTAGCTTCAGAGCAATTGCTCAATCATTTAAATACAACAGAGCAAGGCTTGTCAGCAAAGCTGGTTGAACAACGACAAGAACAATTTGGATTAAATGAGCTTGCGCATGAAAAACCACTGCCGTGGTGGAAGCATCTTTGGTATGCCTATCGCAATCCATTTAATATTTTACTTACCATTTTGGCTTTGGTGGCTTTCTTTACCGACGATATAGAAGGCACAATTATTATTACAACCATGGTTGTACTTTCTACGGTGTTGCGCTATTGGCAAGAGTTTAAGTCAAATAAAGCAGCCGCTGCATTAAAAGCAATGGTAAGTAATACGGCTACTGTGATTCGTCAAGTAGATTGGGATGCCCCAGACCTTGAAACCCTGCAATGCGACCTAGATCAAGGATCTCAACAGGTTGAACTTGCGATCCAAGATTTGGTCCCTGGTGACATCATTTTATTGTCTGCTGGAGATATGATCCCTGCGGATTGTCGAATTATCTTTGCAAAAGATCTGTTTGTTTCACAAGCGTCGATGACAGGTGAATCTATTCCTGTAGAAAAGTTTGCTGATCAAAAAGATCACACCCTACAAAATGCATTGGAACTGGAAAATATTGTTTTTATGGGAACCAATATTGTGTCTGGTTCTGCAAAAGCGGTGGTGGTAAATACTGGGACACAAACCTATTTTGGGGCATTGGCACACCGAGTATCCCATGCAGATCGTGCAACGACTTCATTTCAAATGGGGGTAAATAAAGTCAGTTGGTTATTGATTCGATTTATGTTGATCATGGCGCCAGTTGTATTATTTATCAATGGCTTTACCAAAGGTGATTGGAGTGAAGCATTGCTATTTGCTTTATCTGTAGCTGTGGGTTTAACACCTGAAATGTTGCCGATGATCGTGACCTCAACATTGGCCAAAGGTGCAGTATTTTTATCTCGTAAAAAAGTTATCGTTAAACGTTTAGATGCGATTCAAAATTTTGGCGCAATGGATATTTTATGCACAGATAAAACAGGTACCTTGACTGAGGATAAAATTTGTTTATCACAACATGTCGATGTAAATGGCAAGACATCACAACGTGTATTGGTACAGGCTTACTTAAATAGCTATTACCAAAGAGGGCTGAAAAATTTACTGGATGCTGTAATTTTGGACCATGCTGCACAAGACTTACAGGATCTAAATTTTAAATTTAAGAAGCTTGATGAAGTACCGTTTGATTTTGTGCGTCGACGTATGTCAGTAGTGGTCAGAACCTTACAAGGTAACGCACGTATCATCACTAAAGGTGCGGCAGAGGAAATGCTGAAAGTCTGTTCGCATATAGAGATAAATGACAAGATTGAGCTATTAACACCAGACCATCTTGAGGCGATTCAAGAAAAAATACGCCAATTTAATCTTGAAGGTTTACGTGTTATTGCTATCGCGTATCGAGATTTTAGTGGGAGATCAGATGACTTTTCTGTCGCAGATGAAAGTAATTTGATTTTAACTGGTTATCTAACTTTCTTGGATCCTCCTAAAAAATCTGCTGCACCTGCTTTAGCTCAATTGGCAGCGCATGGCGTCAATGTCAAAGTGCTTACAGGTGATAATGAGTTTGTTACTCAAAAGGTCTGCAAAGAACTTGGTCTGGACTGTGAACATGTTCTTTTAGGTGGGCATGTTGAGAACATGACTGATGAAGAACTAAAATTTGCCGTTGAATATACACAGGTATTTGCCAAATTAAGTCCAGTTCACAAAGAACGTATTGTGATGCAGCTGAAAGAGAATGGACATGTGGTTGGATTTCTAGGCGATGGAATCAATGATGCGGCTGCGATACGTAGTGCTGATATTGGAATTTCGGTTGATACAGCAGTGGATATAGCCAAAGAGTCAGCAGATTTAATTTTACTTGAAAAAAGTTTAATGGTGCTTGAAGAAGGCGTGCTAGAGGGACGACGTACATTTGCCAATATGCTGAAATATATCAAAATGACGGCAAGTTCAAATTTTGGTAATGTTTTTTCGGTATTAGTAGCTAGTGCTTTTATTCCGTTTTTACCAATGCTACCGATTCATTTGCTGGTACAGAACTTACTTTATGATGTATCACAAATCGCCATTCCATTTGACAATGTTGATGATGAGTTGATTGAAAAACCGCAAAGCTGGAAACCAAATGAAATTGGACGTTTTATGATTTTCTTTGGGCCACCCAGTTCGATCTTTGACATTTTGACCTTTGCTCTCATGTGGTTTGTATTTCATGCAAATTCACCAGAACAGCAAACCTTGTTTCAATCCGGTTGGTTTGTCGTGGGGCTACTAACACAAACGATTATTGTGCATATGATTCGTACAGAAAAAATACCATTTATTCAAAGTCGTGCGGCAATGCCTTTGATAGTCATGACCTTGGTCATTGTGGCTGCTGGTATTTTCTTACCAATGGGGCCTTTTGCTGAGTACTTAAAATTACAAGCTTTACCATTAACTTATTTCTTATTTTTACCTTTCATCTTGCTTGGCTACATGCTGGTTGTGCAACTGATGAAAAAAATTTACATCCGTCGTTACGGCTGGTAATGGAGAACTCCAATGCAACTCCAATTCATTCAACATCTAGAATTAGCGAATATGCTAGATACCTTGATTAGTTTACTTGGCGCTTTTATTTTAGGGGGATTGATCGGGTTTGAGCGACAGTATAGGCAGCGTACAGCAGGCTTAAGAACCAATGTATTAGTCGCCCTTGGCGCTGCTATATTTGTTGATATTGCCAATAACTTAACAGGTGCTGATGGTTCAGTACGGGTGATTGCTTATGTGGTTTCTGGCATTGGATTTCTTGGCGCAGGGGTAATCATGCGCCAAGAAGGGAATATTCAAGGACTCAATACTGCTGCGACCTTGTGGTGTTCTGCTGCTGTCGGTGCTGCGGCAGGTTGTGACCGCTTGGTGGAGGCTATATTAGCGACGATATTTATTTTGGCAGCCAATACTTTATTACGTCCTATTGGGCATATTATCGACCGTAAACCTTTAAATGTTGATTCGGAAATGCAACATGAAATTTATGTGGTTTGTCAAAAAGAGCACAGTAAATATGTCATGGATGAGCTGAATAAAGCTTTAAAGCGTTATCATTTTCCTGCTAAAGATTTTGATGTAGAACCTTTTGGTGAGCAAGATGTAGAGATTAGGGCGATTTTGATTGCGAATTCTGTTGAGGAAAAAGAAATTCAGCCGATTATTGAAATGTTAAATCAAATGCCTGAAGTGAGTCAGGCTTTTTGGGATCAAAATACCTTGGCTTAAAATGATGTTTATTTTTAGGGTGTTGGAGCTAAATAGTCTTAAGTGTCAATTTTTTAGGCTTAAACTATATAACGTGAGTTCGACTTAACTATATCTTTAACTTATTGAAAAGCAATGATCTCGACGGAGTCTTGCTGAACTGTCATTCAATTTCAGGATCAGCCTGCGGCTCGCCCTACTTTTGTTTCGGCAAAAGTAGGCAAAACCATTGTCATCCGCAAAACTCGTCGACGACCAGAAGCGCATTCAATGAATCGCAGAAACAATACTTTATGAATGAAGTCCTGCCTCAGACAGTTGCGGATGACGTTTCCGCGTATCATATTTCATCAAAAACTTATATCGAACTCAGGTTGTATAGTCTTGCAAAGCATCTCGCATTTTTTGTGGAATCGGGGTGCTTTTCTTTGTCTCACGCTCTACGAATACATGTACAAATTGACCTTGTGCTGAAGCTTCAGTTTTACCCTGTTTGAAAATAGCCAGATCATAGCTCAGTGATGAATTACCAATTTTTGCAATGGCGACCCCAACCTCAATAATTTCTGGATAGGTGAGTTCTTCGAGAAAATGACACGAAGAATTTACCACCAAACCAATGATGGGTGAGTGATGTATATCAAAGTCGGTTTTTTGGATCAAGAGTGCATTCGCTGCAGTATCAAAATAACTATAATAAGTCACATTATTCACATGACCATAAATATCGTTGTCTGCCCAACGTGTTTGGATGGGGAAGATAAAGGAGTATTGGGTACGTAATTTTATTTCTGGTTTCATTTGGATTATTCATTCGAATAGATAAAAAATTAACAGTGCTTTTGTGATCAATCACCAAGCCAAGGCTTTGCAAAGCTTTATAAACAAGTAACTTTATAGATGAATTTTGCATGTGTTTACAAGTGTTTTAGCACAGTGCAACTATATTCAAGTGAAAAAAATAAAAAAGCTCATTAAGTCTAACCTAATGAGCTTTTACAATTTAGAACTGATTCAGTCCAAATTGATTAGAAACGATAACCAAGACCTAAATAAGTCACGATTGGTTTAATCTCAATGCTGCTTTGGCCTGAAATTAAAGTAGTTTGTCCAGCTGGTGTTGTACCATTTACATTTAATTTTGCTTTTGTTGACAAATGTGCATATGAAACAGAAGCAGTTGCATACCAATTTTTGTTGATATTGAAATCTGCACCAAGGATTGCAACAGGTGCAAAAGCGTCATCAACTTTAACCTTACCTAGTTCTGGATTATATCGACCAAGTAAAGGATTGGCTTTTAATGCATCATTGATTGCTGAATCAGTCTCAACATTTGAGAAATGAGCATACATCAAGCCTGCACCTACATAAGGACGGATCTTGTTGTTGATTGAACCAAAGTGATAACGAGCAGAAAGCGTTGGCGTATAAGCATCTGTTGTTGCAGCTTTATCAAATTTATTTAGATCAACGACAGTAACACCATGAACTTTAATGCTACCTTGGCCAGCAAGTTCCATTTCAGGAGGAGCACCTAAAGTTAATTCAAGTGAAACATTGTCATTGACAAAATAATCAAGCATTAAGCCTGCTGTATCTGCATTTTGTACTTCAAAACCTGCATCTGGGTTATTGGCTTGTATATTCGCCAATGGACCTAAGTAAGGACTATTACCAGTTTTACCATTTACGCCTTGTCCTTTACTTTGAGGCATAACATGTAACCAACCAGCAGAAACACCAAAAGTTTTACCATCAGAAGTTGCTGCGTGAGAAACGTTGCTTAATCCAAATGCTGCTAATGGCAGAATTGCTAATGTAAGTTTTTTCATAGAATCATTTTCCAATACTAGTTGTCTTAATTTTCCGATTAAGATCTGGCGCGATTTTAGAGTAATTATTTTAAAAATTAAATAAAAATTAAATAAAAACTAATTACTAGCTAGTCATAAAATAGTCATTTAATAGGTTAATGATTTGATAATTAATAATTTTTAAATATTTTTTTAAAAAAAACTTTAAGTTCGATTGATTAAAAAATATAACAAAACGACGCAATAAGATTGTTTTTTTCATATTTTGAGAATAACCAAGTTTAATTTTAATGCTGTATTTTTACAAAATTATAAATTTTGTTCAAAATTTAGGTCGATTTGATCGGATGCGGTCCGCATATTTCAAACACAAATTATAGGTTATATGATAGATATTTTTATACTTTTAAATAAACACTCAGCGAGTATGTATTAATTCTACTTCATGTTGATTAAAGATTTTTCATTAATCAAAAAATGATCATGTGGAGTGAGTCATATTGGTATTGAAAGTTCCTTCTCCCACTGGGAGAAGGCTAGGGTGAGGGCGCTTTTATGTTGATTTATGGTTTTAAAAAGGACTTATGAAAGAAGTCTATTTAAAAGCGCATTCAATAAATCAGTGCACTATTAATGTTGATAAATTTTAATAAATCGACTGATAAATTTTTAATGCATCTGCGTGAAGTAGTGGCCTTGGATTATTTTGTAAAAGACGTGTTTGTAGTATTGCATCGGATGCCAATCTATCAAGTTGCTGCTCGTGTACATTTAAATCGCGTAATTTCAAAGTCAAACCACTGTGATCTAAGTGTCTCTGCATGTGATCTATAAATAAGTCACATAAGCCTTCTGTACTGCCTTTACTATAAGGATCAAGCCATTGCATTAACTCTGCATAAAGTGCTTTTGCATCAGGCGCATTGAATTTTAACACCTCCAATAAAACCAAAGCATTAGTATGTCCATGTGATAAATGAAAATGACCACCTAAGGGGTATGCTAAAGCGTGTACAGCACCTACAGGAGCGTTGGCAAAAGCCTGCCCTGCAAGCATAGAGCCAACCAGCATATTTTGACGAGCTGCTAAATTTGTACCATCCGCCAAGACCAATTTTAAATTTTTATTTAAAAGTTTAAGGGCTTGTTTAGCAAGCATGTCTGCATAAAAATTCTTTTTAATTTTAGAGGTATAGGCTTCAATGGCATGCACCATCGCATCTATACCTGTTGCTGCTGTGATATGTGCAGGTAGGCCTGAGGTAAATGTTGCATCTAGAATTGCCACATCGGCATATAAAATGGGGGAAACGATACCTGTTTTGGTGGTTTCACCTGTAGTGACAATTGAAATGGGGGTGACTTCAGACCCTGTGCCCGCTGTGGTTGGAATAAGAATTAACGGAAGGCGAGGGCCTTTGACATTATTGACCCCATAGATTTCCTGAATACTTTGTGATTGCTTTGGATTTGCCAAGATCGCAATGAGTTTCGCAACATCCATAGAGCTACCACCACCAAAGCCAATAACCACATCTATTTGATTGTCTTTGGCGAATTGAACTGCCGATAAAACAATTTGCTCTGCTGGATCTGCCTGTACATCGGCATAAATTTCATAGTCTAAATTGCATTGCGCTAAAATTTTTAATAGCGGCAAATGCAGTGCGTGTTGAATCATGCCTGCATCTGTCACGATTAATGCTTTGTGGTATTGATTGCCTAATACTGTGCTGAGTTCTTGGATTGATCCTAAACCTGAAATAATATTGGCTACAGTTTGGAATTGAAAATGACTCATATGTATTATCCTTAATCTATCATCACAAATTAAACATTATTGTTTTAAGGTTCTATAGGATTCGCCTGCTAAATAACTTAACATAAGACTTTATAAAAGAAATGATCATTTGAGGTTGTTATGTCATCCAAAATGCCATACAAAGTTTTATGTGTGTGCTTAGGAAATATTTGTCGCTCACCCACAGCAGAGGTGGTTTTACGACACTATTGTGATGAAAAACGATTAAATGTAGTTGTGGATTCAGCTGGAACGAGCAATTATCATCCAAATAAATCACCTGATAGTCGCAGTCAAAAACATGCAATAAAAAGAGGCTATGATCTTTCTGGGTTACGTGCTAGACAATTAAAAATACAAGACTTTTTAGAGTTTGATTTGATTCTTGCCATGGATCATCAGAATTTTGCGGATATACAGCATTTGTATAACCTAGCCAGTAGCCAATTTGGTCTTGCTCAAATCAAAGCTAAAATTGCTTTAATGAGTGAGCATGATCACGTTTATCCACAACAGGCGCTTCCAGATCCTTATTACGGTGAAGCTGATGGATTTGAACGTGTACTTGATCAGTGTGAATCGAGTAGTTTGGCTTGGGTACATGTGTTTCAACAACAGTTTTAATGCAAGTGATTGAAATATTTTTAGGAAATAAATTTAAGTTATGAATATTGAATCACAGGTTCAGCTCAAACCCTTTAATACATTGAGTTTGAACTCGATTGCATCACATTATGTCAAAATACAATCTATCGTAGATCTTCAACAAGCGTTGCAGTTTTCTAAAGCACACGATTTAAACGTTTTACTGCTTTCAGGGGGCAGCAATATGATGCTGCCTGAGCATATTCATGCGCTTGTAGTTGCTATAGATATACAAGGTATTGAATTTTTAAGTGAAGATGCCGAAAGTAAAACAATCAAAGTGGGTGCAGGGCAAGTTTGGCATGACTTTGTATTGTGGACGACAACGCAACAACTTTATGGTTTACAAAACTTGGCTTTGATTCCGGGCTTAGTCGGCGCATCGCCTGTGCAAAATATTGGCGCGTATGGTGTTGAAGTCGGTGAATTTATTCAATCTGTAGAAGTCTACGATCGTCAATCAGCACAGACACTTTCAATTCAAGCACAAGATTGCCATTTTTCTTATCGACACAGTATTTTTAAAGATGATCCAGATCGTTATGTGATTACCCATGTGATTTTTAAATTACTTAAACATGCTGATTTAAAAGTAAATTATGGGGATTTAAAAGATGCAATGATGGATGATATGAGTGCTGAAAACTTACAAAAGCAAGTGATTCATATTCGTCAAAGTAAACTCCCAGACCCAAATGAATATCCAAACGTGGGAAGTTTCTTTAAAAATCCGATTATTAAGCAACAAGAGTTTTCACAATTAATTGCAAAATTCCCTAATATTCCACATTATCCTCAAGCAGGGAATCACGTTAAAATTGCAGCGGGTTGGTTGATTGATCAATCAGGTTGGAAAGGTAAACAGCTTAATCAGGTGGGAATGTTTCATAAACAAGCTTTGGTGTTGGTGAATTATGCCGATGCAACATTGACAGATGTACGCGCAACGTATCAGGCAGTACAAAAAGATGTTTTTGAGAAGTTTGGTGTGCACTTAGAACCTGAACCTGTGCTTTATAATGAACTAGGCTTAATCGAAAACCATTAAATTGAGTAAATATATGGTCAAACCGCATTGGATGGTCAGATTTCTACGAATAATTGCCATATTATTTGTATTATTCGGCTGTTTGGTCGTTTTTTGGTACACGCCATTTTATTCGACAATGATGGTTAAAATCCTGAATAGCATTGTTCCAGTTGAAGTCAATCAGGTGGCAGCAAAGAGCCAGCAAAACGCTGCTCTTTCGGAGGCTGAAAACTTAGAACCTGGTTCTGATTTATGGATTGCTCGACAAGCCTATCTTAAGCTGATGGATGAAGCCATTAAGAGTAAAAATGCTCAGGATTTAATGCTACTCCAGTTACGATATAAAGCCTTGCAAGAAAAAATTGCTGAAGATCAAAAAAATGATGATGAAGAACAAAACAAGCCAGTAATTCCATTGGTGTCTGAACATGCTGCATCAGAGGTTGTTGAGAACCAATCGAACGATGTTGTTAAAAACTTATTGGATTTAAATAGTGAAGACAATAAGGCTTTAATGGATGAATATTTAACATTCTTAAAAAAATATAAAATTGATGAAAAATTACTTCAAGAAAATTCACACACATTGGCAAATGAATTGTCCAGTTCACAAGTACAAGAAGATCTTGAAAGTTTGCCTACGAAAATCAGTGAACAACCGAAGCCAATCAGTCAACCTTATGCAATTGTAGTCTTGGGCGGTGGTTTAACTTTAGATAAAAATCAAAAAGACATTATTGTGAATGACTATACCAAACTAAGACTTGAAACAACGTTAGCTTTAGAAGAGAAGGTTAAACTTCCTATTGTGCTGAGTGGTGTAGAAGCACCTTATATGCAAAAATGGTTATCTGAGCGCGGTGTTCAAGCCAAATTATTAGAAAATAGGAGCATGAACACCTGTGAAAATACACGCTTTAGTTCATTACTTTTACAGAAAAAAGGTGGTGCACCCACAGTCTTATTAATTACCGATCGTTACCATATGCCAAGAACACGTCGTTTATTTGCATTAAATGGTATCGAAACAATTCCTGTCAATGCACCAATGCCAACTCAATTAACAGCATGGCAGCCGAGCAAACAAAATTATGATCATAGTCGTAGAGCCAATTATGAAACTTTAGCAACAATCCGAGATATGTTGTTTGGTTCGAGTGGCTGTAGAGAGGTGCCTTAATGGCAGATATTCCATTTTTAAATCCAACAATTCTAAAGCAACTTGACTTACCTATACCAAGTCGAGATACAACACCACAACTATTAGAAGCCTTAAACTTAAATCGTGAATATATTCCAAATAAAGAAATAAAATCTTATCAACGTCTTTATGGTTTTGATCAACTGGACTGTGTGCAATGGCAAGGTTTTATTGATATGCCGTTGTTTAAACTTCATGTGCAAGTATTTAAACCCAATATAGATAAAATAAAAGGCACTGTGTGTTTGTTGCATGGCTATTTAGAACATAGTGGTATTTACCAACCGATTGTAAAAGAAATCCTTGAACAAGGGTTTAGTGTGATTACTTATGATTTGCCTGGGCATGGACTGAGTAATGGTTCGCCTGCAAATATTCAAAACTTTGACCATTACCAACAAGTGTTACATGCGGTCTATCAATATGTAAAAAATGCAGAGCAGCTTCCTAAGCCGTGGTTGGGAGTGGGGCAAAGTACAGGTGGTGCAATTTGGATGCATCACTTACTTGAGTATGCGCAAAAACGTGAAAATCCAATTGTGGATCGGGTGTTACTGCTTTCACCATTGGTACGACCTGCAAAAACAGCGTGGTGGCATAATTCTATTGGTTTAGGAATTATTCGCAGAATTAAAAGAGAAGTTCCTCGTCACTTTAAAAGAAATAATCACAATCCTGAGTTTTTAAGATTTGTACGCCTTAAAGACCCGTTACAACCTCGAATGATGGGAATGGATTGGATTTTGGCAATGTCAAAGTGGATGCTGGAAATGGAAGCCTATCCAAAGTGCCGCATTCCGGTTTGGTTGGCACAAGGTGCACAAGACCAAACTGTAGACTGGAAATATAATATTGATTTTGTACGTCGACAATTTAGATTACAGACCTTATTGATTCTTGAAGAAGGCTCGCATCAATTGATTAATGAGCGGGCAGATATACGTGCAGCATTAACTGGATTAATTCCTGCGTTTCTACATGCACAATCTTCTGGTGACTATTTTGAATAGATGTAGCTTACTTTTAAGTTGAATTTCTCAAAAATGCCTAAAAAATAGGTGAATTATGCGATTTTTTGAACATTTAGATTAAAAAATAATCACACGATGCATTTTGTTGAAAATAGGGCTTGCGCTGGTTTAAAATCTGTATAGAATACGCAGCATCCCGACGCGATACAGCAAAC
>NZ_VTDG01000009.1:0-176868 GCF_052824985.1 Acinetobacter sp. 1125_18A
ATTGATTTAACCCCAAATACTCAAGGCTTACCCCTCCGTAAGCCTTTTTAATCGGAAGCTTAAAGCGATTATTAATCGTTGCTCTAGTTGTCATTACTCTAATTGCCGTTACTCTAGCTATCTTTGCTATTTTGTCTGCCTGCAAAAACCCTTTGCTCTCTAAAAATCTAAGCATTCATAACACACGGTATTATCAGCTTCAGACCAAGACCCCATCGCTAAGACTATAAATATTAAAGATTATTCAATTGTTTATTTTTTGGCTTGCAATCTTATAAATATTCTGTAAAATTCTCGCCACGTTGCCGGCATAGCTCAGTTGGTAGAGCAACTGACTTGTAATCAGTAGGTCCACAGTTCGAATCCGTGTGCCGGCACCATTTTTACTTAGCCTCGCTTTTTTAGTGAGGCTTTGTTGTTTTTGGCTTATGTATTTTCTTATAATTTTTTGATCTGTTTGATAGCGTCGCAAATAATAAAAATTATGTTTTGACTGCGTTGAGCTGTATATATCGAACAATTCCCTCTTCAAATAACCTTTGACAAAGTTTTGCGGTCATTTGTATTTTGATTTGATCTAGCCCTCCACGCTCCGTTTTCGCTCTTGTCGCAATATATTGACTAAAACCAGCCAATACTGCTGTAGAGAGATCTTCTAGCGCGATTTGCTCAAGACCATGCTGTTGCAGGGCATGATTGATTTGAGTCGCGGTCATCAGTGATTTTAAATCGACATCAGCGGCTTTAAGTAGCCATTTATATTTCATTTTTTGTTTTGAATTTAAAACTGTGTCTGAAAGCATCAACGTATGAAAACCCAAACGACCTTTTGAATTTAAAATTGGGACGACTGAATTTAAAAATAAATTTAAATCGCTATGGTAAGCCGCATCAATACACAACACCACATCAAAAGGTTGCGTCAATAAAAGCGCATTTAAATTTAAAAAAGATTGGCAGTGAATCGCCTTAATTTGCGGGAGTTGTTTTTGAATTTTATCGACACACTGTTGTTGTAACTCAACCGCCTCTAAATCTTGAATTTGGTAGTGTTCTAACCAGTATTTTAAACTGGCACCTTGACCACAACCTAAATCCAGTACCCGATCATGTTGATTAAGCTGTACCGCTTGTGCAAGTCGTTCAGCAAGTTGCTGACAGGCTTGAGGGTAAGAGGATGTAGTCTCATCCCAATACCCTAAGTTAGTCCAAGCACACTCAGCAGAATCTCCTAACATTTTTGCATCGATTGCATATTTATGTTTTGGAAGTTTTTGCTGAATCACTTGAAGCCATTTCATTTTAAATCATTCACTTATTCAGTTATGAATTCATTAAACTTTATATGAATTCACTGGGCTTTAATAGCCAAGTTGCGGAGCCACCTCAACTTTAGGTTTTAATCCTACAAATGGCAATGGTGCACCAAAAATTTCTGCGATATGCATTGCAGAAGTTACCGCAGATTCAAGAATTGGCAAACCATCACATGACCATGAGCCACAATAGAATACTTTACGATTAGCGACTTTATGACGCGCTTGCAACTCAATGTTCAATGCTACTGTTTCAGAATCCACCACAGCACGGGTTAAGGTCACTGTAGAAATGACTTTCTTCGGATCGATGCTGGTCACAGGACGCCATGTTTGGAACACTGGAGATTTACCCACCAGACTTGGTTCAATCGAGTTCAGCCAAACTGTGAATTGTTGTTTGGTAAATTTACGGTCCATCATATAACTCAATACAGCCCAATCTTTACGATTTGGCGGCATCACTGATGCATCGGTATGCATAACCAACTCGCCTTGCTCAAACTTAAATTTTTGCAATAAAGCAATATCGTCAGCAAATTGTTGTTTATTTAAAAAGTTTTCTAATTTATTGGTCGGTGTTGCAACCACCACACGGTCAAATTGAAATTGCTCACCATGTGCATTTTCAACCAGAACAGCACTACCCTGTTCATCAACTTTGGTAATTTCAGAACCGCTATGAATATCAATACCTTCAATCAATTTATCGACAAAAGCAGGCGTTCCACCGTGTAAACGTAATAAAGCATCACCATCGGTTAATTGCTTTAAAAAGATTAAGAGCGGTTTTGCAGGCCATTCACCAATGGTTTTAGGGTCACAGGTGCAAATGGTATAAAGCACAGGCATTACTGCACCATGCCAAAATACTTCTTCAATGTCATTGTGATTGATAAAATCAGCAAGGGTAATGTCTTGATTTTTAGATTTAAAAAATTGAGAAATGGCGGTTTTAAGCTGCAACATCCCTTTGACTAAACGCCAACCATACTGCTTAATCCCTTTACGGTTATTGATAATGGGGAAATTACCAATACGGGTGCGTGATGTGGTCAACCAAGTTTCTGTTTTATCTTCAAATAACCAACTGCATGCCATAAAGGTACGCACTGGAAAGGTTTTTATACCGAGGTGTGTTGCAAGGCTCAGTGTATTTTTCCATAAATGCTGATTCATCACGCGCAAAGGTGCATCAATCAAACCACCTTCAAACTCAATGCTGTGACTATCCATACCACGACCAGGTAATGCTTCGAAGATGGTAATGTTATGACCTGCATCTTTAAGAATTCTTGCGGTGGCCAGGCCAGCCATACCACTACCAATCACTGCAATATCCAAAGTTATTATCCGTGCGTAACCATTTTTTTTATTATGAGCTATAGCCGATTAAATCGCGGTATTAAAAAGTTCCAGTTTTAACTTTTTTTGTTGGAAATTTTTTAGGAAAAATCTCCATTCCTCGGTGTTTATTTAATTTTAGTGGTTTTAGACCAAGCTCTTGTGCGACACCCTGCTTATACTTGATTGATATTTATATATATAAAAAAATACTGTTAAAAACATACAGATAATTTAACTATTTATTAAAAAAACATTTACAAATGCCAATTTATTGATTATTATTTACAGCATAAAAACGATAAATAATTCACATTTACAATAAAAACAAATAATTATGACAACACACACAATAAAAGAAACTACAGCATAAAAAGGATCTCTATAGTGTGGAATAGAGATCCTTTTTTTTACTTTGAATTTGCTTTTTAAGCAGATCAATTGCACCACTTGTAAAATGACGGCATACAAAAAACACTAAAACAACGGATATAAATTAACCAAATGAAATATATTGTGCTTTACTTCACATTTTTAATTAATTATGATGCGTGAATAACAAAACAACCCAATCAAAACAAGACATAATCATCTAAAGAAAAAACTACAGCGTAAGAGAGCTTCTGTTCGATAAGAGCAAAGCTCTTTTCTTTTTTTAAATTTCTGATCTTTTTGGTGCTAAAAATTTTACATATAAAAAAAGCGGATTTTACAATCCGCTTTTTGACTTCTCGATATCTCATACATGGCTGAACTCATAGACTAAAGACATGCAAGGTATCCGTTATACACAAATACCTATCATCAAAATCAACTAAGCTTCCGCTACAATTTCACCAAATTTGCCATTATTGAAATCGTTAAACGCTTGCACGATTTCTTCTTTGCTATTCATTACAAATGGACCATAGCCTTGGATTGGCTCATTCAGTGGTTTACCTGTAAGGACCAAAAACTTAGCATCTTGCACCGCTTCAAGTTGAATTGCTGCATCGCCATCTTTTTCAAACATGACAATCGAGCTATCAAGTACCTTTTGTGTACCATTGAGTAGCATTTCACCTTCGAGTACAACCACCAAAGTATTGTGGTCAACTGGCACATGAATAATTTGCTCATGACCCGCTTTAAGCTGACCATCCCAAACATTGACCGGACTAAAGGTTGAAGCAGCACCTTGTTGTTCAGCATATTTCCCAGCAACCACACGTAAGTGACCTGCATCATCATCAAAATGAATCACAGGAATATCTTGCGCAGAAATTGCTTGATACTTAGGTTGGGTCATTTTATCTGCTGCAGGTAAATTCACCCATAGCTGAACCATTTCAAAGATTCCACCTTTTTCAGTGAATTCATGTGAATGGAATTCTTCATGAACCAAGCCTGCGCCCGCAGTCATCCATTGCACATCACCTGTTTTAATGGTTCCACCTCCACCATGGGAGTCTTTATGAGTAACTTCACCTTGATAGGCGAGTGTCACTGTTTCAAAACCACGATGTGGATGTGAACCTACACCGTGCTGTTCATGGCTAGGTGCAAATGTATAAGGCGCTGCATAATCCAATAATAAAAAAGGACTAATCGCTTGACCTAAACGATCATAAGAAAACAAGTTTTTTACAGGAAAGCCATCACCGACCCAATGCATATTTTGATTGCGGTATACACCAATAATTCTTTTCATCTCAATACTCCTATCTCTAGGCTTTAATATGAATCCATTTTAGGTTTTTTAAAGTGATCAATACAGCAATCTACCAATACGCTGAATCCCAAATATAGGATATTCAATAGCGACGGCACAGCGTAGTTTTTAATCAATCATCTTATTTATGAGATTATTAATCTCAGTTTATAGGCTTAATTATCATGATTAAGCCACGTAACATGAAATCCATGCAAAATAATTTGTTTTGTATTTAAGCACAATTTAAATTTTAGTGACTTCAAGGATATAAAAAATGGGAAAACCTTACGTTCGTTTAAACAAAGATGATGCTGCGGTATTGTTAGTCGATCATCAAACTGGATTACTTTCTTTAGTCCGCGACATTGACCCAGATAAGTTTAAAAACAATGTTTTGGCGCTGGCTGCGGCGGCTCAATATTTTAACCTTCCCACCATTCTGACCACCAGTTTTGAAGATGGCCCCAATGGTCCACTGGTACCAGAGTTAAAAGCGCTTTTTCCAGATGCGCCTTATATCGCTCGCCCTGGTCAAATCAATGCTTGGGACAATGAAGACTTTGTCAAAGCAGTAAAAGCAACAGGGAAAAAACAACTGATTATTGCGGGTGTTGTCACAGAGGTTTGTGTTGCCTTTCCTGCACTTTCTGCCCTTGAAGAAGACTTTGAGGTCTTTGTGATCACCGATGCTTCTGGAACATTTAACCCGCTGACACGTGACTCAGCTTGGGACCGTATGAGCAATGCAGGTGCACAATTAATGACTTGGTTTGGTGCCTCATGTGAGCTACATCGCGATTGGCGTAATGATATTGAAGGTTTAGGTACGCTATTTGGTAACCATATCCCTGACTATCGTAATCTGATCAACAGCTACACGCAAAACACTTCTCAAAAATAAGACAATCGTTGTCGCTAGGAATGTAAGTCTTTGCATTCCTCGCTTTTGTTTGTGCATTTTATTTGTACAAATTTTAAAATATTTTCCTATTAATGATACTATTTTATCATCACTACACCTGAGATGAAGCTGTGCACTCTTTTGATGATTACTATTATTTCTATCTGGTGGTAAAACATGGTGGATTTAGTGCTGCAAGTGAAGCCAGTAATATCACCAAGTCTAAACTGAGCCGACGTATTCTGGATTTAGAAGCCAAATTTAATGTGACTCTGATTCAACGCTCGACACGGCATTTTAAAGTCACACCACTAGGACAAGAATTCTTTGAGGAGTGTGCAAAGATTATTGAACAGGCGGATAATGCCCAGAATGTCTTATTAAAACAAGAAATTGAATTACAGGGTCTGATTAAAATTAGTTGCCCGCCGGTGATGATGGAACATCAAATTCGACCAATTCTAAATCAGTTTTTAAAAAAATATCCCAAAGTTCGGGTTGAATTAGCACTCACCAGTCGACGTATCGATGTGCTGCATGATGATATTGATTTGGCCATTCGTACTAACTTTTCAAGCAATGAAGACTCCAGCATTATCGTTAGAGATGTGATTAAAACCACGCACTGTTTAGTGATTAGTCCTGAACTTTTAGGCGATCGTGAAATTCAACATGTCACAGAACTTTGTGAATTTCCAACCATTGTATTAGGTACAGATAAACAGCACTATCATTGGCATTTACATCATATTCAGCAACGAGAAGAAATCGATATTCCGTTACAGCCTCGGGTCAAAAGCAATGACTTAATGGGTGCGTATTATGCGGTACTCGATGGCTTAGGTATTGCTGATCTTCCATATTTAACGGTAGAACGAGACATTGCTTCAGGGCGTTTAATCCATCTGTTACCAGAGTGGTGTTCCAATATCGGTGTTGTACAGTTGGTCTATGCATCACGCAAAGGTCAACGCTTAGTCATGGAAAAATTAATTGAAGATTTAGTTGAAGGTATTCGTGCCTATGCACCTAAACACGATGGTTATATTTTATAAAGCCAAGCGAACAATAAAAAAACCAGAAGTTAAACTTCTGGTTTTTCAATTCTAATCCTAGGCAATGATTAGATTTTACCGATCAAATCAATTGAAGGTGCAAGTGTTGCATCGCCTTCTTTCCATTTTGCAGGACATACTTCACCTGGGTGTGCGTGCACATATTGTGCTGCTTTCACTTTACGCAGTAATTCTTGTGCATCACGTCCAATGCCACCGGCATTGATTTCAATAATTTGAATTTTACCTTCAGGATCAATTACGAAAGTGCCACGATCTGCAAGGCCTTCAGCTTCAATCAACACTTCAAAGTTTTTTGCCAAAGCCCATGTTGGATCACCCACCATTGGATATTGGATCTTTTTGATTTCATCTGAGTTGTCATGCCATGCTTTATGGGTAAAGTGTGTATCGGTAGAAACTGAGTAAATTTCTACGCCCATTTTTTGGAATTCAGCATAGTTATCTGCTAGATCGCCTAACTCTGTTGGGCAGACAAAAGTAAAATCAGCAGGATAGAAAAATACCACAGACCATTTACCCAAGAAGTCTTTTTCAGACACTTCGATAAATTCACCGTTTTTATATGCAGTTGCGTTAAATGCTTTAACTTCAGTATTGATCAAACTCATTTGGTCTTCCTTCAATAGGTTTCAGGGATTGCTTATCTGTGAAATCACTATACGAAATATTATTAAATCGGTAAAACTGGAGTTTTTAATAAAAATAATCGGTTTTATAGATTTATTTTTTCCAATCTGTTGGCTTGGTTTGATCGAAAATATTATTTCAAACTTTGCTTGACCTTTCACCGTTTACTCTATAGATTTTCTTTTTGAGTGGACTTTAAAAAATGACGTTCTCAATTCTTTTGGAGCAATTCCAAAACCTTCCTTTTGGTACAGACGCTTTTAAACAACTGAAAATAAACTGTGAATCTCAAATTGCTCATTCTGAGGCTGATTTTGAGAAAACGGCAATTTTTATGATTTATGGTTTTGCCAAGAACTATGTTTTACTCTATGAAGATCAAGCCATTACTGCTGAATTTGCGGCAAAAGCAAAAAACCAATTGCTAGGCTATATGCAGCAACTGGACACAGCAATTCAAACTCAAGATCGTGCAACCATTCTTAATCACTTAAATCAAGTCACAGCGCACTATATGCAAAGCTCACGAATTTTTTAATCATAGCATCGTAATTCAACAAGCTTGATTATTCAGCCTTGTTGTTGCTGATATACGCTTTCTAAACTGCACCAAGCCGCATGTGCCAATGCTGCTTGGTAAACTTTTGGCGTGGCTTTCACTTTACCTGACAACCATGCCCGACAATAACTTTCTGTCGATCCAACCATAAATGACAATAATAATTCATGGGGAATGTTCTTGATCACCCCATAATCGGGTTGCTGTTTCATCCAAGCCAGTAAGTGCTGATTACGTAAATGATTCTGCTGTTTTAGCTGATCCCGCTGAGAACTTTTAGAAATACTAAAATTGGCAGTATATAAAAATCTGGCGAAATCAGGATAGTCCATGACCCAGTCTATATAACTTGCTGTCATCACTTGGATACCCTGCTGTAGACTTTGTGCAGACAATAATGCTTGATCACGGCGTTCTGCTTGGTCTTCTATGGCTAAAATATACAGGGCTGCCACTAAACCTTCTTTATTTTTAAAATGGTGATAAATCGCTCCCACACTGGTTTGCGCACGTTCACGGATCATTTCTATTGTTGTTGTTTCAATCCCATATTCTAAAAAACAGGCTAATGCTTCCGTTAAAATCACACGTTTTAATTCTGCACGACGTCCACTATAACGACGTTCCAACAAACTTTGATTATTCATGTACAGCCTTTGATTTTATTTAAGCATTTTCTATATGACATTTTACGCGATTCAAATCGTCTGTCGAGCCAATAACAGAATTTAATTCTGTATTAGAATAATATTCTGTAAACTAAATAAGGAATACAACAATGAGCCAAACCCTAAAACTGTGGAATAGATTTAAAAATAAGCCCGCTGGCAAATGGACATTTTCAAAATTATTGTGCTTAAAAGCGCCTTATTTCAGCAGTATCTCACCTGTTTTTGAACGACTCGAAGCGAATTATGCTGAAATTAAAATCAAAAAACACCGTGCTGTACTCAATCATATTGGTACAGTCCATGCAATTGCCATGTGTAATATGGCTGAACTTGCTGGCGGAACCATGACCGACGTAACTGTGCCTTCCACGCATCGTTGGATTCCCAAAGGGATGACTGTTGAATATTTAAAGAAGGCTGAAACTGATTTAATTGCGATTGCCACGCCTGTTGAGCGCAATTTTCAGTGGAATCAAGGTAGTGATTATTTGGTCAATGTGGAGGTCAAAGACACGCAAAATAATCTGGTGTTTAAAGCCGTGATTACCATGTGGGTTTCTGCGAAAAAGTGATTGTCTAAAACCAAATCATGAAGTTCATAAAAAAACCCTTTGTTTTCACAAAGGGTTTTGATAAAGCTTGACCGTTTTTATCAACTAAAACGGTAAGTCATCATCCAAATCCGCAGGGGCAGCAGTAGGTGCTGATGGTGCAGCTGCAGGTTTAGGCGATTGAAAACCTTGGTTTACATTGTTTCCGCCATTGCCATAGCCACCTTGTGGATTGGCATTGCCGTAACCACCGCCTTGATTACCTTGATTCGCATAACCGCCACCGCCTTGGTTGTTGTTAAAACCACCTTGCTGGTTGTTATTGAAACGTGGTTGGTTATAACCACCATTGTCAGCAGCAGCGCCTTCACCTTGTTGACGGTTGTTATCAAGCATCTGCATTTGTTCGCCACGAATTTCAGTGGTATAGCGCTCTTGACCATTTTGATCCGTCCACTGACGGGTACGTAAAGAACCTTCAATATAAACTTTTGAACCTTTACGTAAATACTGCTGTGCAATCTCACCTAAACGGTTGTGCAATACAATACGATGCCATTCCGTTTGTTCTTTTCTTTCACCGGAATTTTTGTCTGTCCAAGATTCACTTGTCGCAATTGAAAATTGAGTGAGAGAACCCCCATTTGGGAAAGTTTTAGTCTCAGGATCACGACCTAAAGTACCAACTAAAATAACTTTATTTACACCACGCATTAGATGTTATCTTCCTATTCGATTCTATGTTTTACTTTATAAGAGTTATGTTTAAATGGCTACCTCTTTCCCAAACAACTGCGTTAAATGTTGTCGCGCAGCATCATCAATTTGCTGTTTATCAACTTTTATATACGCAACTTGCTGGTCAGACATAACCACAACTTCCTCAATACCACGAATTGACAACAACTGAGAAGTCCAATTATCGGTTTGTTTATCCTCAGGCAATCGTAATACGATTGATGTTAAATATCGTGGTTGAGCTAGCCCAAAACTAATGAGCAACCAAAGTATAGCAATAGCTGATAAGACACTCCAACCCATTGTTGTATTATTGAGCAAAATTAATTGTCCACCGAGTGTGCCACCAAAAAAAGCCCCTAAAAATTGAGCACTTGCATTGACACCCATCGCTGTTGCTTTGGATTGAATCGGTGCTGCTTTAGACAACCATGAAGGGAGTAATGCTTCCATGACATTAAAGGCAATAAAGAACAATCCAAGGCCTAACAACAAGATATATTTGGATTCATAACCAAAAATCAGAACAACTAATCCCGCTATAATTCCTGCAATTGCCGTTAGAAAAATGCTGCGCATTTTACGGTATTTTTCAGCCAGAATAATGCTCGGAAATGCAAAGAACAGACTGATGACCAACAAAGGCAAATAAACAATGCCATGTTGCGCCAAAGGGATTCCGGCAAAATTGATCAATTGAGAAGGCACATAAACAAACATTGCGGTAAGCAATAAGTGCAGCGCAAAAACTGAAACATGTAGACGATTTAAATCGCCCATTTTTAAGACTTGTTTGAGCTGATACAGATAACCTTGTTTAAAGTTTTTATGATGGCGTGTGGTTTTAGGCACCATAAACAACATGAGAATTGCCAATAATCCCATAATTGTTGTCACCCAGAATAGTCCTGAAATCCCCACCAAACTGGTGAGCCAAGGCCCTAAACTAAAAGCCACAACAAAAGACAATCCGATACTCATGCCCATCACAGCCATGGCTTTGGTTCGATTCTCTTCACGGGTGACATCTGCCAACAAAGCCATAACAACCGCAGATACAGCCCCAGCGCCAGCAATCGCACGGCCAATAATGACCCCATAAATGGTTTCAGACATTGCCGCAACAGCACCACCCAAAGCAAACAGCAGTAAGCCAAAAACAATCAAAGGTTTCCGACTAAAACGATCTGCCCATAAGCTAAAAGGAATTTGCAGAAGTGCTTGGCTGAGGCCATAAACGCCGACCGCTAAACCGATCAAAGCAGGTGTGGCATACTGATAAGACTGACCAACCACCGCAAACACAGGGATAATCATGAACAACCCCAACATGCGTAAAGCAAAAATACTACTTAATGCAAAGGTCGAGCGGCGTTCTAAAGGATTCATCATATCTACTGGCTTATCAAAACTGGCGAGCTAATTATCAAACACATCATCGCATATTGTGGCAACTTTGTGGAAACATTGAGCATAAAAAAGAGCACTGTTAAAGTGCTCTTGTATTGTAATCTCTTTTCTTAAAAAAGGATTAACTCTGTTGTTCAATTCGCTTGTTATATTGAATCGATGCAATCACTGCCCAAACAATAAAGGCAACACCAATCAAACCCGTTACCACTTCAGGTACATGTAAACCTGTACCACTCGCAATCATGATAAATGCCAAAGCACCAATGGCATAATGCGCACCATGCTCAAGGTAGATATAGGCATCAAGTGTACCTTTATCGACCAAGTAAATTGTCATTGAACGAACAAACATCGCACCAATGGCTAAACCAAGCATAATGATGACAACATCAGAGGTAATCGCAAATGCACCGATCACGCCGTCAAAACTAAACGATGCATCTAAGACTTCTAGGTAAATAAAGCCACCAATACCCGCTTTGATCACACCTGTAGGTGCACCATTGGCATCATGACCCACAGCATTGCCGTCTTCATCTACTTCTGGCTCGCCACCCAGTAAATGACTGAGTACTTGTACACCGATATAAATCACGATGCCCCAAATACCTGCCATTGTGACCACAAGGCGTTTCGCTTCATCTACATTTGCAGCCATAATCAGCAATGCCACTAAAGCAAGGAATACCGACATTGCTGGTACATTGGCCAAGTTGGCTAAACGCTTTTCAATCCATTTAAACCAATGGGTATCTTTGCCTTCATCCAAGAAAAAGTTTAAAAATACCAACAACAAGAATGAACCACCAAAAGCAGCAATTTCAGCATGATGTGCCAATAATTTTTCTGAGTATTGAATTGGATCATTTAATGCCATTTTCACAACATCAAACATGCCCATATCCGCTGTGACTGCAACAATCACAACAGGAAATACCAGTCGCATACCAAATACAGCAATCAAAATACCAACGGTTAAAAAGATCATTTTCCAGAAATGATCCCAATTACGCAGCACAGATGCATTTACAACAGCATTGTCAAAAGACAGAGACACTTCCATAACAGCAAGAATTGCCGTAATGGTCAGTGCAGAGAGCATGGCTTGCACGCCTGCATTTGGACCATGGGTAAAGCCCCAATATGCAGAGATTGCCAAACACACGATCGTAAAAAATATTGAGAAACCAAAATGTTTCATCATGGGAATTCGACCTACGGAGAATAGTTTTTGAATCAGAAAACTGAAATAAAAATCGCGTTTTTAATGCGCACATTATGACGACTTTTTCACATTTATCCAAAGTTCTTTGTCATATTTTTATGCAAATACAATCGAATTTTCTGCATTCAAATACCTAAAGCAATTTAGAGTTGCTATAGTCTTGCAAACTGAAATCATTTTATAACTTGAATCATTGCATAGGAAAATGACATGTCTTTTTCTCAAGACGTATGGCAACGTAATCTTGCTTTATATAACAAAACTTTAGCTCTTCCATTTAATCAAGAACTTGCGACAGGCTCATTAAACAAGGAAGCTTTTTGTCATTATGTGATTCAGGATGCGCATTATCTGGTGGCTTATGGTCGTGCATTGGCTGTCTGCGGTGCAAAAGCATTTGATGCTGACGATATCATCCAATTTACCCAAGGTGCGAAAGAAGCGATTGTGGTTGAACGTAGCCTACACGATGGATTTATGAAAGATTTTGGGATTAGCAAAGCTGACTTTGAGAATACCCCGCTTACCCTTGCCTGCCATCACTACACTGCTTTTTTAACTGCGACGGCTTGGTCTGAAAGCTATCCTGTGGTTTTGGCTTCGTTACTGCCTTGCTTCTGGATTTATGCAGAAGTTGGAAAAGATATTGTGAGTAAATCTATTGACAATAATCCATATCAAGCATGGATCGATACCTATTCAGGTGAAGAGTTTAACGAAGCAGTTAAAAATGTTTTAGCAACGATTGACCGTATTGCAGAACATTGCGATGCAGATACCCTTGAGAAAATGCATAAAGCCTATACCAAAGGCGCTGAATTAGAATGGTTGTTCTGGGATAGCGCTTATCATCAAAGACAGTGGTTGGGCTTAGATCAGTAATACAATTTTATTGAAAATTGCCGATGTAGATAAAGATGAATAATTAAGCTACTTCATATATCACATCTACAGCTATCCCTCATAAAACTGAGGGATAGCTTCAATAAAAAAGAGTGCCAAAGCACTCTTTACTCGCAACAGAATAAATTAAAACGCTATTTTAAATTTATCTGATAAATTGCTGTACTGCCACTGACTTCATTGCCCACAATCAACATAGGTTTTGAATTTGGTGAATCTTTGGCAGAGACAAACGTCAGTCCTTCAGGACCTAAATCACTTTTCTCAATCAGAATCTGTTTACCATCCTTGTTTAAGATCGGCTGACCTTTGGCATCTTTATAAACCTGATCCTGTTTAAAGGTACGATTATTAAAATACTGTATAAACACAGGCTTTTGTGGATTGCTAATGTCGTATACCATTATCCCACTTTGGCGCTCTAAGCCGATAAAGGCAAAGGTTTTTTTACCAATCGTACCCAGCGCTAAACCTTCAGGCTCAGGCCCTTTATTGTCACTTCGGTCATCAAAAGCCGCCGCTTCATGATCACTATTAAAATAATTTGGAAATAGCTCAGCAACTTTACGCTCAAACTCACTGCCTGAATCCCAAACTAACTTACCTTGTGCATCCCATATACTGAAAGAACGTGCGCCATAGCTATAAAGTTTACTATAGGTCAATAATCCATTGGCATCCAATTTTGGTGAGCCATCCGTGTTGGTTTGATAACCCATATTCCAAGCAATGTTTAAACGTCCTAATTGTGTATCATCACGGCACATGCCCGGATCAGTCGCTGTTGCACCACAATAGGCAAAAACTGTGGCATCTAGTTTGGCCCCTTTTACACCCGCAACAAGATTGGTCAAATGAGCAGGATAATCGCCTTTATTATTGAAACCTTTGACGTTGAATAAATGCTTCATTCGAATTGCTTCTGCAAAACCTTTACTTTGATCTCCAGCATAATATGCAGTTGAGTCCTTCAACCATTCACGTGAATCACCTTCATTGGCTGTGACTAAATAACTTGCCCCATTGGCTTGATAATGGGCAATTGAATCAGGTTGATACATCCCCACCAAACCCGGCCAAGCCTGAATATTAATTTTTCCATCTTTATCACTGACATCTAGCGCATTATTGGCAAGCCCATGATCTTTATAACCTAATGGAAAAATATCTGTCACTTTTTTAGCAACGATATCAATTTTGGCAATGACATTATTTTCTTGTAAGGTCGTCCAAGCAGTTTTCCCATCATTGCTGATGGTGATGTACTCAGGTTCTAGATCCTGAGCCACTGTCGCTTTAGGACCAAAAATGCGTACACCCGCTTTAATCAAATCGGCTTTTTTATCATTAAACGCTTTAAAATCGGCAAGGTTGGCGGTTGGTCGTTGAATATTGCTGATATCAATAATGCTGATTGAACCTTCAGGATCGATACTATAGTCATCATTGGGTTCAGCCTCATTTGCCACCAAAACAGTTTTACCATCTGGGCTAAATGTCAGCATATCAGGTAAAGCACCAACTTCGACTTTACTGATTAATTTCAAATCTTTGGCATTAAAAAAAGCCACAATACCCTTATCTGTTTTTTGTTTGGCTTGAACGGCTAGTGCCACAATGCCATTTTTAATCGCAACTGAATTTACTTCTGAATCAGCTAAAGCTTCACGTGCCGAAAGCTCACCAATATGCACAGGCGTTTCGGGTTTAGACACATCTAACACATCAACCAAACCTTTTTTGGCATTGACCACAAATACCCGTTTTGTTGTTGCATCATATGCGGGAATCTCTGCTGCACTTTCAGCAAAAATACCTGTTTCATAACGCCCCAATAAGCTTAAATTAATGCTTTCAGGTGTGGTTTCTTCAACCGTTGGCGCTGTTGTTTTATTATCATCATTACATGCCACTAAGCCAACAGAAAGCATTGCTAAACACAATGCTGAAACTTTTATGTTCATAAACAGCCCATTTTTTGTTTAATTTGGCTTAATGTATTCATCATGGGTGTAAGTTCCATGACAAGCAGATTACAGTTTTATGGCAATTTCTTGAACATTCAATTTGGTATCACGCCTGATTCAATATAAAGCAACGATTTCATACAGATTTAGTCAGATGATTGTTTTAAAATATTCACAAAATGGGATTATTTAAGTTCTATGACGACTACGCCATCGCACAGTAAACTCCAACCTAAATTCTATTTATTGGTTTTTTTAGTTTCGATCGGCTTTTTCATGCAAGGCTTAGATACCACGATTATCAATACCGCTTTGCCTGCTATGGCAGAAAGCCTGCAAGAAAATCCATTAAAAATGCATGGCATCGTGATTAGCTATGTCTTGGCAGTTGCTGCGTGTATTCCTTTAAGCGGTTGGTTGGCAGATCGCTTTGGGGTACGAAATATCTTTTTTGCAGCAATCGTGATTTTTACCGCTGCCTCATTGGGCTGTGCACTGTCCAATGACTTCAATCTGCTTATTGTATTTCGAGTTATTCAAGGTATCGGTGGCGCATTACTGGTTCCAGTCGGGCGACTCGCTATGTTAAAAATCATCCCTCGTGAGCAGTTTCTTTCTGCAATGAGTTTGATGAGCTTGGCGGGATTACTCGGTCCATTAATGGGTCCGATCTTAGGCGGTTGGTTGGTCGAATATGCCTCTTGGCACTGGATTTTTTTGATTAATTTACCCATCGGTATTTTAGGCACTTTTGTCACCTTTAAAGCCATGCCCAATGTGGCTGAAGCATCGGTAAAATCCTTTGATTTCAGTGGCTTTATTCTATTGGCGATTGCAATGGTGGGAATGGCTTTAGGGATTGAAAATATTGCCAGCAATGAAATCTCCAAAAGCCTGAGCTTAGGCTTACTTTTCGCTGGGATAATCTCAGCCTTGGTCTATGCCTATCATGCCCATACCCATAAAAATGCATTGTTTCGTAGTCGACTGTTTAAAAATAAAATTTATACCATCGGTGTACTCGGTAATTTCTTTGCACGCTTTGGTGGAAATGCCGTTCCCTTTATTTTGCCACTGATGCTCCAAGTTGCATTTAAAATGGAACCTTTTATGACTGGGGTAATGATGACCCCAATTGTACTCGGTTCATTATTTTCTAAACCCATCATTCGCCCGATTTTACAACGTACCGGTTATCGTCCATTTCTTCTGGTCAATACCTTATTGATCGGTGCATGTATTGCCAGTTTTGCCTTACATACAGCGGATACCCCGACATGGTTAGGTGTGGTGCATTTCTTTATTTTTGGTGTACTCAACTCGTTACAATTTGTGACCATGAATACCCTTACGCTTAAAGATCTCCCTCAACAGGATGCCAGTAGTGGGAATAGCTTTTTATCGATGATTATGATGTTATCAATGAGTATTGGGGTTGCTTTGGCAGGTACTCTACTCAATGCATTTACAGGCTATTTTAGTGAAGCGCATATAACACAAGCATTTCACTATACCCTAATTTGCTTAGGTGCGATTAACATCATTACGGCGTTGATATTCTTTCAAATTCCCAAAGATGCGCAAATTTAAGTGTTGCAATTTTTATTCAGCCATCGTTTTTTAGAACCAAAGCACGTTAAACTGATCCATCTGGATATTTAGAAAAACCATGTCAAAATACGCTGCGAAAAAACACAAACAGCAAAAAATCACTCGCAATAGCTCAGTTTTAGCGATCGCACTTTTCTGCTGCGTCATACTCGGGACTTTGTTTTTTGTTCATAATAATGCCGCCTTGGCTGAAGCCTATCCGATTAAAGGTTTCGATGTTTCACATCATCAAGGTGATATTGATTGGAAAAAAATCTCTCCGCAGCACTATCAGTTTGTCTATCTCAAAGCCACTGAAGGTGGCGATTATCAAGATGATAAATTTCAGCAGTATTGGTTAGAAGCACGTGAACGTGGTCTACGTGTGGGGGCTTATCACTTCTTTCGTTTATGTCGTGATGGTGATATTCAAGCACAAAATTTTATCAAAACAGTGCCAAATAAAAGCAATGCCTTGCCCCCTGTGATGGACTTGGAATATGACAGCAGTTGTATAAACACCTATACCAAAGAAAAATTAATCAAACACATCAAAAGTATGCATGATCAATTGCAAAAGCATTACGGTAAACAACCGATTTTTTATACCTCTAAAATCTTTTACAACATGGTTTTAACAGGTGAGTTTAAAGATACACCGATTTGGATTCGTGAATATAAAGATAAGCCTGATTTAAAAGACCAACGTACATGGACATTTTGGCAACAGAGCAACCAAGGCAAAATTCAAGGCATCGAGAAAAATGTCGATTTAAATGTATTTTATGGTGATGCAGAACAATGGCAGCAGTTTTTACAGAAAAATAAGTTGAATTAAGCGCAATCAAGATCATTCATGACATAAGCTGTCGCATATTCTTTACAAAATTTAAATTCATCAATAGAAACAAATCAAGATCGGTTAGAATAATCACACAGCGTTTCAACACTGTGTAATTCATGAGAAAAATCATCCATATTGACATGGATGCATTCTATGCATCTGTAGAGCTACTCGACCGTCCTGAATTAAAGCATCTGCCTGTGGTGATTTCCTCACATCATCCTCGGGCTGTGATTGCTGCTGCATCCTACCCAGCGCGTCAGTTTGGATTACGCTCTGCCATGTCGATGTCTCAGGCAAAAAAACTCTGCCCTCAAGTCTATGTGATTGAACCGAATTTTGAAAAGTATCGTGACGTTTCTGTAAAGATTCATGAGATTTTTCAGAAATACACTGCGCTTATCGAACCTTTATCTTTAGATGAAGCTTATTTAGATGTCACTGAAAATTTACAAAATATTCCCAGTGCCACTGAAGTGGCGGAACGAATTCGAGCTGATATTTTTCAACAAACAGGGCTTACGGCTTCAGCAGGTGTGGCACCGAATAAATTTCTTGCCAAAATTGCCTCGGATTGGAATAAACCCAATGGCATTTGCATCATTAAACCGACCCAAGTTCAACATTTTATCCATGATTTACCCCTGAAAAAAATTCCCGGTGTCGGTAAAGTCACTCAGGAAAAACTGAAAAGCTTAAACTTAGAGACTTTGGGGGATTTGCAAAAAATTGAAGAAAATATACTGATCCATCATTTTGGCAAATATGGTAAACAGTTGTTTTTATATGCCCAAGGTATTGATGATCGCCCAGTACAAGCCGAACGACAACGTCAGCAAATTTCCAAAGAAACCACATTTGATGATGATCTCAGCCTTGAACAGTGTTCAATCTATTGGGACAATTTAATTGAACGTGTTTGGCTCAGTTTAGAAAAAAAACACATGCAGGCTCGCGGTGTCACCGTTAAGTTAAAACTCAAGAATTTTCAGGTTTTACAGCACAGTAAAAGTTTTAGAACCGCACTTCAATCGCAACAAGAAATGGTTCAGGTCACTCAAATATTATTAAGCGAAATGCAAATTCCTGAGCATTTCCAATTCCGTTTAATCGGAGTGGGTTTGTATCAACTGACAGATCAGCAAGATGAAGCACAATTGTCATTATGGTAAACATAAATGAAAAAGACATGTGCGACTTCAGCTTAAATCTTTTACTTTATATCAGAAATAAAATCGTGAATTAATCTGGCCACTTGATTTGCGTGTACATTGGCCAAATCATGTTCCCCTTGTTCAATGATATGCAATCTGGAATGCTGAATTTTTTCATGCAAATATTTACCCACGCCCACAGGGCTAATGGGATCTGCATCTCCCCAGAGTAACAGGACTGGGTACGCTATTTTGTATAATAAATCATCTAAATGGGATTGATGATCGACAAACCAATTGGACACTGCAAATGTTTGCTGATAATTCCCTCGCCAATCCGCAAGCTGAAAAGGGCTTAAATCAATTCCACCAGAGCTTGCAACCAAAACCAAAGCTTTGATCAATTCAGGTTTTTGTAATGCTGCTTGAACTGCAAAAACACCTCCCATAGATTGAGCAATCACAATACAGGGCTGTTGAATTTGGTCGAGAATATAGCCCTGTAAATCGTCAAAACTATCAATATGCGGATGCTCTGGATACCCAGCAAAACTTGGATAGGCCATCACTGTTTTTTGATGATCGGCTGAAAGCTGCTGCATAACAGGTTGCCAAAACGCTGTACTTCCCGATGCACCTGGTAAAAAAATTAAATGCATTCACCCATCACCTTGATATACAAAATTTAATCATCACTCTTTAGTTTAGCGCGTTGAAAAGCAGGACGCTGCTGAATTCGTTCAGCATATGCAGCCAGTCGAGGGGTTTTATTTTTGGTTCGTTGTTGCATGGCAATCACGGGAAAACTCATTTGAATGTCGGCAAAAGAAAACTCACCTGCGGCATAGTCATGTTGACTAAAATAAGCTTCCAAAAAGGCTGCATGCTCTTTTAAACGAGGATTGCTAAAGCCGCCACGGACACCTTCTGAAATTTTCTTTGCAATAGGACGAATTAAAAAAGGAATATGTTTTGGCATATTGGTCATGACCAAGGTCATCAACAAATAAGGCATTAAAGAACCCTCGGCATAATGCATCCAGTAGTTATATTGCATTAAGTCTTTAGGATTCTGAGGCTTAAACTGATTTTTTGTATCATAGGTTGCTTGAAGATAATCTAAAATCACAGCAGATTCTGCAATAGTCAGGTCACCATCGGTCAATACAGGTGACTTTCCAAGCGGATGAACTGCTTTTAACTCAGGGGGCGCAGCGAAAGTAGGCAAGCGCTTATAGTGCTTAATCTGATATTCAAGTCCCAGCTCTTCTAAAGCCCAGATAATACGGAGTGAACGAGATTGATCTAGGTGATGTAATGTAATCATTGTATTGCCTCAGTTTTTATCATTCGACTATAAATTGATCTCAACTTTTCAACAATTCTATTACTGTATTTAAATCATTTTTTTATCAACTTTGTTTATACTCTAGATTCAATATTGGTTATTCTGAGAATAAAAATGAAGTCACTTATCCCGTTAATTTTCTTCTTTATTTGTTCAAATCTATATGCATATCAACCCAAGCTTATGTTACTGGGATCTCTTGAGAATAAGGGTGAGTCCTTTATTGATGTAAATGCACATCAAAAAATTCGTGATTCGTTTAAGCAAGCTGTCATCTATGATAAATATGCCAACCCTATTAAAGATGAGCAAGGTGCAACATATCAATCAGTTATTAAACAGCTTATTGTAGATTGCACAGGAAAAACCATCGCCATTCGGGGCGCTGATTACTTTGCAGGAAAAACATCAAACAGTAAATTAGTGAAAAAATTTGATGACATTACCTTGAGCCATGATGGTGAAACGGGAGCAGCTTTTTATTCCTTTGACGACTTAGAGTTTAAAGCCTTGAATCAAGATAAGTTCTATAACAAAATTTATGCAAACACCTGTAAATAAAATAATTTTTGAATAATCTTACTGGCAGAAAAAAAGATATTTTGTTTTTATACAAAATATCTTTTTACGGATCAGCGACAACGACCATATTTACATGGCGGTTTTTACATAGCCGTTTTTTAAATAATCGTGGTATTGATTTCCACACTACGCAATAAAGTCTTGGTCACTGGGGTTTTTTGGCAAATGTCTAACACTTTTTGATGCAACTCTTCAGACAACGGAGTGGCAAAAGACAAGCGACGCTCGACCCATTCTTTCCCCTCTTTATTGGCATTAAAATCAGCTTCAACTGTAAACTCACCCAAATCAAGACCTTTGTGTTGAGCATACATACGCAAAGTAATCATGGTACATGAGATCAAACCTGAACAAATAAAATCATAAGGCGCTAAGCCCTTGTCTTGCCCACCGAATGATTCTGGTTTATCGGTAATCAGTTGATGTTTTCCACTCACCACCTCACCTGACCATGGTTCTGGATAGGTTTTTACCTTTGCATTTGCAATAATTGCCATTTTATTTTCCTTTAATCTTTAAATTTTTAGTGAATGCCAGTTTAAATAAAAACTTGTAAACGCAACACTTGCGCTAAAGGATGATCAAGCACCTCTTTAACGCAAATTATTTAGTTTGAATCCCTGTCTAAAGATCGATAATGCGCAATGCAGCACATCACTTCGATGCTCGCATCTTGTCTGGGAATGCTGGTGCTTCTAAACGTGGACCATCATAATCAGGGATCGTTCCGAAACGGGCATCCTGATTTGCCCATTGCTCTGTTGCTGTTTTTAGTTCTTCCTGTGTTCTGCCCACAAGATTCCACCACAATAAAATAGGCGACTCAAAAGGTTCACCACCAATCAACAGTAAACGCGAGCCTTTTGGTAACTCAACCTCAATCTGTGAAATTCCAGGTTCTATCACTACCATATTGTCACTATTTAAATCATGACCATTTACTGTTGCTTCACCTTCTAATGCCATAAATCCATATTCAAAATGAGGATTCAGTGGAATACGTGTCTTGGTTGATTCTTTTGCAAAAAAATCGATCCCCACTAATTCCGTATGCACTTTGACAGGAGATTTGGTATTCATGAATTCACCGACTAAAACTGTAAATTCGATATGGTCCTGCTCTACGATGGGTAATTCTGGATAATGATCAAACTGCGGTGCCATATTGATCTTATCATCAGGCAATGCAATCCAAAGCTGTGCAGCATGCATTCTTGTTTCAGTATCGGGAGCAACTTCTGTATGGGAAATTCCATAACCAGCAGTCATTAGATTCACTTGTTTAGGACGAATCAATTGTTTAGAGCCGATGCTGTCTGTATGCATCATCGTCCCTTCGATCATCCAAGTGAAGGTTTGTAATCCAATATGTGGGTGCGGTCCAACATCCAATCCATCTCCCTGAGGAAATACGACTGGGCCAGCGTGATCTAAAAAGCACCATGCGCCAATCATGCGTTTTTGACGACTGGGTAATGCACGTTTAATGACGGTGCCTTTGCCTATTTCTGCTGAACGGATTGGAAAATCTTGAATGAACTGATTCACATATTTTTCACAATCGTCAGAGTTAGAAATCTCGGTATAGTTGGTATTGGTCATTTTGTTATCCTAAATTTGTCCATCAGCTCAGGACGTTATTGCAACATCTACAATTTCATTTTATTTAGCTTATCGGTTTTATATACATCGACCTATAGCTATCTTAATACGCTGAATACCATGAATAGGACAATAATAGTTTGGTTTTTGTTATGCAGTTTCTGATTACAAGATCTGGGAGCAATACTTTACCAAGTTGAATATTCTCTGAAATGTTTATAGGCCCGTCATCACCCTATAGCATGTTCAAAGTCTTGATCGAATTAAGCAGAAGGTGGTGGCGTAAGATCTACAAATAAGCCTGTGAAACGGCGAACCAGAGGTAAAAAAATTAATACTGTGGGAAAGGCAATCATCCATGAAAATAGCCAGACGCTAAACCATTTCGCAAAAAATCCATCGAACCACCCCACATTTTTCCATAAGTTAATCATGAAAATGGTTGCACTCATCAAAGCTGAGAGTATCAACGGCATAATCCACCCTGCATATTTTACTGGTAATTTCGGAATTCCAGCAAAAATCATGGCAGGCTTATGTTGATCGGGTCTATTTTCGATCTTGATCTCTGGTTTTAAATCACGCATTTTTCTTCACGTTCTGCTTTAAGTTTTTCATAAATTGTTTAACTGCGGGTTCAAAGTCTTGAAATAGCACATGATCACGGTGGGTAATCATCACCTCTAAAAAGAGTTTTAATCCTACCGCAAACGCTTTAGTGGTTTCTTCATCAAAAAACTCAGCAGCTTTTAAGCGCTCTACGATTTGGAAAATATCATCGTGATTACCCACATTAAATTCGATATTTTCATCGTAGGTTGATGGATGACCTTGCGCATCTGCAACATGTTGCACAGTTACATAATATTGATGTTGTTTCATAAGATTTCTCTAACTTGTTAAATATTCGGCTGGGTTTAATGTAATGTCGTACTAAATTTAATATCCAAAACATCAATATCAAACGCTTGAAAAACCTGTTCCAGTGAAGCGATCAATGATGCTTTATTGATCTGGGTTAGGTCGGCACATTGGATATTGAGTGACTCCACTTCGGATAAATAAGGCAAAGCATATTTGGCTTCATCTCTGCCATGCAGATTTTGTGTAATCAAACCGACTTTCTCTAAATCGCTCACCACTCGATATATGGTCGATAAGCTGATCTGCTTATTTTGTACATATAACTGCTGATAAATCTGCTTTGCTGTCAGTTGTGTTTTTTGGTCCAACAGCGCTTTGAATACAATCACTCTTGCTTGGGTCACTTTTAAATTTGCATGACGCAGTTTTTGTTGTACCTCAATACTCATGTCTCACCTAAACCTTCTATTGCCCCATTATTGCACTGTTATAAACGTCCAATTTCTACTGCAGCTTGATCAATTTTTTCAGCGACTTGTCTAACTTGCTCAGCATCAAAATCTTTACCCTTGAGCTTTAAGCGTAATGATGTTTTTAAGTTTTCCATCGCACGATGAATATCCAAATATTGGTCGTTTTCATGAATTTCGCGTCGAGTTTCCAAACGCTCTAATAAGTGTTTGATATGTGCATGCTGCTCTTTTAAATGTAATTTTCCAGCATCAGTAATGTGATATTGCTTACGATCACCTTCTGTATTTTCAGCATGCACAAAACCAATTTCTTCAAGATAGGTCAGGGTTGGATAGATTGTGCCTGAACTTGGAGTATAGCCTCCACCGACCAGATCACTGATGGCTTTGATAATTTCATAACCATGCTTTGGCTGTTGCTGTATCAGATGTAAAACCAAAAGCTTCATTTTACCCGATTCAAACAACCGACCTCGTCGCCCACCATAGCCTCGTTCGGTATGCTGTTCACGATGCTCAAAATCATTTTGTGAATGATCATGTCGCTCTGATTTCATCTTTATTTTTCTCAAATTGATTAATTTATGCATTTTAAGATATATCTTAATAAGTCTTAAGGCAAGACAATAGAACAAAATCAATTATAATATTTTGATAAATAATAAATTAAATAATTTTGAATCGATCTATCTTAAAAATTTAAGACATAAAAAAGACCGATTAAAAACCTTTAAACTGAATCTATTGGCTATTTTTATTGTTGTTATGGATTGCTTAAAGCTTGACTCAGTTACCCATTTTTTAAGCATTGTTTTTATGTCATGGCGCAGCAAACTTTTAATTTTCAGATCTTTAGCCTTGACATAGAGATTAATTTACATACAATGCGATTTGTAACAAAAAATTAATATTTTTATAACAAAAGGGTCACACAATGTTTAAGAAAACTTTATTTGCTGCATTACTTGCTAGTTCTTTTGGGTCTGCACATGCATACCAAGCTGAAATCGGTGGTTCACTCGGTATTGTTGATCCAGATAAAGGGGATACCTCTACTGGTTTTGCTATTGATGGAACATATTATTTTAACCCTGTTCAAGTTAAAAATAACCCATTAAACGAAGCTGCCTTTCTAGATCGCGCAAGCAACGTAAATGCTGGAATTAGCTATATCGATTATGATGCCTACGATGTAACAGCTTATGGTGTTGGTATTGAATATTTCGTTCCAAATACCGATTTTTATGCAAGTGCTGCTATTGGACGCTCTACAGCTAAGGCCGATCATGTCGATGATTTAGATACAACAACTTACTCTGCTGAAGTAGGTTACTTGCCAATCCCGGGACTTTTGATTGCAGTGGGTTTAGCAGGCTATGATAATGATTTTAATGATGATATAGATCCAACTATCCGTGCTAAATATGTCACTCAAGTGGGTCGCTATGACATGAATTTTGAAGGTGGTGCAAGCTTTGGTGATACCGATGCTTACAGCGTAGGTACGGATTTATACCTAGATAAAACTTTCAGTGTCGGATTGGCTTATTCAGGTAGTCGCACTGATGGTACTGATGAAGACAGCTTTACAATTCGTGCAAAAAAATTCTTTACTCAACAAATCAGCTTAGAAGGTTCTGTTGATTTTGAAGATGACGATAATATCTATGGTCTACGTGCTGCTTACCGCTTCTAATTATTGTTAAAACTTAAAAAACCGCTCTTGTATAAGCGGTTTTTTAATCTCTAAATTTACTGTTCTAAATGCAGCATTCTTAACTGCAAACTCACATTGCCATTAAATTGATTTTTATCCAATTCATACACGATACGTACCATATCTTGCATGGGATCAAAATTGAATTTATCACGTACATTAAAGGCAATCGCATCAATCGGTTGGCCATTTTCCAAAGCTAAACGCAATTTCAGATGCACTTCCTTTAACCAACGATAATCGATGACTTTAAAACGCCCTTCAAATACCGGTGCAGGAAACTTTTGCCCCCACGGTCCCAATTGCGCCAAAGTATCTACAGTTTGCAGTTGAAATGCCTGAGCAGGTAATTCACCATCTGTCCACAAAACCGCTTGGAATAGTGCATCATCTGATTGAGCAACCAACTCAGTAAAACGTTGTTTAAATTCTTCAAAATGTTGCTTTTGAATGGTCAAACCCGCCGCCGCTGCATGCCCACCAAAATGACTAATCAAATCAGGATATTGCTCGGCAACTTTTTCAATACTGTCTCGAATATGAATACCATCAATCGAACGTGCGGAACCTTTGATATGAATCCCATCTTTATCCGCCGCAAATACAATACTGGGGCGATGAAATTGTTCTTTTAAACGCCCTGCCACAATACCAATCACCCCTTGATGCCAATGCTCTTCAAACATGACCAGCGCTGCGGGTAAATGATCTTGATCAAGCTGTAGATTTTCCAGCGCTGCCAAAGCTTCTTGTTTGATCTCCGACTCAACTTGACGGCGTTCTAAGTTTAAATCATTGAGCTGGCGTGCCAAAGTGTGGGCTGTTTGCATATCCGTTGCCAAAAGACATTCAATACCAATGTCCATGGTTTCCATACGCCCTGCTGCATTAAGACGAGGCCCTAACACAAAACCTAAATCAGAGGCTTTTAACTCAGCAGGATCACGCGCTGCAATGTCTAATAAGGCACTAATCCCAGCACGACATTGATTCTGTTGAATCCGTTTAACCCCCGCATCCACTAGGATACGATTGTTATGGTCGAGGCTGGCAACATCGGCATAAGTGCCCAAAGCAACCAAATCCAAATATTGCGGCATTTTTGCAGCCGGCTTACCCAGTTTTGTCCGATGGCTACTTAACTTTGCCAATAGGTAAAATGCCACACCGACGCCAGCCAAAGCCTTACTTGGAAATTCGCAACCTAACTGATTTGGATTGACAACCGCTTCAGCTTGAGGCGTTTCCTTGGTCGTTAAATGGTGATCGGTGATAATCACCTGCATTCCATATGACTGCGCTTGTGCTACCCCTGCATGACTGGAAATTCCATTATCGACCGTAATTAATAGATCAGGCTGATATTTTTCAAAAGCCAAATCGGCAATTTTAGGAGTTAAGCCATAACCATATTTAAAGCGATCTGGAACGAGGTATTCAACATTGGCGCCCATTTCTCGTAAAGCCAGCATCATCAGCGCGGTACTGGTGGCACCATCTGCATCATAATCGCCGACAATCACAATTTTTTTATGTTGATCTAAGGCTTGATCAATAATTTGAATGGCTTGCTCCAAACCTTTCATTTCTGGTGCAAGTAAATATTTAAGCTTTAAATCTAATTCTTGTTCAGTTTGCACACCACGACGGGCTAAAATTTCAGCAATAAAGGGTAACACGCCCTGAAAATTTTCAGGGCGTGTGATCAATGGTCGTTGTTTAATTTGTAATTTTTGCATTTATGGCATCAAACGTTGTATTGTCCAAGATCCACCTACTTTTTCATAAGTTAGGCGATCATGTAAGCGATTTGGGCGGCCTTGCCAGAATTCATAATACGTCGGCTCTAAACGATAGCCTCCCCAAAATTCGGGTTTAGCCAATTCATTTTTTTCAGCCACTTGATCATACAATGCTTGAAAACGCTGTTGTAAATGTTCACGACTTTCAATCACGCCACTTTGTGGGGTGCTGATATGTGCTGCAATTTGGCTATCACGCGGACGTTTATGATAATAATCAGTAGATTCTTGTTCAGATATTCTCTGAACTTGACCACCCACACGAACCTGACGTTCTAACTCAGGCCAATAGAATAGCAATTCTGCATAAGGATTTTCAGCTAAGTCTAAGCCTTTTTGACTGTCATAATTGGTATAAAAATCATAACCAGCCTCGGTAGCACCACGCAATAACACAGTACGCACATGTGGACGCCCTTGTGCATTTGCGGTTGCCAACGACATTGCATAGGGTTCATGCAGTTTTGCTTCTAAAGCCAAATTAAACCAATTGAGAAACTGTGCATGAGGATGAGCATCCACCTGCTCCTCATGGAGTTCACCTTTTTGATAAGTAAGGCGAAGCTCACTTAACTCTTTAATTACATCACGCATGAAGCAAAACCTTCTACAGACGATACAATATTTTAAGCCGCATTTTGACGAACAGCATCTGCTAAATGATTTGCCAAATCAGTTACTTCTTGCAGATTATCGCCTTCTACCATAACACGGATGATCGGTTCCGTCCCTGACTTACGAATTAAAATTCGCCCACGTCCTTTAAGTGCTGCTTCTACTTTATCAAACTCGGCAACCAATGCTGGCACTGCGAATGGGTCAAACATTTGTTCAAGGCGAACATTGACCAAAACATTGGGTAAAGTTTTAAAATCTGCAACCAATTCATCTAAAGCTTTATTCTGTTCGACCAATACTGTTAACACTTGTAGGGCTGCAATGATTGCATCGCCTGTTGTGCTCTTGTCTAAAGTCAAAATATGACCAGATGGTTCGCCACCAATCACCCAGTTGTTTTCTTCTAAATTTTGCAATACATAGCGATCACCCACTTTAGCACGTACAAAAGGAACTTTGGCTTTTTCAAGTGCTAACTCTAATGCCATGTTACTCATCACTGTACCCACGATACCCGCCGGTTTTTGAGATGCTTGGGTTGCTAAAATATACAGAATATGGTCGCCATCAATCAATTTACCAAAACGGTCAACCAAAACCACACGATCTGCATCACCATCAAAAGCAATACCTAAATCTGCTTGATGCTCAATCACGGCTTTTTGTAAATTTTCAGGATGCGTAGAACCACAATCCTTATTGATATTTAAACCATCTGGTTCGTTATAAAGCGCAATAACTTTTGCGCCTAATTCACGAAATACTGCTGGGCCGACGCTATACGCTGCACCATTGGCACAATCCACCACAATTTTTAAATGGCGTAAATTGAAATGATACGGGAATGTCGATTTACAAAACTCGATATAACGACCATTGGCATCTTTAACACGCACACTCTTACCTAAGTTTGCGGTGTCTTCAATGATGATATCGTTCTCAAGCTCTCGGTTAATCGCATCTTGAATCGTATCTGGGAGCTTTTTCCCTTCATCTGAAAAGAATTTAATCCCATTATCAAAATAAGGGTTATGCGAAGCAGAAATCACGATCCCTAAGTTGGCATGCAATGCGCGGGTTAAATGAGCAATTGCAGGGGTCGGCAAGGGTCCAAGCAAATGTACATAAACACCTGCCGCATTGAGACCCGCCTGTAAAGCAGCTTCAAGAATATAACCCGATAAACGAGTATCTTTACCTAAAACCACAATCGGTTTTGATTTGGGGCTAATTTGCTTTAATACTTTCCCTGCCGCAAATCCGAGTTTAAGTGCAAATTCTGGGGTAATTGGGAGTTCACCAAATTTTCCACGAATCCCGTCTGTTCCAAAATAACTCATCTTTTACCCACTTATTATGTGTTGTATAACAATCAATTTTTAAGGTTTACTACTTTACACCAAAATAAAAAAGCCGTCATAAACTGACGGCTTTTTCCAATCAAAATATTACAAAAGATTAACCTACACGATAGTTCGGTGCTTCTTTGGTAATCGTTACATCATGCACATGTGACTCTTGCATACCTGCAGCGGTGATTTTCACAAATTTTGCATTTTGACGTAAGTCTTGAATGGTTGCAGAACCAGTATAGCCCATAGATGAACGTAATCCACCCATCATTTGATGTACGATATTGCCCATTGGACCTTTGTACGGTACGCGGCCTTCAATCCCTTCTGGGACCAATTTTTCAGCGCCTGCTTTCGAGTCTTGGAAATAACGATCGGCAGAACCCGTCGCACCAGCCATTGCACCCAAAGAACCCATACCACGGTATGCTTTATAATAACGGCCTTGGAAGAATTCAACTTCACCAGGTGCTTCTTCAGTACCCGCCATAAGTGAACCCACCATAATCGTGCTTGCACCAGCACCAATTGCTTTGGCCATATCCCCAGAGAAACGGATACCACCATCAGCAATCAATGGAATTTGATCTTTCAATGCATTGGCAACACTGTCAATTGCAGAGATTTGTGGCATACCAATACCAGCAACGATACGTGTCGTACAGATTGAACCAGGACCAATACCTACTTTCACTGCATCTGCACCCGCATCAAGTAATGCCAAAGCAGCATCACCCGTTGCGATATTACCGCCAATCACTTGGACTTGAGGGAAGTTTGCTTTCACCCAACGTACACGCTCGATCACACCCGCAGAATGACCATGCGCCGTATCCACTACAATCGCATCAACGCCGGCTTCAACCAAAGCTTCAACACGACTTGGGGTTTCTGCGCCAGTACCCACTGCAGCACCAACACGTAAACGACCTAATTCATCTTTACAGCTATTTGGATAAGATTCCGCTTTACGGAAATCTGTAACTGTAATTAAGCCTTTTAATGCATTGCTTTCATCAACCACCAATACTTTTTCAATACGGTGTTTTTGCAATAATGCTTGAATATTTTCTTTCGATTCATTTTCACGAACAGTCACAAGACGATCTTGCCCTGTCATGATATTGCTTACTGGTTGTTCCAAGTTCGTTACAAAACGAGTATCTCGGCCAGTTACAATCCCAACCACTTTGCCATCTTTAACGACAGGTACACCGCTGATGTTGTTGGCTTGTGTAATTGCCATCAAATCACGGATCGTGGTTTCAGGTGTCACGGTAATTGGATCTTTCACCATTCCCGCTTCGAATTTTTTTACACGGCGAACTTCTGCAGCTTGTGCAGAAATATCCATGTTTTTATGTAAAATACCAATACCACCGTTTTGCGCCATTGCAATCGCCATACGTGACTCAGTCACAGTATCCATTGCTGCTGAAACCATAGGGATGTTCAGTTGAATGCCGCGTGTGAGGCGTGTCTTTAGAGAGACATCTTTTGGGAGGATAGTAGAATAGGCAGGGAGTAATAAGACATCATCGAAGGTTAGCGCTTCTTGAACGATGGTCAACATAACAGTCTCGCTGGTAATTTCCGTGAGCTATTATATACAAATTTCCGTTCAATTTTCATTTTTTATTGTGCGGATTTATCTTATTCTCGATCACACTTTATTTTTCAGTATCTTATTGAAATAAAAATGGGCTTTGAATATAAAATTATCGTGGATTTAACACCACAGTAAACTGTCGACTTACAGTCTCTGCCTGATATCCTAAATTTTCCCACTTTAGCGTTAACACACCTGATCAAAGTCTTCATCATTGCTGGGTGTAGCGACTTCTATTTCGATCAGGGGAATTAAACCATAGCCTTGTCTTGCTTTTGCACATTGTGAATCCCCAGCATGTACCTGTTTGCATGAAGAACTCCGTTGCTCATACATACTACAGCTGACTTGCTGTCCAATCTCACCCTTTAATGCCACACAACGCGGTTGCTTTTGATTGGTGCCCTGCATACAAGAATACACGGCTGTCAAAGGTTCGACATAATCTGGTGGCATGGCTTCTCCTTCTGCCCAATAAAATGAGACTCGGAAAAAGGCGCAACACGCCCCGCAACTTAAGCACGCATCCTGTGCTGAGATTTGTGACAACATTTTTTTAAGATTCTCGTTATCAATTTAAAATTTTGGCAAGAAAATCCTAAAAAAAGTCGCACTCAAACTCAATATCTTTTTTGAATTTTTTATTGCGGACAGGTAAACACTGACTCATCCATCAAATCGACACCACATTGTAAATTTTCGATCCAGTCTAAAAACTGATGAATCATCTCTTTACCAATAAACGGCTTACCATGCTGCGGCACAATCATTTCAATATCCATTTGACGCACCATTTTCACCCATAAACGGATCACCCGATTGGTACACATATAGCGCTGATGAAAACCATGCATGGTTGGAATGTGCATTGCAAAATCTTCAATTGGTTTCGAGGCATCATCAACAATCGATGCACCCATATCACCTGAGAATAAAATTTTTGAAATTGGATCGTAAAACTGGAAATTTCCAACGGAATGTAAGAAATGCGCAGGAACCACGATAATGCGCGTTTCTCCCAATGGAATAGAACCACCTTGGTCAGGCAATTCGATCAGACGTTCTAACCAGCCCCCTTTCATACGGTCACTCATAAATGCTGAGTTTAAATGAGGTAAAAAGCGCGCCCATAATTTAGATGCGACCACTTTGGCATCGGTATAGACCAACCAGCGTGGCATTGAGGTAATAATGTCTGGGTCTTGGTGAGATGCCATGACATAGTCTAGATTTTGTAATCGGGTGTATTTATTAAGCTCCATGGTCAGGGGGACATAGGTCAAATCACCGCCTGGATCTAATACTGCTGCACGTTCATTATTTAAAATAAGAAACTGATTGGCTTGTACACCTTCACCTTTCACCAAACTGGTAAAACTTATACATTTATGAGTGCCATTATCAAACAAAACTTGCGACGTGGTGCGATCTAAAGCCATACCAGAAACCCCAAAACCTTTTTTAAAATAAATCTTTAGTTATCCCATACAACATATAAGGTTTTCTTCAAAGTTACAATAAATCTACAACCTAAGTTTAAAGATTATTTGTGTCATCATTCTCAGAATAATAAAAAACCCAACATTAAGTTGGGTTTTCAGCTTTAAAAATAGATGCCTTTATTGATGTTCAATCAGCTTGGAAAATTGTGCTTAAAAAAAGTAATGCTGAACTAAAGCGGCGACACCAATAATAAAGAAGATTGCAGCTCCAATTTTATGAATCAAAGCAATAGGTAATTTATCTGCCAATTTATTCCCAATAAATACAGCAGGTGCATTGACCAGCATAATCCCCAATGTCGTACCTATGGTTACCCAACCGATACTGTCAAAGCGTGCAGCAAGTGCCACTGTGGCGATTTGGGTTTTATCCCCAATTTCTGCAAGGAAGAATAATACAAAGGTTGCACCAAAGACCCCATATTTTTGCCATTTATTAATACTTTCAGATTCATCATCCAATTCATCTGGAATCAGCATCCACCCGGCCATACCAATAAAGCCAAGTGACACAATCCAAAGTAACACTGTCGGGCTAAGGACTGTGGTAATCCACTGACCAAGCACAGCCGATACACCATGATTGACAATGGTTGCTAATAAAATTGCAATTAAAATAGGAATAGGTTTACGAAAACGTGCAGCAAGAAGTAATGCGAGCAGTTGTGTTTTATCGCCCATTTCGGATAAAGCGACAACCACTAAAGAGATGAGGAAGGCATTTAACATTTCAAAGTCTCTGGCTAGCAATATTTACCGATGACTTACCCCTCCTGCTAGCCAATATGAATAGTCGCCTATTCAACGCGGAGTGATAAATCAAAGGTCTTGCCAACAAAAGATAGCTGAGTAAACACCTTCAGCTAAATTGGTTCTTTGCTATGATGACCATACTCTGTTGAGTAATTATGTTGATCATCACCCATTTATCATCTCGCAGATGACAAACAGCGGCTACTCCCCAATGAAGTACAGCTATTCTACAACGCTTTATCAATCATTTTCAATTTTTAAAAATTAAAAAATTTAAAGCTCAGATAAACTTCAAAAAATATCGTGCCAAAGCATTTTTAATGCCCGCAGAGGATGAATTCAATTTCGTTTCTTCACTAAAAATAAGCTCTCGATTTTGCTATAGGCAATTTCCATGATGAGCCCTGCAAGTTGATTTAACAATATAGTCAACCTGTCCAAAAACTCAGATGCATGAATATAATTTTTATTAAATCAATTATATAGAAAAATAAATTATTTGATTATAAAAAAACTTGCAATGCCACAGCTTACATTCAAAGTTTAAATACCTTTGCGTAGGCGATGCCTCACTTTTCAGAGATGAAAGATGACAAAAATCTTCTTTTGGGCGAGGGGTACGTCCTATACCCCCGCCCAACGGCAACATCCATGTCGCCACACGATAGAACAACCATCTATGATTCAAAAGTACAAAAAATGAATTGAATGATGATTTTAAAGCAGATTTGAAAATTATTGATAAAACAAAATTAGATCCATATAAAAAACCTCGCCTAAAGCGAGGTCTTCTATGATTTAAAACTTAAAGCAAGATGTTACGAATATCTGATAACAACTTGGTCAATTTATTGGTGAATCGCGCAGCATCCGCACCATTAATCACACGATGGTCATAAGACAATGACAATGGCAACATCAGTTTTGGATCAAAGCCTGAGCCATTCCATACCGGTTGCATGGTTGCAGGTGAAATACCCAAGATCGCAACTTGCGGCCAGTTCACCAATGGCGTAAATGCAGTACCACCAATTGAACCTAGGCTGGTAATGGTAAAATTTGCACCTTGTAAGTCTTTCGGAGAAAGTTTCTTATCCCGTGCTTTTTTACTTAACTCACCTAATTCAATGGCAATTTGCTTAATCGATTTTTGATCAGGATTACGCAATACTGGAACAGTTAAACCATCTGGTGTCGCCACAGCGATTCCCATATGAATTTCTTTACGCAACAGCACAGACTTTTGATCATCTGCCAAGTGACCCGCAAAATAAGGCTCTTCTTTAAGTAAGAACGCCACCGCTTTTGCAATAAAGGCAAGGATCGTTAAGCTAATACCATCTTGCTTAAATTTCCCTTTTAACTCACCGCGCCAAGCTTCTAATTCAGTAATATCTGCTAAATCAAATTGTGTCACTTGTGGAATGAAATTATTTAATGACAATTGCGGTACAGACACTTGCTGTAAACGCGTCATTGGTGCAATTTCACTACCACCAAATGCACTGAAATCTGGTAATGCAGGCAATCCTGAAGCGGCTGGCGCAGCGGCGGTTTGAGCTACTGCTTGTGGTGCAGTCAATTTGGCTTTAACAAAAGCAAAAACATCATCTTTCATCACACGTGCATGAGGACCAGAGGCCTCGACTTGTGATAAAACCACACCCAGTTCACGCGCAAGCTTACGCACGGCTGGACCAGCATAAACTTTGGCATTTTCAGCTTGTTGTGCTTTAGATAACTTTTCAGTACCCGCTTGAGCAACGGCCACTTCAGCTTTTGGCGCTGATGCTGTCGTTTTCGCGGCTGGTGCTGATGCAGCTTGTGATGCTTGAGCAGCTGGCTTTTCTTGTGGTGCTGGTGCAGTCTGACCCTGTGCTTCAATCGTCACCAAAGCAGTGCCCTGACTCACAGACTGATTCAATTCCACATGGATCGCCGTCACCGTACCTGCAACCGTACTTGGCACTTCTACAGAGGCTTTATCCGACTCAGCGACGCAAAGGCTTTGGTCTTTTTCAACTTGATCGCCTACGCTCACCAAGATTTCAGAAATTGTTGCTTTATCTACACCAAGATCAGGAACAGCAACTTCAACTTTACCCGATTGGGCTGGCGCTGATGCTTCTGGTGCCGCAGCTTGAGTTGGTGTTGCTGACGCTTGTTGAGGCGCTTCAGTAGGTTCTGCCGCCGAAGTCGTTGCAGCGCCTACAGTTTTCACTGTAATCAGTACCACACCTTCTTTAACATTATCGCCTTCTTTGACCACAACACTTTCAACCGTGCCAGCAACTGTACTTGGAACTTCAACTGTTGCTTTATCCGATTCCACTACAACGATGCTGTCATCTACCGCAATTTCGTCGCCCACTTTAACCAAAACTTCGCCGACCAAAGCTTTTTCAACACCAATATCTGGCACTTGAACTTCAACTGTTTGAGATGAAGCTGGCGCAGATGCTGAAGGTGCCACAGGTTCAGCTTTAGCTTCTACAGCAGGTTCAGTTTTTGCAGCTTCTTGAGCAGGTTGTACTGGAGTTTCTGCCTCTGTTGCATCCGCAGATTCAACTTCGATCAACACAGCACCTTCTGAAACTTCATCACCTTCCGTAACAGCAATACTTTTAACCACACCTGCTGAAGTGCTTGGCACTTCAACAGAGGCTTTGTCTGACTCAAGTAGAACGATACTGTCATCAACAGCGATGGTATCCCCTACTTTCACCAAGATTTCTGCAACAGTGGCCTTATCAACGCCAATATCAGGAGTTTTAACTTGCATCATTATTTCTCCTCTGTCACTTCAGTATAAGCAGCAACTTCTTGTACAGATGGGTGCGCTTGCGGTAACCATGCAACTGGACGATCAACATCAAGTTCAAATGAAGAGATTGCATCTTTCACTAAACGTGGATCAACTTCGCCTTCATCAGCAAGTTTTTTCAATGTTGCAACCACAATATGTGCCGCATCTACACCAAAGTAACTACGCAAATTACTGCGTGTATCTGAACGACCATAACCATCTGTACCCAATGTTACATATGGACGGCTATCTGGAAGATAAGCACGGATCTGTTCGCTATAGGCACGCATATGATCTGTTGCTGAAACAACAATACCATCCGTGTCACGTAATTGCTGAGAAACCCAAGACTCTTTACCGTCTTCGAGTGGATGTAGGCGATTGTATTCTTCAACAGCCATACCATCACGTGCCAATTCATTGAAGCTTGTTACGCTCCATACATTGGAATGGATTTGGTATTCATCACGTAAAATTTGCCCAGCTTTAATCACTTCACGCAGAATCACGCCTGAACCCAATAACTGAACTGTGGCTTTTTCATCTTTATTAAACAAGTACATACCACGTTTGATGCCTTCTTCAGCACCTTCAGGCAATGCAGGTTGGTCATAGTTTTCATTCATGAGGGTCAAGTAATAGAACACACGTTCCTGATTCACATACATACGTTGTAAACCATCATGCACAATCACGGCTAACTCATAACCAAAGCAAGGATCATAAGCTACACAGTTTGGAATCGTACCTGCCAAGATATGAGAATGACCATCTTGGTGTTGTAAACCTTCACCATTTAATGTTGTACGACCAGCTGTTGCACCACACAAGAAGCCTTGTGCCTGAGAATCACCCGCTGCCCATGCAATATCCCCAATACGTTGGAAACCAAACATTGAGTAATACATATACATCGGAATCATTGGTAAGTTATTGGTTGAATAACTGGTACCCAATGCTGACCAAGCGCTCATTGCACCTGCTTCATTGATCCCTTCTTGCAACATGTGACCATCTTTTGCTTCACGATAGTTCATGAGCTGTTCTTGGTCTTCTGGGGTATAGTTTTGTCCATGCGCAGCATAGATACCCAACTGACGGAACATGCCTTCTAAACCGAAAGTACGCGCTTCATCAGGTACGATAGGCACAACACGGTCTTTAATGGCTTTTTCTTTTAACAATGCGGCAATCAAACGCACCATAACCATCGTGGTTGATTGTTCTTTACCACCACTGCCTTTAAGCACACCATCAAATACTGAAATCTCAGGAATCGCCAATACTTCACTGTCTTTACGACGTGCAGGTAAATAACCACCTAAAGCTTCACGACGTGCTTTCATATATTTCAATTCAGGTGAGTTTTCACCTGGACGATAGAATGGAAGCTCTTCAAGTTGCTCATCAGAGAATGGCAAATTAAAACGGTCACGTACATATTTCAATGAATCGTGTTGCATTTTCTTGATTTGGTGGGTTTTGTTGACGGCTTCAATTTCGTCAGACAAACCATAACCTTTCACTGTTTTTGCCAAGATTACAGTCGGTTGACCATTACTAGTCATTGCTGCTGCATACGCGGCATATACTTTGTATGGGTCATGACCACCGCGATTCAGATTATCAATATCCTCATCACTTAAGCCTTTCACCAACTCCGCAGCTTCTGGGTATTTACCAAAGAATTTTTCACGGGTATAAGCGCCGCCTTTTACTTGGTAGCGTTGGTATTCACCATCTAGCGTTTCATCCATACGGGCTTTTAAAGCACCTGAGGTGTCTTTGTCCAGTAAAGGATCCCAATGACGACCCCAAACCACTTTAATTACACGCCAGCCTGCACCACGGAACAGTGACTCTAGCTCTTGAATAATTTTACCGTTACCACGTACAGGACCATCTAGACGCTGTAAGTTACAGTTAACCACCCAGATTAAGTTGTCTAATTTTTCGCGACCCGCAAGCGAGATTGCACCTAAGCTTTCTGGCTCATCCATTTCACCATCGCCAAGATACGCCCAAACCTTACGGTTTTCTTCTTTGATCAAACCACGATTCATCAAGTACTTTTGAATATGCGCTTGATAAATTGACATGATTGGACCAAGGCCCATCGAAACGGTTGGGAACTGCCAGTAATCTGGCATTAAGTAAGGATGAGGATAACTTGAAAGCCCCTGACCACCCACTTCACGACGGAAATTACTCAATTGATCTTCAGTCAAACGACCTTCTAAAAATGAACGTGCGTAAATACCTGGTGCACAATGACCTTGGTAATAGATCATGTCGCCACCAAAGCTATCGCTATTGGCACGGAAGAAATGGTTAAAACCGACATCATATAGGGTTGCTGAAGACGCGAAACTTGCCAAGTGACCACCTAAGTCATCACCTGTTTTATTGGCACGTAGAACCATTGCCAAAGCATTCCAACGAATTAATGCTCGAATACGACGCTCCATATCTTGGTCGCCTGGCATCGCTGGAGATTCTTCAACTGGAATGGTATTTAAATAAGGGGTATTTAGACGCTGAATAGGTACATGCTTCGAAATTGCTTGTTGATATAATTTTTCTAATAAAAACGCAGCACGATCCGTACCCATATGCTGGAGCACTGAATCAAAGGCATCTTGCCATTCTTGTGTTTCCTGAGCGTCGCTATCACCATAATACGCCATTTCCCACTTACTCCTTGAATAGTTTTCTATATATTATATGTATCATGTTTTGGGCCTGTTAAGTTATCGTTACAGCCAAATGCAGATTGTAAGGATTATTTAGCAACTAAATAGTTGTTGACTAATTAACACTTAAAATAACAAAAAACCGCCAATAAAGGCGGTTTTTTATACAAAATAATTTTTTATTTGATGATAGTCTGAATACAGTATTTAATTCATCGCGACTACGAATTCAACCATGCATACAGAGCATCAGTCATAAGCTCAACAATCAAATGTTTAGCGTTATGGCAACATGGCTAAGTAAGAAGATGGATTTTTACGTTGACCATCTTTCACTACTTCATAATGCAAATGTGGACCTGTGCAACGACCTGTGCAACCCACGTTGGCAATATGTTCACCAGCCTTCACCTGATCACCTACACGGGCAATTAGACGTGAAGCATGCGCATAACGTGTGATATAGCCATTACCATGGTTAATTTCTACATATTGACCATAACCAGTGCCCCAACCAGACTTGGTCACAATACCAGGACCTGTTGCATAAATTGGTGTACCACTTGGTGCTGAAAGGTCTAAACCAGAATGATGTTCTGCACGACCACCCATTGTACGGCCACCAAAATCAGAGCTTACGCGCTTCATATCTGGAAGCGGATGAGTGACTAACCAAGAATATGGAGAGTTTGCAGTGTAACGAGAAGCAGAGTTTGCGCTAGAACCGTATTTTTTAGCGATACTTGCATTGTTTAACTCGATTGGTGCATCCTGGCTACGTAAAGTAATATTCATCTTTGCTGAAGCAGGAAGATCTAAATCATCTGGATTATAAGAGCCTTGAGATAAAGTCTTGGATAATTGTTCTAAACGATCTGGTGATTGAACCAAGTCTGCAAATGCAGCGGTTGCAGCGGAAGCTGCTAAAGTAAAAGCCAATAAAATACGTCGCGTGTGCATAAAAACCTCTTTAACTGTTCTTAGTCAAGTTTCTTGAGCGATCTCATCCTTGATATCTATCGAAATGAGCGCTTAAGATAAGACATAAATATGTAGGAACCATGTATGTCTGAACCCAAAAACGTCTTTCAACCAACAAGACAACACTTAAAAACAGGAAACTTATCGTTTCTTACAAAGCAAGTTGCCGAATGGCAAAAACTTACTAAATTAATTCAACCGCTACTTCCTCAACCTGAGAATTGGCGAGTTGTCTGTTATCAATACGGTATTTTGACCATCACCGGTGAAAATCAAGCCATGATTAGTCAACTCGGTTATCTTCAAAAACAGTATATTTCTCAATTGTCACAAATCAACGAACTTCGTGATTTACAAAAACTGCAAGTTCGTTTACGTATTCAAAACAGCAATACTGAAACACCCCCACAACGCCATAAAACTGTAAGAAGCATACAACCTGCAACATCTGAAATGTTACAAAATGCCGCTAGTTTTGTGAGCGACCCTAAGCTTAGCCAAGCTTTACTACGTTTGGCAAGCAATAAAAAGTAACCTAATTAGATTAAATTAAGATTAAAACTGGTTAAAATATGACAGATATCACACTTTTTATTGTTACATTATAACACAATGCCTAAAAGACAAAGACTTATGTCACGTTGACAAAATGAATTGGGCACAGCTTCTCGTCATCAAATGTTACAATTTCATAGCTGCTTGGATCGCTTTTAACATTGCGTAAAAGTTGATTATTCAGTGCATGACCCGATTTATAGCCGTCAAATTTGGCAATAATTTGATGCCCAAGTAGGTATAAATCACCGACTGCATCCAAAATTTTATGTCGAACAAACTCATCTGCAAAACGTAGACCTTCTTCATTGACCACGCCAGTATCATCTAAACCAACAGCATTATCTAAGCTCGCACCCAATGCTAAATTATTGGCTTTTAAATAATCGAGATCTTTCATAAAACCAAAAGTACGTGCACCACTGACTTCATAGACAAATGTTTCTGTTGAAAAATCAATGGTCGCCGATTGATATTCTTTTGCAAAGGCAGGATGATCAAAGTCGATAGTAAAATTGATTTGAAAACCATCGTGAGGGGTAAAAATTGCACGCTTATCTTCTATGAGTGCTTCAACAGGTTTAAGAATTCGAATAAATTTTTTCGGTGCGTCTTGTTCTACTAATTCGCCCTGCATGAGTAAATATATAAATGGACCTGCACTACCATCCATAATTGGTATTTCAGAAGCAGACACTTCTATAATCAGGTTATCTATACCCAAGCCAGCGATTGCACTGGTGACATGTTCAATGGTTCCAACCTTGGTTTCATGACTAACCAAATTGGAACACATGAATGCTTCTTGAATCAGCATAGCATCTGCTGGCAGATCGACAGGTGGATTTAAATCGATACGGCGAAATACAATACCCCCGTCCGCCACATGCGGTAAAAAGTTAATCATGACTTTTTGTCCGCTATGTAGTCCGATGCCACTCGCTTTAACGACTCGCTTCAGGGTACGTTGTTTCAACATGCTAATTCGGTCTTCATTCTCAAATCCGCTATACGTTAGCACATTTAGCCATTGATAAAAAACAAAAAAGGTAATGAATCTCACTACCTTTTTCGTTGATATTAATTATTTTTAATAATTATCAATCATTTACGCTGTTGATTTTTCAAATAATCTTGAATACTCATTGGCGTAGAACGACCGCTTGAACTTGGTGCTGCAACAGGTGCACCATCTTCTTGACGTTTATTGATCGCTGGAACGTCATCTTCATCAACCACAGTGTTGTGGCTAGCTTGCTGGCTATATGATTGCGCAACATTGCTGATATGGGTTCTGCGTTTTGCTTCAGTTGCATCACTGGCATTACGTGTTAAACCTGTAGCAATCACAGTGACACGGATTTCATCACGTGCGTCTGGATCAAATACAGTACCAAAGAACACTTCACCTTCTTCAAGGTCAACAATCTGGTTCACAACATCTGTAATCACTTCAGTTTCACGTAAAGTCACATCAGCACCGCCAGTGATGTTAATTAACACCCCTTTGGCATTCATGATATTTACATTATCCAATAAAGGACTACGGATCGCCAAACGTGCAGCTTCTTCAGCACGGTCTGGACCACTACTCTTACCTTCACCCATCATCGCATAACCACGTGTACTCATCGCAGTTTTCAAGTCAGCAAAGTCAAGGTTAATATGACCAGGACGAACAACCAGATCAAAAATACTACGTACCGCATTCAGCAACACGTCATCTGCTTTACGGTAAGCATCTTGCATAGAGATGTCACCATAAACGCTGAGTAAACGTTGGTTCGGTATAATAATTAAAGAATCAACATGTTGTTCTAATGCTTCAATCCCTTTTTCAGCCGAACGTTGACGACGACGACCTTCAAAGTTAAATGGCGTTGTCACCACACCTACAGTAAGAATACCCATTTCTTGAGCAATCTCAGCAACAACTGGTGCAGCACCTGTACCTGTACCACCGCCCATTCCAGCAGTCACAAATACCATATCCGCACCTTCAAGGTGTTGACGGATTTGCTCACGGCTTTCTTCAGCAGCAATTTGACCTACATCTGGATTAGCACCAGCACCCAAACCGCGTGTGCTTTGCTCACCAAGTTGCATTTTAAAAGGGGCATTCATGCGATCAAGGGCTTGCTTGTCTGTATTTGCACAAACAAATTTCACACCTTTAATGTCAGATTGCACCATGTGTTGTACAGCATTACCACCGCCGCCACCAACACCAAACACAGTAAAACGGGCTTGACCGTTGTTATCGGTTTGTCCATCGTCTAAAAATTCAAATGAGGCCATGACCTTTAGATTTCCTAATATAATTTGGCAGTCACTTAAGCCCGTATACTGCCTTGATCTTCAATAATAAAAATTGTTTTTAGGATGCTGTTCATTGCAGAGCTTGTCAAGTATTGGACAGAACACTTACAACTTCCTAACAATATTCCCCAAAAAACCACACCTAAAAAATACCTTTTAATTTGTTATTTAAGGCATTCCAACCATTCACAATCCGATCAAAGAATGGTCTTCCACCTTGAACTTCAGGTTCTTCAATCGCCTCTTGCATGTCACTTTGACTAAACAAAAGTAACCCTGCTGCTGTAGCATACATTGAACGACGTAAAGATGGTAAATTCTGATCATCGGTCACCACTTGTAACGGTGGATTGCCTAAGTGTGCAGAGATACCCAACATACGACGAGCCAATGTCACCATGCCTTCAATCTGGCAAACATCACCTGTCAGTACGACACCATGATACAAACTTTGTAGTGCACTACGTTGTTCTAATTCGTATCGTACTTTACCCAAGATATCTTCATAACGTGCGATAATAATTTCCGTCAACTCAATACGACTAATGGTTTGTGGGCCATCAATTGCCTCAAACTGAATCATATGATCCGGTTTAACTTGGTGAATATCAACACAACCATGCAGTAGCTTAATCCGTTCAGCTTCTTCGGTTGTGGTTTGCAACACTGTTGCAATATCACGTGTGACATTTTCACCACCACATTGAATGGTATGGGCTAATGCCAAATGCCCTTCAATATAGACTGCAATATTGGTCGTTCCAGCACCAATATCGAGCAAACAAACGCCATATTCCTTTTCATCTTTCAGCAAACTGCCTTCTGCAGTTGCTAAACAAGATACCACCATTTTTTCAACTGAAATATTGGCGCCTTTCATTGCACGATCCAAGTTCTGCATAGTACTGATTGGCATCATCATCAATTGATAATGGGCTGTCATACTATTGGCAGATAAATTGATTGGGTTCTGTACCCACTCACTTGAATCATCCAGCTCAAAACCTAAAGGCACTGCACTTGCCAAGTAATGATCGGCTGTCATATGACTAGCTTTAGCAAGCTCTAATGCACGCACCACTTCAGTTGTCGTAATGGTATGTTCTGAATTTGAAATCGGCGTACGACCAATCGCATAATGGCTTTGTAATTCGGTGCTTGGAATAGAAACCCAAGCTGAATGAATACGACACTCAGCCATATCTTCAGCTTCTTGAACGGCTTGTTTAATTGCATTTGTGACTTTATCAAGGCTCACAATTTTGCCTTTATTCATTCCTTTATTGCGTGCGCTTGCCATGCCAATAACCTGAATATTATCAGGGGCATGTACTTTACCAATCAGTACTGAAACTTTATGTGTCCCAATGTCAATTGCAACAACTGAGGGAACAGCTTCATTCATCACTTTGCTACCATTATCTTCATTGTTTATGTTTGGCTATATGCCTCTTTTTCAAGCCACGTATTATGGCTGTGCAACCATCCCACCTGCAACGCTTATGTCATTACTGGTTACAACAAACTGACCATTCACAATTTTTGGTGAAATAGAATTTCTCCATTGAATTGCCAAACCATTTCGGTAGCGCAAATCAATGGCGGAAATATTCGACCAAGTAGGTTTCAAATCAGTTTGTGCCAAGTGACTTAAACGTTGTAGCTTACTCATGGTTTGATCTTGATCTACGATCACCCGTAGTCCCGAATCAAACTGCATAAACCAAGTCATACGTTCAGTGAGATAAAGCTCTTTTAAACGTAAGTTGACTGGGTGAAATAATTGATTAATTTCATTATAGCGACGCATCATCACTTTGGATTGGCTGAGCGGCCCATGAAGCAATGGCAGGTTTGAATAATTCTTCGCCACCGCTTCTGTATAGACATCTCCAGCATCACTCAGTAATCGCCCAGTTCCCCAACGAGCGATTGCATGACGTGGCATAATCCGCACGCGAATACCATTTGGCCATGCCCGTGAAACCACAACACGATCCACCCATGATACTTCTAGTGCTTTATCTCGAATCTGTTCTAAATCCGAGGTGAAATAATTATTTTTAACAACAGGCGCCAAATGTTGTGTAATCGCTTGTGACTCTACCGATGAGGTGGTACCTACCACTTGAAGTGTGGCCACCCGAGCATCGGTAATCACCTTATACAGACCATAGATTCCTGCAAATAGCACAGCAATAGCAATGACCATAAGCAACCAGCTTCCCACGTTGAGAAGCTTTTCCTGACGTGTTGGCGGCTTATCGTGTATTGATGTAATTGCCGCACGTTTGCGACGCATCGAAGCAGGAAGTTGAGCCATAAACTTAGTGTGCTTGTTCCGTGAGCGTTTGCGCTAAAATCGCAACACACAATTCATCAAAGCTATAACCCACAGCTTTTGCAGCTTTAGGCACAAGTGAGTGACTGGTCATGCCAGGCACTGTATTCACTTCTAACAACCAAAAATGACCTTGTTCATCTAACATCGCATCAATCCGTCCCCAACCACTGGCACCGACTGCTTGGAAAGCACGTAAACACAATTCTTGTAAGTTCTTTTCTTCTGACTCGCTTAAACCACATGGAATACCATACTCCACGTCATTACGGTTATATTTTGCCTCATAGTCATAGAATGCAACATCAGCAGGCGGTTGCAAACGAATCACAGGTAATGGCAAACCATTGAGGAAAGAAATAGTGTATTCACGCCCCGTGATCCATTTTTCAGCCATCACCACAGCATCATGTACTGTAGCTTTTTCAATTGCAGCAGCAAGCTCTTCAGCTTTTTCAACCTTGCTCATACCAACACTAGAACCTTCATGTACAGGCTTAATGATTAATGGTAAGCCAAGGCTTTCAATCACTTCAGTTAAATCAGAATCTTTGGAAATAATACGATACGGTGCAGTCGGTAAATCTGAACCTTGCCAGATTTGTTTGGTCTTAACTTTGTCCATCCCAATCGCTGAACCCTGAACCCCTGTACCTGTATACGGTACATTCATCCATTCTAACGCGCCTTGGATTTGACCATCTTCACCACCACGACCATGCAATACAATAAATGCGCGATCATAGCCCACAAGTTCCGTCACACTACGCTCTTGTGGATCGAAGCCTTCAGCATTCACCCCCGAACGTAATAATGCTTCTAAAACAGCTTTACCACTATCTAATGACACCTCACGCTCAGCAGATTTCCCACCAAGCAATACCGCTACTTTGCCGAATTTAGAAGCATTTGACACGTTTAAATCCTTAAACTTATAAGTTAGTCAATTTAATTTCTAGGCTTTATTCAAATCCAAATTTAAACAAAGCCAAATCAATTATTTTAAATACAGTTGGTTTTGAGCCAATTCTACAGAAATTGCTCCCACGTTACCCGCACCTTGTGTTAATAACAAGTCATTCGCTTGTAACACTTTTTGTATCGCGTTCTGCAAATTGCCTTCCACTGGGTCAATCAAGATCGGTTCAACTTCGCCACGCAGACGAATACTCCGCGCCAAAGAACGACTATCTGCACCAACAATCGGTTTCTCACCTGCAGAATATACTTCTAACAACAACAATTGATCGACTTGTGACAACACATCTACAAAATCATCAAAACAGTCACGAGTACGACTATAACGATGTGGCTGGAACATCATCACCAAACGACGATCTGGATGGCTGGCACGTGCAGCTTTAATCGTCGCTTCAACTTCTTTCGGATGATGCCCATAATCATCTACAAGTTTTACAGTGCCTTCATCCAACTCAAACTCACCTTGAACTTGGAAACGGCGACCTACACCACTAAAGCTTTCTAAGGCACGTGCGATCGCAGCATCAGAAACACCTTCATCTGTTGCAATACCAATCGCAGCCAGTGCATTTAGAATATTATGCAAACCCGGAAGATTAATGGTTAAACGTAATGGTTCACGACCTTTACGCAATACCGTAAAGCTTGACTGCATACCAACTTGTTCAACATCAATTGCTCGAATATCATTGTCTTCATTAAAACCATAGGTCAGCACTGGGCGACCAATACGTGGCATGATTTCACGAATATTGGCATCATCACCACAAACTACAGCCAAGCCATAGAACGGCATTTTCTGTAAGAATTTGATAAAGGTGTCTTTAAGTACATCAAAACTACCGCCATAGGTATCCATATGATCTGCATCAATATTGGTAACAATGGCCGCCATAGGCTCTAGATGTAAAAATGATGCATCTGATTCGTCTGCTTCTGCGACAATAAAACGACTAGCACCCAACGCTGCATTAACACCGGTACGGTTTAACAGGCCACCGATCACATAAGTTGGATCCATGTTCTCTTCTGCCAACATGCAGGTCACTAAACTGGTTGTGGTGGTTTTACCATGGGTTCCTGCAACCGCGATACCATGACGATAACGCATCAATTCACCCAACATTTCTGCACGGCGCACTACGGGTATACGATTTTCAATTGCTGCTTTTACTTCTAAATTTTCAGGGTCAATTGCAGTAGAAACAACCAGTACATTTGCACCTTTGATATTGTCTGCAGTATGTCCAATAAAAACTTTAATGCCGTTTTCTTCAAGTTGAACTGTTGTTTTTGATGCCTTAATGTCAGAACCAGAAACCTTATAGCCTTGGTTTTTCAATACTTCTGCAATACCACACATCCCAGCGCCACCGATACCCACAAAATGGATATGTTTAATACGGCGCATCTCTGGAATTTTAATTAGGTTTTTTGCTTTATCAGCAGGGCTTGTTGGAGACATAATCAACTCTAACTTACAAATCTTGAATTAAACCAACCACACGTTGTGTTGCATCTGGTTGAGCTTGTTGACGAGCTTTTACCGCCATTTCCATCAGTAATTGGCGGTTCATCAACGGTGTTAGTAAATCCTTTAACGAATCTGGAGTCATGCTCTGCTGCGGACAGATTTTCGCAGCACCTGTTTTCTCCAAAAATCTTGCATTGGCAGTTTGGTGATCATCTACCGCACTTGGTAATGGCACAAATACAGCCGCCACACCAGCAGTCGCCACTTCAGTGACCGTTAATGCGCCTGCACGACAAATAATTAAATCTGCGTTGCTATAGGCCAGTGCCATATCTTCAATAAATTGCTGAACCTCAACCTGTATATTTGCAGGTGCATCCGCATATAAAGCCTGTGTGGTGTCTTGTTTATTTTGCCCACACTGATGAAATACTTTTAATGGAACATCAAATTGTTTTAAGGCTTGAGGTACACATTCATTCAGAGCTTGCGCACCCAAAGAACCACCGACAATTAAAATATGTAAGGGTTCAGCCGCATTTTCGCGTTCTTTATAACGAAAAGAAGGATTATAAATTGCGGTAATTTCTGCCCGTACAGGATTACCTGTTGTCACAATTTTTTCACTTTTCGGAAAAGTATCTGGAAATGCTTCGCAGACTTTTTTAGCAATTCTTGAAAGCTGGGTATTGGTAAAGCCTGCCACTGCATTTTGTTCATGAATAATCACAGGAATACCCAACAAACGTGCAGCCAAACCACCTGGTCCCGCAACATACCCCCCAAAACCAGCCACTGCATCGACATTGAGCTGTTTCATATAGCGCATTGCGCTCAAGGTTGCTTTTAAAATTTTAAAGGGTGCAGCTAATTTACGTACAATACCATTGCCACGTACACCTTGAATATCAATTTGATAGATTGGAATATCATGTTGTTTTAAAAGTCGATTTTCCATACCTGTCGGAGTCGCCAACCAAGACACTTGGCTGCCTTGTTGTTGCAATTCTTTTGCAACTGCCAGTGCAGGGAATACATGTCCACCTGTACCTGCCGCCATCATCATGATGTGTTTCGGTGTGCTTTGCTGGGGTTCGGTCACGGTCTAATTCTTCAATGCAAAAATAAATATTTAACGAATATCTTAAACAACCAATTGTAATCACAATCCGCTATGGGGAAAAGTTTATTTACTTTTTTTCACCAAGCCTTTCATTGTTTTTTTCTACTGATTTGAAAGTTTAAACTACTTTTATCATTAATCTGTTAAAAAAAGTGGAATTAAACGTTATTTTTTTATATTTCTCGATGATTTATCATTTTTATAGCCAATCGACAGCAAAAAAATAGAGCCGCGAACGACTCTATTTTTTAGTTGAGATTTAGAATGCAGTATCCCAGCTTAAATTAAACTGACTGACCTGCTTCTAGTACATTAAACAAATCATCTGCAATTGAAGTACCAAATTGATCATCAATTTCACGAATACAGGTTGGACTGGTGACATTGATTTCAGTGACATAATTTCCAATTACATCTAATCCCACAAAAACCAAACCTTTGGCTTTTAAGAATGGTCCAACTTTGGCGGCAATGGCTTTGTCATTTTCAGTCAATGGACGAGCTTCACCCAAACCGCCTGCTGCCAAATTCCCACGCACCTCACCATTTTGAGGAATACGAGCCAAGCAATAAGGTACAGGCTCACCATTAATCAGCAAAATACGTTTATCACCATCTACAATTTCAGGGATATAGCGTTGTGCCATAATCGGTTGTGTGCCATTTTCAGTTAAAATTTCAATGGTTGAACCAATATTGACGCCATCTTGATATAAACGGAAGATCCCCATTCCACCCATACCATCCAGTGGCTTAACAATAACGTCACCATGTTCTTTTAAGAATTCACGAATCAGACTTTGCTGTGAAGTCACTAAAGTGGGTACTTGTAGATCTGGAAATTGGGTCGCAAATAGTTTTTCATTACAGTCACGCAAACTTTGTGGTTTATTAATAATCCACACCCCTTCACGCTCTGCCTGTTCCAAAATATAAGTGGTATAAACAAAGTTCATGTCAAAAGGCGGATCTTTACGCATCAACACCACATCATACGTTGCAAGCGACTCTTTGGCTTTTTCACCTAACTCATAGTAGTGATCATAATCTTCAAAAACCTGAAGCGGTGAAATCAAACCAAATGCTTTGCCTTGGTCAATATATAAGTCTTGTTGTAATGCATAGCCTAACTCATGCCCTCGACGTGCAGCAGCCCATAACATTGCCATTGTTGAGTCTTTTTTCAGGTTTACACTTTCGATGGGATCCATCACAACAAGTACGCGCATATTGATGCTCTTATAAAATTTTGGATTGAATGCAGTATAGCGGAGAATCTGGTGTACTTTTTCGAAATTTCGCTAAACTCTTAGCAATTATTGTGAATATGATGATCGAAATGCAACAAGCCATTGTGGGATTTCATTTGGATGAGGAGCAACATTATGTTGCTGAACTTGCGTGTGGGCATCAACAACATGTACGTCATCTTCCGCCTTGGCAGAATCGTCCGTGGGTGTTGACAGAACAAGGACGGCAGGAAAAAATAGGCATGTTTTTAGCGTGTAAAACGTGTGATCTTCAACAAAATAGTTTATAAGTTGAATTAGTTTCTATTCGTCAATAAAAAGAGTTATTCAATGTCGAATCAACCTGACTCAGAGATTAAAAATTACTATAACAAACTTGCGCACGACTACGATAACAACCGTTTTAACAACAGTTATGGGCAATATTTAGACCAACAAGAGCGTGCTTTTCTCAAGCATATTCTCAGTAAAACAGCACCTACACATTGTATGGATATCGGTTGTGGTACAGGTCGTTTACTCGATTATGCCGATTACGGTGTAGATTTCAGCCCTGAAATGCTGAAAGTCGCTAGAGAAAAATATCCGCATAAAATCTTGCTTGAAGGCTCTCTGACTGAAATTCCAATCGAAAACCATCAGCTCGATGTCATTTATAGCTTTCATGTGATCATGCATCAAGACCATACAACCACAGAACAGTTTCTGAATGAGGCGCAGCAAAAATTAAAAACCAATGGCAAGCTTATTTTTGATTTCCCCTCCGCCAAACGTCGACAAGCTGTAAAGCATCAACAACAAAGCTGGCATGCTGCTCATCAAATGACATTGGTAGAGATTGAAAAGCTGCTTGGCCCTCAATGGAAACTGGTTGAAAGTCAGGGCTTTTTATTTTTCCCTATCCATCGTATTCCAACGATTTTACGCCCACTGTTTAGAAGCCTAGACAGCTTGATGTGCCGTTCATTTTTAAAAGAATATGCATCATACTTGGTTGTGGTTTTAGAAAAACAACCGTCAGTAAACAATTAGAATAAGCAGGTGGAATATGCGGCAATATTTACCCAAATCATGGAAACTGCTTTATCAGTTATTACGCAGGTATTGTCGTGAACACCTTTTCTCGAAGCTACAGTTTGCCTTAAAACATCAAACACTGTGGCAATCAGACCAGCAAATTTCAACCCAACAAAGCATCAAGATAAATCATTATTTTGAAAATAAAACCCATAACATTGATCTTGCGATTCAGAGCATAAACGGTTTGGTCATTGAGCCAAATCAAATCTTTTCATTTTGGCATTTGGTAACAGCCCCGACGTTAAACAATGGCTTTAAAACAGGGCGTAATCTGGTCAATGGAAAAATTTCAGAAGATCTGGGTGGTGGGATCTGTCAAATTTCTTGCTTGCTCTATATCAATGCGTTAAAAGCGGGATTGACCATCACAGAACGACATTCACATTCGATTGATATTTATCAGGAACATGAGCGCTTTACCCCTTTAGGCAGTGATGCAACTGTGGTGTATGGCTATAAGGACTTACAGTTTCAAAATTGTTTAGATCAGGCACTACAAATTCAAATTTTCAGACAGCATGACCAACTGGTCGCCAAGTTGGTTGCTCAGCAGTATTTAAAGGAATATGCACTCAAATTTATTGTTGAAGATTCTAAAACCCATCGAATTGTACGCACCTTGCAAGATCAAAAACAGATTGAGCAAAGTATCTACTTGCTCAATTCACATACTGATTAAGCTTATTTTTCTTGAAATTGTTGTTGGCTATTTTCTATCAGGTATTGATGTGCAGTCCGTGGATCACGCGGTAAGGCCAGTTTGACACGACAGCCCAACTCGATATCATCTTTTTCAAACACAATGATTTCAGCATCTAGCTCGATCGGGCGACCAATTTCAAAATCGGTTTGATCTAAACTTTCTCCCAATAAGTCTGCATATTTCTTTTCTAAGTGCCCAATAGTTAAATCTTGAATCATGACTTTAATCGAGTATTGTTGTCTCGAACATTCAGGTTCACGTTGAATACGTGATTTCTTGATATAACTGTTCTCAGATGCTCTTAACATCAATTCATTGATTAATTTTTTCTGGGCGTGCACGTTGATATTTAAAACCAGCTCAAACTGTTCTAAACCTTTCCATTGAAATGGATATTGCCGAAAAAACATATCCCGCTCAAATTGGTAACGTTGCCAACGTCGTTGATCGATATGTTTGACCAGCATAATGCCAAGTACAGCAACCACGACGATTATCAATAGAATGAACATTTAAAATGGCACCTAATCCTTTATAGTCCATAAAAATAAGGAGCTTATGCTCCTTATCTTATCCTTTTTTTTAACTTATATACCATATTTCACACGGTAAGCTTCCATTTTTGCTAAAGCATCTTGCTCGCCTTTAGCATCTAGATAATCCATTAAGTCTTTCATGCTAATTAAAGCATGCACTGGAATCTCAAGTTCTTGTTGAACTTCTTGGATGGCAGACAGTTGGCCTTGCCCTTTTTCTTGACGATCTAGCGCAACCAATACGCCTGCAATTGTCGCACCTGCATTTTTAAGAATTGTGACAACTTCACGAATTGCGGTACCCGCTGTAATCACGTCATCAATAATCCAGACTTTTTTACCTTCTACTGAAGCACCGACCAATACACCGCCTTCACCATGGTCTTTGGCTTCTTTACGGTTAAAGCCCCAAGGCACACTTACACCATGTACTTGTGACAAAGCCACAGCTGTTGCTGCAACAAAAGGAATTCCTTTATATGCAGGTCCAAAGATCACTTCAACGTTGTTACATTGTGTTAATTTATCTGCATAACCTTGAGCTAAAAGCGATAATGCTTCACCATCGTTGAGTAAACCTGCATTAAAAAAATAAGGGCTCACACGGCCTGATTTTAAAGTAAACTCACCAAATTTAAGCACACCACGTGATAATGCGAGTTCGATAAAAGCTTGCGGGTTAAACTGAGCTGGCGTTGACATGAGGTGCTCCAAAATTCATACATTGAGGTTATGACTGCGCATGATACCAAAGAGTAGCTATCCAAGTGATCAAAAAATTTTAAGAGTTGTCTCAATTAACGTAAATGGCTTACGTTCATCCGTCACTAAAGGCCTACTTGAATGGATGGAAAAGTCAGATGCAGACGTGATCTGTATCCAAGAAAGCCGTATTACACATGAACAATGGACCGATAAATTTAAACCCGAAGGTTGGTTTACCCATCTGTTTCCTGCGGAAAAATCAGGCTATGCAGGTACAGCGATTTACAGTCGCTTGCCGTTTAAATCGATCCAGAATGGTTTGGGTTTTGAACTTGCCGATAGCCAAGGTCGTTTTATTAGCGCAGAATTTGATGTCGGTTTAGCCAAGCCTGTGCATATCTGTTCACTGTATTTACCTTCAGGTTCATCAGGTGATGAAGCACAAGCCCGTAAAGATCACTTCTTAGAAGAATATCGAAAAATTTTAAAACAATGGCGCGATGAAGATAAGTCGATCATTGTATGTGGCGATTACAATATTGTGCATAAACGAATCGATATTAAAAACTGGTCAGGCAACCAAAAATCTTCAGGTTGTTTACCGCATGAACGTGCTTGGTTAGACCATATTTATGACGAACTGGGCTATGTCGATACATTTCGTGAAGTACGTAAAGAAGCTGAAGTATATTCTTGGTGGTCCAATCGTGGACAAGCGCGTGCTAAAAATGTCGGTTGGCGAATTGATTATCAAGCATGCTCACCTGACTGGAAAGATCGCACAGTCAATGCTTGGGTCTATAAAGATGAATGGTATAGCGACCATGCCCCTGTGATTATTGATTATCAAATTTAAACAGCCCTATGCTCAATTTTTAAATAAAAATTGAGCATTTTTGTGAACAAGTGTTCACTGATTACAAGGAAATAACTTACAAATTTTGTCGTGTTATCTTATATTTTCTTCATATCAACAAGCGCATTATACACGCACGGCACAGGGACATTGTCAGGATGACAGCAAAAGGATAGGACGCCGTAGGAAGAAAAGGAAATAAGTATTTTGAATATTTATTTTTCAAGGATGTGACATTGGACGTTGTAATGAGACCCGCATAATCAGGATGATTAGATGCGGGTTTTCTCTTTTTTTAATTTCAAATTTTTTTAGTTTCATTTTTTATTTTTAAAATTTAAATCATTTAGTCAGCCAGTCTGCTGCTCGCTTCAATAAAATATTAAGCGCAAATTGTTAAATTCTGATGACAGCAATCATGCCTTTTAAAATATTTTATCTATTCTTATACTGTACATATTGGCAATTTTGCTACTCTTTCTGTCAAATCAAACAATTGAATATTAGGTTAAGACATGTTGAAAATTTATGGAATCAAAAATTGTAACTCCATGAAAAAAGCTTTTGATTTACTGACTGAACTTGGCTTGAGTTATGAGTTTCATGATTATAAAAAACAAGGCATAGATGCAGAGACGGTTAAACAATGGCTCGATCATATTGGGCAAGATCTTGTGCTCAATAAAAAAGGCACAACGTGGAAAAAACTCAGTGAACAAGAACAGCAACTAGCTTTGTCGAGTGAACAAGCACTGATTCAAGCGCTTACCACACACACCAGTTTAATCAAACGCCCTGTGATTGATCAAAATGGCCAATATGTAATTGGTTTTGATGAAGATAAAATTAAAGCTTTAAAACTTACAACATAAAAATAATCGAGCAACAAAAAGCCTGATCAATAGATCAGGCTTTTTGTTGCAGTGAATCAATCTGCTTAGTTTGCACGCACCCAAGTTTGGTTGCGACCTAAAGCAGAAATACCCATATAACCACGTAACTTTAACTGATTACCAGCAAGTTCACCTTTGAGTTTATAGGTCTTGCCATTTTTAGGATCTAGAATCGTACCATTGTCATAGTTTTTACCACCGACATTTTTTAAACCATTGACAATCGTCACGCCTTTCAATGATTTATTGTGGTAAGGGCCTTCACATTTGGTACAAGTATTTTCCTCACCTGGTGTTAAAATACTTTGAATTGTTGCCGTCAATGTTCCATTTTTTTGTTCAGTGAATTTCACAATTGCTTTTGGCTGTTTCGTTGTGTCATCAATTGTTTTCCAAACTGTTCCATTGAGTGGATCCGCAGCATTTGCAAGAACTGTTGCTGATAATAAGCCTAATGCAAGTACAATTTTTTTCATTGTTTTGTTTTCCCTAGTCTAATTGACACTTTATAGTATCAAAAATTTACGTCGATTTAGCAATTCTTGAATGTGACTATATAGTGTACCCTTGTAACAAATGTTGATAAATCAACAAAAATAAAGTCAAAAGTTTAACAATATGGAAGGAACATGAAGATTAACCCAGCTCTGAAACAATATCTTACAGAATCTATTCTTAAATCTAGCTTCAAATTTCCAAGTCGTTTCAATCTTCCCCCGGCAACTGCACGTTTTGGAATAGAACAACTTGCACGTGTTTTTCCACAACGTAAAGATGTACAGATCCGTTCTTTGCGCATTGCGGGGATTCGGGCAGAAGAAATTAAACCGCAAGCGCATGCGACTCAAATGATTTTTCATATTCATGGTGGAGCGTTTTTTGTCGGTTCTATCAAAACCCATCGGGCTTTTTTATCTGAAGTTGCTGCACGTACACAAATGCAAGTTTTACATGTCGATTACCCGCTCGCACCTGAAAGTAAATTCCCTGAAGCAAGTGATGCGATTTATGATATTTATCAGCAACTTTTAGATCAAGGCGTGCTAGCGAAAGACATTATTGTGTCAGGTGATTCTTGTGGAGCGAATCTGGCTTTGACACTCGCATTACGAATCAAAGAAGAAAATAAGCAACAACTCCCTAGCGCTTTAATCCTAATGTCACCCTTCTTAGACCTGACCTTAACAGGCGAGTCTTTACGCTATAATCAGAAGCATGATGCTTTACTGTCAATCGAAGCACTTGAATCTGGTATTGATTTTTACGTACCGAAAAACATGGATCGTTCTTTACCCCCACTTTCGCCTATTTTCGGAGATTTTGCAGGGTTGCCTCCAACCTTGGTTCAAATTGGTTCTAAAGAAATTCTTTTGTCAGATGCGCAACGTTTCGAAGAAAAAGCCAAAGCTGCTGGTGTCCAAGTCAATTACAAGCTATATACGGGAATGTGGCATAATTTCCAAATGTTTAGCCCATGGTTTGATGAAGCAAAACAATCTTTAGCAGATATTGCTGAATTTGCTCATAAAATTGACAAAGATTGATCCCAGTGTTGACCAAATAATGAACAACAGATGATTTTAAAAACCAAACTGTTGTTCATCTTTAAAAATAAAATAATCAATTTAAAAAATGAGCATTCACTAGAATAATAACCATACAATTCATTGAAACTATATTGCTTGTCAGATTTATGTTTAGTGCTTTTTCAAATTTCAACAGACTCTTAACCTATACTACAAAATTAATCACATTTTTTTAAATTATGTATATATCCTTCAATTATTTACTTCAACTTTAGTTTGAGTTTAAGTCAATAAATTGCTACATTCTAGGCATCAACAATAAAAATCCAAGTGTGGATGGATTAGATTATGCGTAATAAAATTTATTCCGAAAAACGACGTAAAATTCATTCATTATTCAATCAAGTATTGAAACACTCATTTATTGCCAAATTAATATATAAAAACCAACTGAGTAACAGTTTGGAAATCGACCCACATACAGGTATTTATAATCAGTTTGCAATTAATACCTATTTAAAAGAGTTACATCCTCAGACTGATTCTAACTTTGGTATCATTTTGCTTAGTGTTGATAACTTGTGTGAAATCAAGAACAAATACAATCTAAAAATTGCACATAAAGCTTTAGCGGCTATAGCCCAAGAGTTATTACAAAATATCCGTGAAACTGACCTTGTTGGCCGCTATAGCGAATCTGAATTTATTTTAATTCTCAGTGATGTCACTCAGGATCAAGCACGTCATATCGCAGATCGTCTATCACGTTTAATTAATCATTATGATTTAAAGATCAACAACAAAGTCATTCCACTTCAAACAAGTTGTGGTGCATCTGTTTCTAAACATGACAGCATGAGTAATGCAGTGTTACAACAAGCAGATCAAGCATTATATATTGCGAAAACCAATCGTAAACCTTGTTATTCGGGCACAGGTGTTTTGTCTTAAAACATCTGTATATTTAAAAATTAATTACACCACTATTTACTTTATATTAATAATAAAATACCTGTTTATTAACAAATAAATGATAACAATTCTTTGTTTTAATAAATTTTAATCACTATAATTTAAAAAATTATTAATCAGTACTTAATGAATTACAGCTTGAAAAACCCTGGAATAATTATGAATGAAGGTATCGAATATAAGACTTAATCCTTACTGGCAAAAGCTGAAACAACAATTAGATTCAAATATCATTATGAATTGGAGCAGTTTACATAAATGTATCTTGATTCTGTTCCTGACTGTTGCCCTTCATTTATCATGGATTGTATGGAAAATTTTTATCCTGTTAAATCCAGAAACTTGGCAATGGGTCAATATCTCCTTGATTCGTTCACAACTTGTGGTCAATGCTGGCTCAACCCTACTGCTTTTTTTTCTGATTGCATTTTGTTATTTCTTTCAAAATAAAAAATGGGCGAACACTATCCTCCCCCATATTGTCATCAGTATTTTTATTCTTTTAATGCTTGCTGATGGTTTCCTCGTTGGTATCTATAGTCCAGCTACTGTTTTTGCATTTGTTTGTATTTCTGGTGTGGGTTTAATCTTATTCAATAGAAAAATTATTTATCTGCAAATTAGCACTGCACTGTTGTTCTATATTTCAATGATGCTTTGTACTTATTGGCGCATCATTCCGTATGCCCCAATTTTTAATACACATATATTAGAAAATAATCGGCATGATAACCCGTTCTGGGTAGGTACAATGCTATATTTTATTATTCCTATTTTAATTGTATGTTTGATTTTATGTGAGATTTTACTGTCTCAGTGGCGACATAGAGAGTCATTAATCAAAAAACTCAGTGAAATTGACCCACTGACCAATTTATATAATCGTCGTTTTTTTAATGAAAAGCTTGATGATATCCAAAATAAGCAAACCGAATATGCCATTATCTTGATTGATATTGATCATTTTAAAGAAATCAATGACTTATATGGACATCATTTTGGTGATGAAGCATTGTGTCAAGTTGCCAAATTATTATCATCTCACATTCGTCAGTCGGATATTGTGGCTCGTTATGGCGGTGAAGAATTTATTATTGCCTTACCTGAAACCTCTTTAAACATTGCTCAAGCACTTGCTGAACGCTGTCGATTGGCGATTCAAAACCAAGTGCTTGAATCCCTTGATCATCATTATGTTCAGCTGACCGCCAGTTTTGGTATTGCCACCTCCAGTGACGATGACAATATTAGTAAAATTATTCATCTGGCAGACAAAGCGCTATATCGGGCGAAACAGTCTGGGCGCAATCAAGTACAGCTCTACCGCGCTCAAATCAATGAAATAGCTTAGCAGTATTCAATAGATTAAACCTGACTGCGATATTGCTCTTCACATGCTACAAATCGAAATTCTGCTTGCGCTTCTGCTATCCATTGCTTTACAGCAGGGACGGCTAATATCTTGTCGATATAACGTTGACTGTTTGCTGATACTGCAATGCCATAACCCATAAACCGCATCACAACTGGCGCATAAAAAGCATCGACAATAGTAAACTCATCACCACATAAAAAACTGTCAGGGTGTGGTCGCTCCGACCATAATTGTTCAATCCGTTTTACATCTTGCTGTAGTTTTAAATTTTCCTGCCAAAGCTGTGCACCAATATGCTTTAAATCAGCATCTAAATTCATATCACAACAACTACGCAAAGCCATAAAACTACTGTGCATTTCAGCGGACATCGATCTTGCGCGTGCACGTTGTTTTACATCTTGAGGCCACAATTGTTTTTCAGGAAACTTTTCTGCCAGATATTCACAAATCGCCAAAGAATCCCAAACTAAAAAGCCATCGTCTACTAAAGCTGGGACTTTGCCAGTTGGGTTTATTTTTAAAATACTTTGTTTAAATTGGCTGTCGAGGTCAAAGTGATCAAAAGGGATTAGGTGCTCTGTAAATGAAATATTAAAATGCTGAATCACTAACCAAGGACGCATTGACCAAGTCGAGTAATTTTTATCACCAATAAACAGTTCTAACATTTTAATACTCCTGTGTTTATTGCTTATTTTGAACTCAGCATACACAAGATAAGACTATTCTAAAAGCATTTAAAAAAATGCTCGCTTTGGAAACAAATCAAGGAGTAGATCGACTACTCCTTGACGATGTATCAGACTGAATTGATTAGAATAAGAATGCCACACCTAAACCAGCTTTATAACTACGGTCTCGCCCTTCCAAATCCACACCCACACTTCCATCAAGTTGGGTACGCTCATTAACCGCATAGATCAAACCAGAGCCTAGACCATACTTATAGTTTTGGCTTTCTGTTTTTGAATAGACAAACTCAGAGAACCCTGAAAGATTACCTGCAATTTTATAACCGACAGTAGGTACAGCGGTCACTGACCAATGACCATCTTGCACAGCATAGTTCATGGTGATTCCAGTATTGACCAAATCGTTATACTGATAATCTAATGATGTGCCGATGCTATAAATATCATCTTCTTCACTAAAACCATCATTGCCCGTTGCAATCAAAGCTTGAGCCAAAATCGCCATGGATAATTTATCATCTTTTAAGTCGATGGCTTTTTTAATCCCAATAGAAACATCACCTAAGCCAGAGTCATCCTCTTTAATGCCTTTGTACTTGGTTTGTGTCCAAGCTGGACCCTGCCAGCCTAACTGTAACTCCATACTAGAGGTTAAACCGGTACGGAGCAGCATATCGCCATTGAGGGTTACAGTTTTTGCTTTTGCGCCATCTACTTTAGTTTCTGTATAGGTCGCACTTGGTAGACCTTGCTCCCAAGCCAATTGACCCACTGGCGTGATTCCTGTTCCAAAACCTGTTCCAGGACGATCAAAAGAAAATTCTGCTGCCATTGCGCTTATACTTAGACTCGAAGCAAGGGCTAATGTGATTCTATTTAAAATTGCCATATGAAGACTCAAAATTTACGATAATTCTTTGGACATTTTCGCACCGCGACTACGTAGTAACTCTAAAGATTCTTTCTCTTCAGGTAAAGCCTGAGACCAATCTATTTGATCAAATTCACAATCAAAGAACAAATCACTGATCGAGGATAAAATAGTCTTACCTTCTTCATCTTTGGTGTTCGGGTCAACCTTATGATCTAAAAGCTTATCAATTGCAGGTACACAGGCTGCGCTTGCTGCATCCCACAGTGGACCATAGCACTCTTCAGTGTCCCACAAATAAAAGTTTGCTTTGGCATTAATTAAAGCATCCAAAATATCTAAATGCGGTTGTAAATCTTGTGCTTTTTGTTCTGCCGTTAAAGGATGACCTGCTTCATAGGCATCACAAATTTTTTCCCACCATTTAAACAATCCATCTGACCAAATTGAAACAGCTGGTCCTTTTTCAGGTTCCATAAAGTTAGGATCAAATCCATCTGCAAGCAAACGTTTGACTTGAGCAAGGTCTAAATCTTCTAAAGCCTGTATAAAGACTTGTTGTTGTGCTGATAACATTTTGATCTCACTATTCTATTCCTATACAACATTATGACGAATATTTTTAAAATAGCTTTGAAAAATTTTAATCGTGTCGCTTTTATTTTATAAATGGCATTTATTGTTCATTTATGACAAAGAAGATAATCAAGGACTGTTTTAAAACCATAAAATTGAAGACCATAAAAAAGCCCCGAAGGGCTTTTTATCAGATCATGCTTCATCTGCATCAGCAAGTTCTAGTTTTCCACCACGTGGATTTTCAATTTTTTCTAATACGTGCTCTAGGCTACGCTTTACGCGATCTATCGCACCGTGTAATGAAAGATCAATGTTTTTCGCTCGATGTTTTACCACGACTGGCTTCAAACCTGCTGCTTTGACTTCAATCATACACTGGATATCATCCGCCCCACCTTTGTCACCGTTCTCATCACTGATATGAACTGAAAACTGGGTAATACGTTCGCTATGACGTTGGAATTCTTGATTTAGCTCATCGCGTACGTAAGTAATTAAACGATCACTATTTCTAATATTTTTATCTGTACGGATTTCTATATTCATAAAAAACATCCTCTTTCTAATCAAAAAACGAGTGCAAAACTTATATTTTCGGCACACTTTGCGCCTGCTGTATAAGACAGCTTTTCACCTACAATAAATTGGAACCGTAACTCCTCTATTGCAAAGATGAACACTTTTAACGATCTGCAGATAGGTGTTCTTATACATTCAATATCAGGCCATATTGGAAAATATGCAAGTAGATTTTTAACTTTTTTATGAAAAGAATATGAAAAATGACATCTTGTTACGTTACTTTATAATTAAATGATTTAATGGATTTTTTAATGACTAATTCTGACTAAAAACATCAACTATGTTTAATTCTTAAACTTTTAATGGATATAAATTTTAAATCTTTGCTTTAAATATGCGACTCACGTTTTAAAACATTTCACCTCTTGATGTTTACATATTTATTTTCATTCCATCTAATTTTCGCTTTATTTTTATTTAAGAATCTGTATTCTTGAAGCGCTTTTCTTGGGGGAAAGGAAGAATTCATGAAACTTACACAAATTGCGGCTATCTGCGCAATCGCTTCAACTGCAACTTTGGCTCAAGCTGCGCCTGTTTGGCAAGATTTTAGTATTACTGGTCTTTATGGTGAAAACTATGAACTAACACCAGATGAGAAACAATCTACTATCACTTTTGAGTATGCTGCCAAACTTAAATACGGTGATTTCTTTGCCTTTGCTGACCGTACCAACAGTGATGGTCAGTCGGATACTTATTTTGAGGTTTCTCCACGTCTTAGCTTAGGCGCTGTTTCTGGGAAAAAACTTGAATTAGGCCCAATTAAAGACGTATTAATTGCGACCACTTGGGAAGGTGGTAAAGACATGAACAACTACCTATACGGTGTTGGTGTTGATTTAGCCATTCCTTATTTTCAATATGCGCAATTAAATTTCTACCGTGCCAATAATGAAATCCAAGAAGATGACTATCAATTGACATTTACCTATGGAATTCCATTTAAAATTGCATCTGAAGAATTCCTTGTGGACGGGTTCCTTGATTGGTCAACTGCAGAAAAAGATCAAGTTGCACACTCAAGCGAGTTGAACTGGACGACACAATGGAAATGGAATGCGGGTAAACACATTTCTCCAGATACCCGTCTATATCTTGGTGTTGAACACTCTGTATGGCACAACAAATACGGTGTTCCAGGCAAAGACGAAAATAATGTCAGCGCTTTAATCAAGTATCATTTCTAAGACTGAGCTAAATCCATTGATCAGAAAGCAAAACTTCGGTTTTGCTTTTTTTATTGCCCTTAAAAATAAATCTTTTTAGAATACCCCTATCAATTTTCCATTGACCTGTATCCATGAATTTTCAGATCCGCCCTGCTCAAGCTTCTGACCTAACTGAGATTATGCGTATTTATAATCATGAAATTGCAACAGGTTTAGCAACATGGAACAGCCAATTAAAGACTTTCGCAGATTACCAACAGTGGTTTCTAGAATTACAACAACAGCAATTTCCACTTTTTGTTGCTGAAGAAACAGCGACTCATGCCATTGCAGGCTATGCCGATTATGCAAGCTTTAGAGCAATCAACGGTTATCTATATACAGTTGAGCACTCTGTTTATATCGACCCAGAATTTACTCGACAAGGACTCGGCAAACGCTTAATGCTGAAATTGATTGAACATGCTCAACAGCACAATATCCACGTTATGGTTGCTGCAATTGACCATGAAAATACTGGTTCGATTTATCTACACCAACAACTCGGATTTAAACAAACAGGTTACATGCCACAAGTCGGACAAAAATTTGGGCAGTGGCGTGATTTGGTGTTGATGCAATTAAATTTTGATTAAAATAGAGCAGTATTTATACAGAACCCGTCGTAATTTTTTTTTGTCGCTTTTTCAAAATCTGTTGTATAACCATAAACAATATTGCTGAACTTCAGAGCGAATATCGATGAATAAAATGATAATCAGTCTATTGGCACCATTTGCATTGATACTTAATACATCAAGCCATGCTGCTGACTACGATGAACAAAATATAAAACAGGGTTGTGCCAAACTCAGTCAATATCGTAAATTGGGACAAAAATTTTACGACCAGAAAAACTATAAAAAAGCGCTTGATCAGTTTCAAAGACAAGCATCTTGGAGTGCTTTTTGTCAGTCTGTGGGTGAAGAAGACACTGGCATTCGGGTTTCAGATAATGACATCGACATTGCCAATAATAATGTGGGTTTAACGTATAGCAAACTCAATCAACCCTTATGGGCAAGAGCGTGGTTTCAAATTAAACCCACAAAAACCAGTCAATTTAATTTAAAAAAGTTAGTAACACCAAAACCAAACAATGACTTAACAGGAGAATATGCCAGTTATGCAGGTTTTGGCGAATGGAATAATATCACCATTAAAAAACGTGATCAGAAATATCTCATTCAATTCACTGGTCTATGGATGGGTGCTCGAAGCCTAATTTATGGTCCAAATATTGGCGAATTTGAAACAGAAATGCCACTTCATGCCAAGAAAGCAAGCTATCGTTTTGAAAATTGTCAAATTGACATCAATTTCACTTATAACGCCTCTTTAGGCAATTTTATTAAAGTGAAAGAATTAAATGAACAAGCCGATTGTGGCTTTGGTATGAATGTTTCATCAACAGGCTATTATCAGAAAGTTGAGCCTCAATAAAATTTTGATTCGGAATTCAAAATAGTTTAGTTTGTTGCATTATATGCTTTAATATCCTTTACTTAATACATAATAATTGGGTGAAAAATGGCAAAATTTCTAAATACGAGCGGTACAAATTTTTTCTTAGAAGAATTGATAAAAAATGCAAAAGAAAGACTGATTTTAATTAGCCCTTATCTTCGGCTTAATGACCGTATCAAAGAATTATTAGAGGATAAAAATCGTTTAAAAATTGATATTCGGATCATTTATGGGAAAAGCGATTTACATCCTGATGAAATTAAATGGATGCAAAAATTAGATTATGTACGAGTAAGTTTCTGCAAAAATCTTCATGCTAAATGTTATTTAAATGAAACAAGTTGCATTATTTCCAGCTTAAATTTATATGAATTTAGCCAAGTAAATAATAATGAAATGGGGATCTTAATCAATAAAGAAGATGATACTGACGTATATAAAGATGCCTATGAAGAAGCTCAACGTATCATTCGTATTAGCGATGAGGTTCGAATTTCTCTTGATGAAGTAAAAACAGAAGAAGTGGAAGATAATTCAAAAGAGCTATTAGAGAATTCGAGTAAATTAACTTCCTCAAAACTTGCTGCTAAACATAAGCTTAAAACGCCTGAATTATTAGATAAACTTGTAGCAAAAGGTTTTTTAACTCTAAACGATGGCGGTAAACATTATTTGACTGAACAAGGTAAAACTGTGGGTGGAGAATTCAGATCAAGCCAATATGGTGGTTATTTTCTGTGGAATGAAAATACAGAAATCTAGACTATTTTCATGTGTATTCGTTTAGCCTTAATCGAATACAAGGGTTGAAAAGAATGAAGTTCTCACTATTCATTTTATAAGTTGAGAGCTTCATTCCTCATTATTAACCATCAAATCGCCACTAAATCACGAATCCCCTTTTCAGGCATTTCTTCACCGATGCCTTGTGCAACCACTTGACCACGTGCCATCACGGTATAGTTATCGGCCAGTTCCTCGGCAAAATCATAGAATTGCTCTACAAGTACAATCGCCATTTCGCCACCATCTGCCAATTTTCGAATCACTCGACCAATATCTTTAATAATCGAAGGCTGAATTCCTTCGGTCGGCTCATCTAAAATCAAAACTTTCGGTTCTGATGCTAAAGCACGTGCAATGGCTAATTGCTGTTGCTGCCCACCAGACAAATCTCCTCCACGGCGATGTTTCATTTCGTCTAAGACAGGAAAAATTTCATATAAATGCTCAGGAACTTTACGGGTTTTTGCGCCTGAAAACTTCGCCATACCGATCAAAATATTTTCCTCTACAGTCAGGGTTGAGAAAATATCTCGCCCTTGAGGAACATAGGCCAAACCCGCGCGTACACGCTGTTCAGGGCTCATTTTAGCAATGTCTTTACCATCCAATAAGATTTGCCCAGACTTAATCGGTAAAATTCCCATCAAACATTTTAATAAGGTGGTTTTACCCACACCATTACGTCCTAAAACCACAGAACACTCACCAATCGGCGCAGTTAAAGTCACATCACGGAGAATGTGACTGCCCCCATAAAATTGATTGACGTCTTTTATTTCTAGCATATTGCTCCCCTTAACGTCCTAAATACTTTTCAATCACATCTTCATTGGCTTGTACTTCCGCCAAGGTTCCTTCGGCTAGAATGGCACCTTGTGCCAGAACCGTAACTTTCTCACTAATGGTGTCGATAAAGCTCATATCGTGCTCAACCACAACCAAGGTATGATTCTTTTTTAATTCCAAACATAACTCTGCTGTCCGTTCAGTTTCAGCATCGGTCATTCCCGCTACAGGCTCATCCAACAAGATCAGTTTAGGTCGTTGCATCAACAGCATGCCAATTTCAAGCCACTGCTTTTGTCCATGTGATAACAATCCCGCAGGCTTTTGAATAAACTCTTGTAAACGAATCTGTTGCAAAGATTCATCCAAAGCCAACTGTGCATCGGGACTTAACTTACTAAAAAAACTTTTTTTCACGGTTTTGTCTTTTGGCGCAGCAAGGAGCAGATTTTCCATCACGGTAAAATTTTCAAATACAGTCGGTTTTTGAAACTTACGACCGATACCCGCTTCTGCAATTTGTTCAGTACTCATTTTGGCAAGATCATAGTTTTGACCAAAAAAGGCAGAACCTTCGGTAGGGCGTGTTTTACCGGTGATGACATCCATCAATGTGGTTTTTCCCGCACCATTTGGCCCAATAATGCAGCGCAACTCCCCTTCTTCAATGTAAAGAGACAAATCATTTAAAGCACGGAAAGAATCAAACCATACACTGACTTTTTCTAAGTAAAGTGCAATACCATGGCTGAAATCGGCACCTTCAGCTTTGGGACGACCATAGCCCTCACCGATTTGACCACCATGTTGCGAATTTAAGCCCAAATCTGACAATAGCTCTGACATTAGTGATCCTCCTTTTTAAAGCGCTCAAGCAATCCAATCACCCCTTTAGGGAGGAAGATGGTTACAACGATAAATAATGCACCAAGGATCAATAACCATATTTCAGGATATGCAACGGTAAAATAGGTTTTAACTCCATTGATCAGACCTGCACCTAGAATTGGGCCAATCAATGTGCCACGACCACCTGCTGCAACCCAAACCGCCATTTCAATCGAATTCACAGGATTCATTTCGCTTGGATTAATGATGCCTGCTTGTGGGACATACAATGCACCTGCAATTCCGGCAATCACCGCTGAAAGGACCCATGCCGACAGTTTGTACCACAGGGTACGATAGCCTAAATATTGCAACCGGTTTTCGCTATCACGGATTGCCCCCAACACTCGACCATAAGGCTTATTCATTAAACTACGTAAGCCGATAAAGCTCAGTAACAACACTAAGGCAGTAAGGAAACATAATGTCGCTCGCATAGAAGCAGAGGTAATATCCATCCCAAGAATGGTTTTAAATCCAGTAAAGCCATTGTTCCCGCCAAAACCTGTTTCATTGCGGAAAAACAACAGTGCAGCAGCAAAAGTCATGGCTTGGGTGATAATCGAAAAATACACACCTTTAATTTTGGAACGAAATGCAAAGAATCCAAAGATAAAGGCTATCACGCCTGGTACCAAAATCACCAAAGCCAAAGCCCATAAGAAATGCTGGGTTCCGACCCAGTACCAAGGCAGCTCAGTCCAACTGAGAAAGCGCATAAAGTCAGGTAATTGCTCGCCTGCTGACTCTCGCATCAGGTACATACCAAAAGCATAACCACCCAAAGCAAAATATAACCCATGCCCCAGACTTAGAATGCCGGCATAGCCCCAGACCAGATCCAAAGCCAGTGCAACCAAGGCGAGACACATGATTTTGCCAATCAAAGTCACCCAGTATGCTGATAGGTGTAAGGCTGAATCTTGTGGTAACACATGAAACCACGGCAGAATCAGCATCACAGCGAAACATACAGCTATGGCGATTGCACTATAGGGTTTATCTGAAAGTAATGATGTGATTTTCATAGGCTTACTCCACAAAACGACCTTTGATAGCGAATAAACCTTGTGGGCGTTTTTGAATAAACAGAATCACAAGAACCAAGAGAATAATTTTGGCGAGCACTGCGCCCATACCAATTTCGAGAATTGTTCCACTCACACCTAAACCTAATGCCGCAAGCACAGCACCCCAAACCTGACCAACGCCACCCACAACAACCACAAGGAAAGCATCAATAATATAGTTTTGCCCTAGGTCAGGTCCGACATTGCCGACTTGTGCCAAGGCACAGCCTGCCAGCCCTGCAAGTCCTGAACCCAGTCCAAAGGCCATCATATCGATTCGTGCAGAGCGAATACCGACAGCACGTGCCATCTGACGGTTTTGCGTGACTGCACGGACGAATAGACCAAATCGGGTTTTATTGAGCAAGTAAACCAGTAAAAGTAATACAGCGATGGTGAAGACGATGATCGCGATACGGTTATAGGGCAGCATCAAACTAGGTGTAAGCGAAATCCCGCCTGAAAGCCATGAAATATTTGATACTTCCACATTCTGCGCACCAAAAATCATCCGGACCAATTGCATCAAAATAAGGCTGACACCAAAGGTCGCCAACAAGGTTTCTAACTGACGGCCATACAACGGGCGAATCACGGTTCGTTCTATCAACATGCCAATCAAAGCACTGACTAAAAACGCTGCTGGAATTGCTGCAATCAGGTACCAATCGACATAAGCACCCAAATGGGTTTTAAAGAAACTTTGCACCACATAAGTGGTATAAGCACCGATCATGATCAACTCGCCATGTGCCATATTGATCACACCGAGTAAGCCATAAGTAATCGCCAGTCCTAATGCTGCGAGCAATAAAATACTTGCGGTACTGAGGCCTGAAAAAACATGTCCTGTCCATTCACTGGCTTGAATGCGGGTTTTAATACTACTTTGCGCACTAACCAAAGCAGCCTTTAATTCTGGATTTAAATTTGGCTGTGTTAGCGCTTGTTCGATGATCGCCAAAACATCAGGACGACTAGAATCTTTTAGCGTTTTAACCGCTTGAATTTTGGTGAGCGTATCTGGACTATTAAAATCAATTCGTGCTTTTAACTGGGCTAAACGTGCCTTCACTTTATTATTTTTTTCATTGAGATAAAGTTGGTTGATGACCTTAATATCCAGTTCATCTAAATTATTTTCCAAAATATCAATCGCAGCCAATCGCTGCGATGCATCTGGGGACTGTAACTTGATCTTCGCCTGACCAAAGCTCAAAGCTTTATGTAAAGTGTTGACCAGCGTCACTTGATTTAAATCACCTGGCCAATCAGTAATTGCCTTTTCATCTGGATAACTGAACAGTTTATCGCCAGCTTTCATGATGTAGGTATTTCCCGAACTGTCGGTATAAAGCTCGTCGTTTTCGACATAGGCCACCAGCTTATCAAGCTCGTCTATACTTGCTGGCCATTGATTCAGCATCGCTCGACGCTTTGCAAAATCTGCACGTACAAATTTTTGAATGGCGTCATCATGACTTGCCGCTGGCTGAGCGGATGACGATTGCGCACTATGCACAGATTCAGCAAAAATCTGTTGAATAAGAAATAATTGAGAGATCGTAAAAAAAAGTGCTGCGAGTTTCAGTCTAAGTGACATGTGCAACTCCCCCTATTTTTGTTTAAATACAATGACCTTTAAAGTTGAGTCATCAGTTAAGCCCACTATGCATATAGCGGGCTTTTGGGGTCGTAAAGTCTTTATTTAGGAATGTACGGGCTCCATGGTTCCGCTTTGATCGGTTGAGGGCTCTTGTAAACCACATCAAATTGCCCATCACCACGAATTTGTCCAATCATCACAGGCTTATGCAAGTGATGATTAGTAGCATCCATACTTAAGGTATAGCCAGACGGTGCTTTAAAGCTTTGACCTGCCATCGCTTCACGGACTTTATCTACATCCGTTGTTCCCGCTTTTTCAACGGCCTGTTTCCACATATTGATGCCAACGTAGGTGGCTTCCATTGGGTCATTGGTCACCAATTTACTGGCATTGGGTAGCTTATATTCGACTGCGTATTGCTTCATCTTATTGACGAATTCGGTATTCACTGGATTCTTCACAGACATGAAGTAGTTCCAAGATGCCAAATGCCCGACCAGTGGTTTGGTGTCGATACCGCGTAATTCTTCTTCACCAACTGAAAAGGCCATCACAGGAATATCGGAAGCTTTTATGCCTTGGTTACCCAATTCACGATAGAACGGTACGTTAGAATCGCCATTGATGGTGGAAATAACCGCGGTCTTTTTACCCGCAGCGAATTTCTTAATATTGCCGACGATGGTTTGATAATTACTGTGTCCAAATGGTGTGTATTCTTCCATGATGTCTGCATCGGCAACACCTTTAGACTTTAAGAATGCACGTAAAATTTTGTTGGTGGTTCGCGGGTAAACATAGTCGGTACCTAATAGGACAAAACGTTGCGCCTTACCTCCCTCTTCACCCATTAAATATTCAACAGCAGGAATCGCCTGTTGGTTAGGTGCTGCACCTGTATAGAAAATATTTTTAGACTGTTCTTGGCCTTCGTATTGCACTGGATAGAACAACAGACCATTGAGCTCCTCTACAACTGGTAACACTGATTTACGAGAAACTGAAGTCCAGCAGCCAAAAATGACAGCGACTTTATCCTGAGTTATTAACTGGCGGGCTTTTTCAGCAAATAATGGCCAGTCTGATGCAGGATCGACGACAACGGGCTCAAGCTTTTTCCCCATCACCCCACCTTTGGCATTAATTTCATTGATTGCCATCAGTGCCGTATCTTTAAGCGATGTTTCAGAGATTGCCATGGTTCCAGACAATGAATGCAAGATGCCCACTTTAATTGTGTCACCGCCTGTAGCAGTTGCCGATTTATTTTCTGCTGCGGGTTTCGCTTCCGTTTTATCTGCGGGTTTTGAGCAAGCCGTCAGCGCAATGCTCCCCATCATTGCCACAGCGAGAAGTGTTTTTGAAAACATTTTTTGTTGGAACATCATCTTTTTCTCTCCAAACCTTTTGGTGCATTTTTGAATGCGCGATTTTGCTTTTACCTGACAGGCTTAATTCAATTTTTATGCCAAGTGGAGAATTTGTGATTTTATCGTTGAATATTTTTCCTAATAAAAAATAATAAAATCAAAATATTAGCTGCAATTATTTTTATATAAGTTGAAGATACATTGATAGGCATTAAATGCCTTTCCATCACTGGATATAGCCAGCACTTAGCAAGTAAAAATGCGAGATTAAAAGCCACACTGGTCAAATTAAGTGCAATTTTTTTTGTTTAAAATGAACGATGAGAGTGCAAAAAATTTACCCAAAATTAAATTTTTAGGGCTTTCGGGATAAATTTTGCTTTACAGCACCAAACGATTTTTGACGGGATAATCCAATCCCTGAGATGTATGGCGTAGAGGCAAAAGAATAGGAGAAAAAATAGAAAGATAATGCAGAAATTATTTGTACTACGAAGAATGTAATTCTGTTTGCATCAATGCGATGTTTCAGAGGTATCAAAAAAAATGATGCTCTGAGGCATCATTTTTTAAATATGAATGAGTTCAGCAATCAAACACTCAAATCAGCTAAATTACCTTTTTGCTCTAACCAGTCTTTACGATCACCTGACCTTTTTTTAGCAAGTAATTTGTCCAGTAAGCCTGTTGTGTGATGCGTGTCGTCCAAATCCAACTGCACCAAACGGCGCGTATTTGGATCTAAGGTGGTTTCACGCAATTGACTGGCGTTCATTTCACCCAAACCTTTAAATCGCGTAATTTGCGGGTTTTTAGATTTAACTCTCTTTAAGATAGCTTCTAACTCTTCGTTATCAAGCGCGTAATAAACATCTTTGGCATCATCGATACGGAACAATGGTGGCATTGCAACATATAGGTGCCCAGCATCGACCATTGCAGGGAAATGCTTGACGAAGAGTGCACAAAGCAAGGTCGCGATATGTAAACCATCTGAATCGGCATCGGCAAGGATACAAATTTTGCCATAACGTAATTCGGAAAGATCATCACTGCCCGGATCTACGCCAATCGCAATCGCAATATTATGCACTTCTTGAGAAGCCAACACCTCGTCAGAAGACACTTCCCAAGTATTTAAAATTTTCCCGCGAATCGGCATGATCGCTTGGAAGTTTTTATCGCGTGCTTGTTTTGCAGAACCACCGGCAGAGTCACCTTCGACAATAAACAGTTCTGATTCTTCAAGGGTATGACCCACGCAATCTGATAGTTTTCCGGGTAAGGTAGGGCCGGCAACAATCTTTTTACGTTCAACTTTTTTCGCTGCTTTTAAACGGCGACCCGCTTTCGCAATCACAATCTCAGCCAATTGCATGGCCACTTCAGAGTTTTGATTTAGCCAGAGTGCAAAAGCATCTTTGGCAATATTTAAAACAATGTTAGACGCTTCTCGGCTTGAAAGACGTTCTTTGGTTTGTCCTGAGAATTGTGGTTCTTGGAATTTAAGCGACAGGATATAATTGACCCCGTCCCAAACATCTTCAGCAGACAATTTGAGATTACGTGGCAACAAGTTACGTAACTCACAAAACTCACGCATCGCATCGGTAACACCTGAGCGTAACCCGTTTACATGGGTTCCCCCTTGTGCTGTCGGGATCAAATTCACATAACTTTCCTGAATTTGTTCGCCACCCTCAGCATTCCAGCAAATTGCAAACTCAGCGCTGGCGCGTTCAGCTTCACCCGTTGCGACAAAGGCAGGATCTGGAATGATTTCACGATCTTGTAATTCATCCATCAAATAGTCGACGAGACCATTTTCAAACTGCCATTCAATTTTTTCGTCATTAATCTGATCAATATAATTAATTTGTAGACCAGCAGCCAATACAGCTTTGGCTTTGAGATTATGTTTTAACGCTTTTAAAGCAAATTTAGGTGAATCAAAATATTTCGCTTCTGGCCAAAAATGTACTGTTGTCCCCGTAGCACGTTTTGGCGCTTTGCCTTCCAAAACCTCTAAAGGCGCAACAGGTTCACCATGTTCAAACGCCATTTTATAAAGATTGCCGTGGCGTTGAACTTCAACTTCAACACGATCGGACAAGGCATTGACCACGGAAATTCCAACACCATGCAAACCGCCCGAAAACTGATAGTTATCGGTGCTAAATTTACCGCCTGCATGCAGTTTCGTTAGGATAATTTCAATCCCGCTTTGTCCGTATTCAGGATGAATATCGACTGGCATACCACGTCCATTGTCTTCGACCGACAACGAACCATCTTTATATACCGTGACAGTAATTTTATTGGCATGTCCTGCAAGTGCCTCATCGACAGCATTATCAATTACTTCTTGCGCCAAATGGTTTGGACGAGTGGTATCGGTATACATACCTGGACGGCGACGTACAGGATCTAGACCAGATAATACTTCAAGTGATTGGGCCGTATATTGAGACACGTTGAGTTTTTTCCTTTTATTTTACGGAGTATGATAAAAATTCCAGAATCATGGGTATTTTATCTGCAAAATCTTCCATCGCATGATTACCATGCATTTCTGTCATGATCAATGATGTGTGTGGAGCTGCACTATAATACCGTTCAGCGTCACGATAATCTAAAACTTCATCACCTTGTTGCAATAAGACCAGTATTTTGTCTGCATCTTGTACAAATGGCACGGCAATCGCTTCCAAGTAGTCAAGTTGTAAACGATCTAAAGTCCATTGTTCATTGATCTTATAGGGAATTTGTTCAATCCCAAATAAGTTACTGAACAATTGCCATGGTCGCATAGCTGGATTAATTAAAACAGCAGGCACACCATATTTTGCGACCAATTGTGTCGCATAAAAGCCACCAAAGCTACTCCCCACCAGTGCAACATCAGGCAATTTTTCAATGAGCGCTGAAATTTGATCTAAAACCAGTTGCGGATGCTGGTTTAAATCAGGCAAATGCACACTATGCGATGAATAGCATCGACAATAATCATCTAGTTGTTGCCCTTTTATTGATAAAGGACTACTTTTAAAACCATGTAAATAAATAATATTCATTGAAAATAGTTTGCTTTTTTACCACCAATGTTTTAATTTTTAATGTGATTCAAATCACATTATTGTTTTAATTTGTATATGTCGGGATATTGTCCGACAAAAAACTAAAACTTAATCGCAATTATCGGTATTTTAAATAGCGTTCAGGATGAACAAGATAAGATGATTGCCTAGGGATTTATACATTGATCTACAGCAAAAATAAAGTCTTTGTTCCAGATCAATATGGATGAGGAAATAACAATGCCAAGCTTAACCCCTTTACACGAAACCTATTGTAAGTGGGATCGTTCGCCTCCAAGTCAGGCCGACGTATTAGAAGGTTTAGCGCAGTTAGTCAGCACGCCACTCAGTGGCATGGTTCAAGACTTCATCCAGTCGATTCAACGTGAAATGTTGCTGAGTATTTTTGGCTTAAGTAAACAAAAAGCCAAACGATTTCAATCCCGTCCAATTGTCGATAAATTCTATCAATTTGGTTATCACGCATTGCAAAATTATGGTAGCCACCTGATTGCTCCAATTTTACGTAAAACCATTGAACGTTTTCCAAATTTACATGATAAGCCATTGACCTCTCACATGACTTTTTTGGTCAGTGTTTTAAATGGGGTACTGGGCGATTATTTGTTGGCAACTCATAATCCGCTCGCACTGTCACCTGTGCTCTATGATCATTATGGTTCATTACAGCAAGGTGATTTGGCTGGCCGTGTGGTGATTTTCTCTCACGGTTTATGTATGAATTATCAAGACTGGACCAATCGTAACAATGGCGGTATTGGTGAGAAACTCTTGGCGCAACGTGATCACAACACCATGTTGTATTTTCACTACAATACTGGACGCAGAATTTCAGCCAATGGACGTTCATTGGCAAATCTTTTAGAAGATTTAATCAAACGTAACCCTCGCATTACCAGTATTGATTTAATTGGCCACAGTATGGGTGGCTTGGTTTCTCGCAGTGCGCTGTTCTATGGCAAACAAAACATGCACCAGTGGTTCCACATGGTTGAGAATCTGGTTTGTATTGGTTCTCCGCATCATGGTGCGTTATTAGAACGTTTCGGATTTGCCATGCAAGAGAAAGTGGGTAATTTCCCGATTGTTAAAATGATCAGCCATATCGTCAATATCCGCAGTAATGGCATCTTAGACTTGCGTTATGGAAGTGTTCGAGATGATGACTGGGAGCATAACAATGCCCGTATTGGTTTGATGGATGACAACCGTAAACCAGCTCCGCTACCATCGCATATCAATACCTTTTTAATTGCAGGTACCTTGGAGTTTGAAAACCGCAAAAACCGCACCTTAAAAGTGATTGGCGACTATCTGGTCAGTGTTAAAAGTGCCTTGGGTGAACACCCGAACCCACGTTTCCAGTTGAAATTACCTGAATCGCATAAAGCTGTGTTTTATGGCTTAAACCATCTTGAGATTCAATATCATCCTTTGGTTTCGGAACAAATTGCCAAATGGTTTTATCCGCACCATGATGAATTGGCAGAAGAACAAATTCGCAAATACTTGATTAAATTAGAAAGTATGCAAGGGATTGTTGAAACTTAATTGCAAAAAAGCTGATCTTCAATCAGCCTTTTTTGCTATTTCACTTCAATTTGATAAGACTTGTTCTGCTGAGGATCAATCATGTCACCATATTCATCAAAGTTTGATTTTTCTGCACATTGGGTATCGATCAATAAGCGTTGATTTTTTGCAATAAAGCCTTGTTTTAATTCACAAGTCCAAGCTTTATTATAAAATTTTTGGCTGAGCTTTTTGCCTGTTAAATCAAATTGCGTCACCCCAATCAGCGACTGGGCAAGCGTTCTAGCAGGATGGCTCTGCGACACAGACAATACGTAGTATCTGCCGCCATGTAACTGACAGTCTTCAATTCGACTTGAAAAATAATCTGGATCGACAATAAATTTTTTAAATGGCTGAGCGCCCAATTTGATATAGGAAACATCGGCTGGAATAGTGTCATCAAACTTAGATTTAAACTGACAAGACACATCTTTACTGACCACATTGTTGGCTGGTTTTGCAGAGACTTGTGTTGTAGCCAAGCAGACCAGTATGCCGATCCCGGCTAAATTTATTTTATGATTCATGATTTTGCTTGATTTATAAATAATTGAAGTTTATATGAAAAAAGAGCCAGTTTAGACTGGCTCTTAATGTTTTTAAATTAGTACTTTCTAAACAACTGCCACAGACTGATCAATGCCAATACACTGAAAAACAGTAATGACCAAACAGGTAAAGACTGTCCTAAGAAAGTCCAATCAACCATGGCACATTCGCCAGAACCCTTAAGCACATTTTCAAACACAGCCTTTAAAGGCAAAGTGTTGACCCAATAGTCCAGACCGGGACCACAACTTGGGACCTGATCTTTGGGTAGATTCTGTAGCCACACATGACGAGCGGCAACACCAACTGACCAAGAAATCGCAGCTAAACCCAAAAAGCTATAAATGCGTTTAAATACATTTGTTTTTGGGTTATGCAAAAAGGCAATCAGTGAAATTAGCCCTAGACCAATCAATCCAATACGTTGAAATACGCATAGTGGACATGGCACAAGGCCTTGTACATGCTCTAAATAGAGCGCAAATGACATACCAATCACACTTGCCAAAAATAAAAGACCACTTACGAAGCGATAACTACGCCATTGCATGGAACTTCCTCATTATCTAATTAATGCTTTATCTAAATTTACTCAGATAATCCTCGAAACTTATACTTGTATTTTGTTCAAGTTGCTGTTGTTCTGCGAGAGATGTTCGAGTAAGCCCCTCAAAATACGCTAAAGTTTCCGGACTTAATACATGTTGTTCGTAACTTTGGATATGTTGATTGGCCATATAGCCACCAAAATTCCATGTACCACCTTGCTCTACAGTATCGGCAATCACATGCGCTGATAGTGTTTCATCCACATCATCAATACGTGTTTGCATCACCATCAACGCTTGGCGATATAAATCTGTTGCATAGGATTGGTTGAGTAGATCTGCAAGTGGTTGCATGGCGGTGACATGTTGTTGAATCCACTCAAGTAATGGATATTCAACACCCGCTTCAATGATTTTCGCATTTGGCGCACGACCACGATTGACCACTTCAGCCTGATTTTGCTCAATAATATCTTGTTCTTCATCCCATAAATCTGGGCTTTCTTTAAGCAAGCAATACAACGCAACCACTTCCAAGAAGCCTGCTGTATCCTCATCGATGCCAATCGCACTGTATGGATTTACATCTACCGCGCGTAACTCAACATAGCCAATCCCACGATTTGACAAGGCCTGAGATGGCGTTTCCCCTGCTTGTGGCACTTGTTTTGGACGGACTAAGCTGTAGTATTCATTTTCAATTTGTAAGACGTGATCATTAATTTGAATCGGCTGACCATTGGCATCGTTTAAACCTAAATGACTAAACTGTGCATAAGGTGAATTGACTGCTTTTTGTAATTCAGCCACATAACTTTCTAAATTATTGTAATGAATACCCAATTGTTTTTGTGCAGAATTTTGATAACCAAAACGCCCCATACGCAATGCTGTGGCATAAGGTAGAAATAATGTGCCTTTGATTAAAGGCAACAATTGATGCTCACGCCCTGTCATAAAGCATTTACAGACTGAAGGGCTGGCACCTACCAAATACATCACGAGAGGAGTTAAACGAATAAAGTTACGGATTAATCCAAGATAACGATGACTGCGATAATCTTGCAGGCTTAATGCTTTAAGCGCTTGATTGCTTTCGTGTTGTTGTAATTGTTCAAATAACGCATCTGGGAAAGACACATTATAATGCACACCCGAAATCGTCTGCATACGGCGCCCATAACGGATGCCGAGACCATGACGGTATAAGGTTTTGAATTGACCAATATTGGATGTACCATATTGTGCCAAACGGATATTTTCTTCTTTGTCATCCAGCATACATGGCATGGACAAAGTCCATAGCTTTTCATCATTTTCTAAATGGCGATGCACAACAGCATGTACATCGGTTAAAAAGCTTAATGCTTCAGGAATGCTTTCTTTGGGAGGTGTAATAAACTCCATCAAAGCTTCTGAATAATCTGTGGTGATATGCGGATGTGTTAGGGCTGAGCCTAAAGACTGAGGATGATCAGCCTGTGATAAAAAGCCATTACTTTGCATACGCAGGCTTTCACGTTCGATGCCACGTAACATGCCTCTGAATAAGGTAGAATCCACCCAATTTGGTACTAAAGATTGGGAAATCGTTTCGGGTTGACTCATACTTACTCGCTTATCTTAAAGAATTTTTTAAAATAAAATGTTTTGATGCGCGCAGTATAACGTTATTTATCGATATACACGTATAAGCATCGTTGTTTTAAATGAATTATTCACTTTATTTCGGAAAAGTTTTTAACACAAACTACCTCTACAAGACATCTAAAATTTGTGATTTTATAGAAAAATTACCACTAAAGAATTGTAACTACTATGAATTATCAAGAAATTATCGATTTTTGGTTTAGTGAAGAAACTCAACCATTTTGGTTCGCAAAAAGTGACGCATTCGATCAAACTTTGCACCAGCGATTTGCACATACCTTGGATCAAGCCAAACATTGTGAGCTATGGACTTGGCGTGCCACAGCAGAAGGTCGCTTGGCTGAAATTATTGTTTTAGATCAATTCTCGCGTAATTTGTATCGAGATCATGCTGAATCTTTTGCACAAGATGCCTTGGCACTTGCGCTAGCACAAGAAGCAATTCAGCTAAATTTAGATCAGCAATTAAGCCCCGAACAGCGTTCATTCCTGTATATGCCATTTATGCATAGTGAATCAAAAATTATCCATATCCAAGCTTTACAACTTTTTGAAGAGCTGGGTAATCCACTCAATTTAGATTTTGAGAAAAAGCATAAAGTGATTATTGATCGTTTTGGACGTTATCCTCACCGTAATCAAATTTTAGGGCGAAGCTCAACGGCAGAAGAAATTGAATTTTTAAAACAGCCGAATAGTCATTTTTAATCCTATTTATTTTTATCTAAACAGCTTATGCAGAAATATTTTGCATAAGCTGTTTGACCCGCGCATCAAAGCATGCTGATCCATCAGAAACAACAAGCGTTAGAAAACATAGCTGTGTTTAATAATGGTATTTTCAATCATTTCTGCATGTATGGACTTTAACTGCTGTTCATGCGAGTCAAAACTTGAAAAGAGCGGTATGCCCTTTCCAAGAAGAACAGGCATGATAAAAACCTCTAAAGTATTGAGCAGCTTCTGTTCAATAAAGGTATTCTGCAATTGTGTTCCACCGACAATCCAGACATTGCCGTTATAATTCTGTTTGAGATGCTCAACAAGTTCATCCACACCTAAGTTCCACCGCGAAAGCGAGGCATGAGTTAAAGCTAAATCAGGATTAGAAGTGACGATAAATCCTTTCTGGTTTGGATAGGGCCACGCCTCACCAAAAGAACAAATCACTTCATAGGTTTTACGCCCCATAATCACGATATCGATATCTTGGATAAAACCATCATATCCACAGTCAATACTTTGAAATGGCGCTAAAAAGGCTACAGAACCATCCAGTGTTGCAATATAGCCATCTGCACTTGTTGCAATATAACCTTTAATTTGAATACTCATTTAACCCTCTCTCAACAGCCTTCACTCTCAACAGTCTTTATTTTTTTATCATGGATCAAATACGCATAATATAGGGCTTATTGTTTAAATTTTACGTGAACAGTCATTTATCTTGTTGAGTATCATTTTGAATTAACAAAATTCTTCTTGAAATTCATTGTCAGTCCATCAATTTAGAACAATATACTGAGGATTATAAATTCATTAAATTCCATCCAGAAGAATGGAAAGGAGAGACACATGAACAAAGTACTCATTGGTCTAACTATTGCAGCGGCGCTCACCATCACAGGTTGTGCGACGACACCAAGCAAACCACGTACCTTTGACCAGCTTGGGCAATACACTACGGTTCCACTTAACGATCATAGCTATCGCATCAGCTTCCAAGGCAATAGCAATATGAGTTTTGGAACAGCTGAAGAAATTAACCTTGTCAAAGCCGCACAAACAACGCTTTTAAATGGGTTTACTTACTTCAAGGTTTTAGATGATCCAATTAATCGCACTCAGCAACCGCCTCGTAAAGCAGTAGTTTACCCATCATCAAACTACTATCCATATGGCTGGGGCTATCGTCGTCATCCTGTGTTCTGGAATGACCCATTTTATGATATGCCACAAGTGGTGACCATTGACCCTGTGCAAATTTCCTATACGATAGAATGTTATAAAGATAAAAAATCATCACCGAATGATGCTTTTGACGCTCGTCTGATTTTGCAATCTTTAGGACAAAAATATGGTGTTAGTCCGACAGGACAAGTACTGCAACCACAGCCTGATGCGGTAACATCAACGAAATAAAAATGTAGAAATCGATTTAGGAAAATGAATGAGCGGAATTGAACAAAGTGAAGTTCTCAATGAAATTCCAAACTTAGATCGAAGCAAACGCTTTGCGACCATCGCTTTGGTGGTGGCTGTTGTCGCATGGTTTGCTTTGATCATTTCCGCCAAACTGATGCCTGAGTATGCTTGGTTTATTCATATTCTCATGCTGGGTGCTGAAGCTGGCGTGGTCGGTGGCTTAGCCGATTGGTATGCGATTACCGTGTTGTTTCGCAATCCCTTTGGGAAAATTCCCATTCCTAAATTCCTCAAAGATCACACCGAAATCATTCCACGTAATAAAGCACGTATTGCGGAATCGATGGGTAAATTTGTCCAAGAAAATTTTCTCTCCCCACAAATTGTTGAACGTAGTTTAAAAAGTATTGATCTTAGTTTTGCTGTGGGTCAATGGCTGGCCAATCCTAAAAATAACGGTCAAGTGGTGGACGTAATTCAGCAGACTGTTCCTAAAATTTTCGAATTTGTCGGGCAAGACCAAATTGGACGCTTTATTCAAAACAACAGTGTGCAATGGGTTCGAAATACTCGAATGAACCAATTGGCAAGTGAAATGTTGCGTGCAGTTTTAGAAAATGATTTCCATCAAGATGTATTACAACGTGGACTGGATATCGCCCATGAATGGATGATGACCCATCCTGAAAAAACCCGTGAAATTACCCAAACTATGTTTAAAGAGCTTGGTGTTTCACGCCTTGCCAAAGGTGCCAGCTGGATTGGGATTGATGTTGAGCAACGCACCATTGATTCAGTGATTGAAAAAGTGGAATCCATGCTTGCTGATCAGGAGCATCCAATTCGTCAAAAAATTGAAGAAGCTGCACATGAGCTTATGTTGCAATTGGCGGATAACAATAGCCATGCCAGCATCAGTTTAAATGAAACCAAGAATGCCCTGTTAGACAGCGAACCAGTACTCAACTTTATTACTGGTGCTGTGGTGATTTTATGTGATGCGGTTAAATCTGACTTGCTTAAAGCAGACTCGGGTATTGCCATGAATTTACGTATCGCCATTCAGCAGCTCGGTGAAAACTTGATGCAAAATCAGTCTGTACGTGAATTGCTGAATGATCGAATCAGCGGAATTGCCATCAATTTAAGTGACCAATATAGTGAGAAAGTGATTAAGTTTATTAGTCAACGTATCCATGAATGGGACTCTACCGAAATGATCGCCAAGATTGAAAATGAGGTAGGCGGTGATTTACATATGATCCGTGTTAATGGTGTTGTGGTGGGTGCATTTATTGGTCTAAGTTTAGGTGTGATTCGTGCTGTGATTGATTTTGCGATTTGAGAATATAAAAAAATGGGAGTCTAGCTCCCATTTTTTAGCACTGCACTTTTATCAATTTAAATGCTGTATCAATCAATCGCATAATTGATGGTCACGACAACCCGCGCAATTTTATTAATGGTGGCTTTGTCATAAGCACCGCCATAATCACTGTCATCATCAGAACCACTTTCAGGTAAAATATAAAACGCACCTTGACTTGCAGAACGCATCGCACCGACTTTTACCCCACCGACTTTTGCAAACTCATTGGCACGGCTATGCGCATTTTTAGTTGCATTGGCGATCAATGACATTTTTATTTCTTCTAGATTCGACACCAAATACTGCGGTTTTTGCTCGATGGAGATCCCCTTTTCATCTAATAAATACGCATCTTTTGCGGCTTTCTCAATCTTTTGAATATCACGACTATTTATCACTAGTGATTGCATCGCAGTATAGCCTCTAAACTCGCGGGTAAATTTCCCCTCGCCTTGATTCACTTCTTCATAATAGGGTTGAGAGCTTTTATTACCCAGTTTCATTTCTGTTGCTTTAAATCCATGCTCAATAAAGAAATCTTGTAGTGCTTTTACTTCTTGATCTAACAATTGATAGGCGGCTGAAACACTGTCTGAAGCACGACTGGTTTGCAGATGAATCTCCCAGCGCGCTAGATCTGCTTGTATGGGTTTTTCAGCCAACCCTTTGACGACTATTGAATTTTTTTCACCATTAAACTGCTTAAGTGCATAGCCCATGACACTTGCCGAGATAATGAATCCTAAACTTAGAATGAGTGCAAAGACCCATAAAGTTTTATATGTGATTGATTTATTTTCCATTATTGTAGTATCGCTAAAATTATTATAAATAAGTTATAGTAAGGATCCTACGACAAGTCAACCCACTTTGCCCCTATAAACAACATTGCGTTATAGTTTGCGTCATCTATAAAGATTGATCACGCCTTATAACTCAATCTTGGTTAATATCAGAAAATTAAAGGGTAATACCTTTAATTTTCTGATAAGTCTTAATTAAAAAATCTTTTATAAGGGTTTGTTAGTGGAAAAGAGGTTTGGCAAACCATAAATATGATTTATGGTTTGTTAGTTGCTATAGTATTAAATTAGAAGATCACACCGAAATCATTCGTTTACTCAGAGCCAAAGATGCCACTAAAACGGAGAGAAGAAAATATGAGCATGGTTAGATATACAAAAGAAGAACTTAATGAAAAGTTCAAAGACAAACGTGAAACAGAAATCCAACGTTTAGTTGCGAGAGGTAAAATCTCTGACGAACACATAGACCTTTCTGATATTCCAGAAATTACTAACTGGAGCAAAGCTATTCGCCATGAGCAACGTCATCATCCATTGAAATAACAAACCTCTCGTCTGCAAGATAAGTAATTAGACTTGCTTAAAGCTCTTTACGTTCGATTGATCCAGCTTCTTTAATTGAAGAAGCAAAGTCATTAAATAAATTATTATCTATGAAATTTCTCATTCACTAATTGGTGCAGAACTGCTGTTTTCTTAACTATTCAACTTAAAACTTTTCGTTGTTATGTTAATTTAAATCATCTAGATTTTTTAACATATTCATATCATCCTGACTAAATTTTTCTTTATCTTTAAAAGAATTTTGATGGATAGTTTCAACGCTAGAAGAAGTTTCACTCGAAGATAAATATGCAATATTTTCAGACATATTTATAAATATTTTGATATCAGTTTTATTATCACCCATGACTAAACCATTGGTATACTTCATTTTGCGTACTGATTTTTATATTTTGCGTAGATATAATAATCACTAAAAGTTTTTATATTTTCTTTTTTATAAATTTGCATTCTCCCATCTTTAAATAAAACAGTATGATTGCTAGTTTTTCCTATATATTTTTTTAATTCATGTCCATCTAAAAGATACCCATACGGATTTACCACCAACTTTAAGTCATTATTATCTATAGATTTATCAAAGATAATATCTACATTTGTTTCATAATTCTGCGAAGATATGTTTGAGCATGAAACCATAACTATTAATCCTATAAAAATTGTAAATAACTTTAAAACCATAGTTAAATCCTTAATTTATAATCTCTATTTCTCGTTGTGATTTAAAATCATTACAATAGACTTCTTTCATCAGCCCTTTTAAAACTATAGATCAACATAAAATTTCCCTCATCCTAGCCTTCTCCCAGAGGGAGAAGAAAATTTCAATACCAATATAATTCACTACTCATGATCATTTTTTTATTTGTAAAAGAGCTATATTGCATTGATTTAAATACTGTTATAAGTTCAATTTTCAAATTTCTTCATATTATGTGCCTCAATTAACTTTTTCTTTTGACTCATCGATATATTTTTTAATTTTAAAATATCTTTATTTAATAGCTTATCTGTTTCTAACAACTCTTCAAATGTCATAGATTCTAGGATCGTAATTGTATCAGGCTCTAATTGTGTAAGTTCAAACTTTGCTTTGTTCGGATCATAGTAAATAAATTTTTTTTCTCCAGAGTTTTCAAATTTTTTGTAGTACAAAATACCATCGCTAAACAACTCTTTATTTTTATAAACTTTAAATTTTAGGTGATCCTCTGCAAAAGAGTAGTTATTTTCTACAACACTATCCTTAATAATATTTTCGGTATAATACATTTTATTAAAATTAGTATTAAACACATAAAATTCATAATAAAAAACATTAGAATTAATCGAAGTTTTTTTTATTAAATCTCCTTGATTAACAATTGTTTCCTTCTTAACCAAACCGTACCATTTTGAATTAAAATCTTTTCTATATGTAAATAAATTTACATTTAAATCTTTCAAACTTTCCTTATTTTCTATACTAAAATTTAAATGAGTGGACTCTTGCATATCTTGTGAACATCCTAAGAAAAATATAAAGAAGATCAGAAAAATTATTTTTTTATTTATCAAAGCCATTTGCTCTCCAATGAATTAACGCTGCATATTCTTTAGAACCATCATCATTCTTACGATCAACTCTATGATCATTAAAAAAAGATTGAGATGATTCTGATAGTAATAAATCATTCTTATAAAAAAGCATTTTATTCACTGGAGTATTCTCACTGCGTTTTAAAGCTTTCTTCCCTTCCCCTTCATTTCCACCAACCATATATGTTGGTCCAACATCCCAAGCGACTGAAGGGCTGAGATTAATTTTATCGTAAGGATCTGATGTCAGTCCGTTTTTAAAAGTTAATGACCTTGCTAAACTTGTAAATCTTTTATCTGGGTAAAATGAAGGAAAAGAAGAAGTAGACTGTCCTGAAACAATGATATCTTTAACATTATTAGACTGTGAAACTTGACGAACAAAACGTTTATTTTTGTTCTTATAATATGCAGTATTACAACCAAAAAAATTTAGTCTAGAGTCTTTAGCCCAATAGAAATTAATTTTTTGCCAATATTCCATAATGAGTTGTGATTTATATTGAGGCTCTAACATTTCCACTGGAGTGTTATTTATTGCACTATAAATAATAGGACCATCTAACCCAGCATGTGAAAAAAAGCTTACTTCTTTTACTTCAGCTAGATCTTTCCCACCATAATGATTAACCCAATAATCTATAATTTTTTGAATTTCGGTGAATCCATGTAAAGGAGGGCAATGAACCTTATGGATAGTTTCATCAAAATTTTTGAGTGTTTTAATATTTATTAATCTCGTTTGAGCTGATTCTTTAAAAAAATCCTTACCAACATCTTTTTCAGCAACCCAGAATAAAAGAAATAATTGTTTTTTCCTAGTAATTTTAATATGTTGTATATTATTTTCTTGAGTAGAAGTTCTTGCTGTTGAAGTCTTTCTTGGTGGAATACCCATTTTTATTTTAGCTCCAAATGAATTTGGACGTCTTTTTCTTCATTTGAAAAGAATGTAGATGAGTAACCATCCTTATCTGTCATACCTTTTATTTCCGATCCATTCGGATAGATTGCTGTATATGGCGTATTTTTATAAGGAATTCCATTATCATCAGTAAATAAATATCGTAAATTGTATGTAGTACCTTCAGGGAGGAAAGGTAATCTTGTTTCCACCTTTGCCCCGCTCTTAAAAATATGCTGCCCAGCTTTTACTTCAAACTTTGCTGGAGTGATTATAGTTATCCCATTTTTATTGATAATAATTTGAGAACCACCTGCCATAGCCCACCTTTTTATTAAGTTTTTATAAAATAAGTTGTAAATATAGTTTAATATAAAAATTCAATAATTCAAAACTTACAATAAAATTATGACTTTTATCATTGCGATACAATTAAATGACAGCGCCATTATTGCAGCAGACAATAAGAAAATTGTTTTAAAAGAAACAACGGAAAGCCAATTCAACATAGAAATGGCTTCAAAAATTTATCCGTGGGATAACGGTATCATTACAGGTACTGGTGAAAGCTACGTTGTTAGTAGATCTATTGAATTATTTAAAAAATTAGCGCATTCCGATCTAAACAAACTTCCTAAATGCCTTGAAATTTCAAGACAGATGAGAGAGTTAGAAATTGGAACAAATTATTTCCAAGTGGAAAATACGAAATTGTTGTGCTCCAGTTATAGCGAACATGGTGCACAGCTCTATAAAATCGAGCGATTTGATCCATTACAACCATACAAACTGATTGCTGTTAAACCACTGGATATATCAGTTTGGCTCTTTCACGCCAACATTGAGAGCATTTCAACAGACTTACAGCATCTCTATAGAGATCTAAAAGACTATTCAACTTTCTCCAATCCAACGGATTGGGTAAATTACTACATCAGCCGAATAGCACCGATTTATCAGAAGCAAAGCCTATGTGATCCCTTAATGAGCCAAAGCTTTGATATATTCTTTCAAACTAAGGATAAGTACAACTTTGGTCATGTTCCAAATACTCAGGATGAGCTATTAGAAGTTAAAGGGTTTTAACCAAACCAGTAAAAAAAAGCTATTCAATCTAGTATGTTCAAAAATATTTGATCAAAAAAGTCTTTATGATTTTCAATCATGCGAAAATTTGATTTAAAAATCGTGGAACGTGAAAAATCAATCAAAAGCCGTTCCAGTGCGCTGAACTCTAGAACGGCTTTGACTAAAATATTGATATAAAAATGAAAATTTCAATAATTTCGTATAAGCTGTATTATGTTAATTTTAGGAAAATTAATTAATACGATCAACAGTATTATCTATTTTCTTATTATTTAGCTGATTTTTCTCAATGTCTCGACTATCACTAGTGATAGTTTTGTTAATGCTCCCCATTAAGTCATTATTTATATGATCTCTTTTTTTCAGTTTAGCTCTACTGATACGCACAGAAAATATAGCAACAGTCGTAGCTAAAATTGCTGTTAGTGTTGGTATAATAATACCTATTAGAAATCTATCATTAGCTATATATGATAAATTTGGCATCGTTTGGGTAACCGTTGCTAAAAATGTAAATACTGCTACTAATATAGACAATGTTAATGACATTGTGTGGATCAAGTCATTTTTATAATCAAGTCTTATTTTTTTATCCTCAAGAAGCTGTTCTTTTGGTAACTCTTCTTTTATTAAAGGACTTAGTAAAGCACAGAAACTTGCTTTAGACTCTACAGGAATAAAACTAGAATCCATTACTTCTTTTATTAACTCTTCAGCTAATTCTTTATTTGTATAAATATCATTAATATCAACAGAATACTTTCTAGAAGTCGCAGATCTTAATGCTGCTAATACTTCTAAATTTGGTAAATCTTTTTGAGAAATCCCTGATCTAAGGGAATAAATTAATTCTCTATTAACAGATAGTACTTTTTGTATGTACGCTTGTGTCTGCTTACTTTTAAAAAGATAATTTGTTATAAACCAAACAAGAAGACCACTAATAGAACCTCCAACAATACCAATGAACCAATTGTTGTTAATAATTTCTAGCATGAAAATACTTTTAATAAAGATAATTAATTTCAGTACTTTGCCAAAAAAATAAAATAAATACTAGAATAGGTTAAAAATTTTTATTTAACAGAAATCTCTTATGCGTAATTTCCAATATTTGAATTTTCCACTAAATCACTATCCACTTAACATAATGGGCATTATACGAAGTCATATCTACCTTTAACTATTGATAACATACAGGCTTCACAACATTCATACCAACCTTACTCCCCCAATATATTATGTAACAAAACATTACCTCACATCCAAAACCTAACTTCATCTATCTTGAACACCCATTGTCTCCCCTAACCAATAGATTTCTTAATCCTATTCAGCTCATTAAAACGACCTGCTAAACTGCCACCAATGCATTTATAAAATTAGTCTGGTCATGATCGAAATCCACTCCAAACTTCCTGCACAAGGCGTCACCATTTTTAGCATCATGACCGCTATGGCACATCGTCTTAACGCCCTTAACTTGTCACAAGGTTTTCCAGACTTTGATGCACCACCAGCTTTGCTACAAGCACTCAGCCAAGCCACATTAGACGGTTTTAACCAATACGCTGCTGGCGATGGTTTATTAGCGCTAAGAGAACAACTGGCGCAACTGTTTTTAAACCGTGATCAATTACAACTTGATCCTGTCACAGAAATCACCATCACCCCGGGGGCAACGATCGGGATTTTTAGCGTAATACAAGCCATCATTCATCAAGACGATGAAGTGATTATTTTTGATCCAAGCTATGACAGCTATGCACCAAGCGTGCAATTGGTCGGTGGTAAAGCTATTCATATCCTGCTCAATGCACCTGAGTTTTCTGTGGATTGGAATCAAGTCAAATCTGCGATTACAGATAAAACCCGTATGGTCATAGTAAATACCCCGCACAATCCAACTGGGGCGATTTGGTCTAAACAAGACTGGCTAAATTTAATTGAACTGATTCAAGATAAAAATATTATTGTGCTTTCAGACGAAGTCTATGAACATCTAATTTTTGACGGCGAAAAACATTATTCGGCATTATCATTTCCAGAACTTAGAGATCGTAGTTTTGTGGTGGGCTCTTTTGGTAAGACCTTTCATGTGACAGGTTGGAAAACAGGTTATTGCATTGCGACACCAGAGCTTATGAAAGTATTTCGTCAAATTTATCAATTTGCCAACTTCTGTGGGGTAACCCCCGTACAAATGGCGCTTGCCAATTTTATGCAACAACATCCTGAACATATTGACGGGCTATCAAGCTTTTATCAGCAAAAGCGTGACCTATTTATTTCAGGTATTGCGGATTCAAAATTTAGTTTAATTCCCTCTCAAGGCACATTCTTTCAAAATGTTGACTACAGCCAAATTCGCCCAGATTTAAATGATGTAGAGATGTGTAAATTCTTAGCGGAAGAACATAAAATTGTGGCGATTCCAGTTTCTGTTTTTTATAAGCAAGCCCCTAAAAACTTACGTTTAGTGCGTTTTTGTTTTGCTAAAAAGGAGCAAACTTTGATTCAGGCCTGTGAAATTTTAAATCAAATTTAATCCCAACCCATACAGATCATCTCTGTAAAATTAAAGCCTGAGTTACTCAAATACTCAGGCTTTTTACCCAGCGTTTGTTATATTATCAATAAGATAAAGACACTCGAAATAGACAGTAGAATAAAAGATGCCAGCTCGTCCCGATATGCTTCACCAACCCAAATTCTGGAAGGTTTTTTTAATCTTCCTTGGCCCACTGATTCTAACCAATATTCTGCAAAATCTGTCTGGAACAATTAATACCATTTTTGTTGGACAGATGCTCGGTGTAGAAGCGATTGCTGCAATTTCGGTATTTTTCCCGATTCTATTTTTATTGCTGGCTTTTGTGATTGGTCTATCTACAGGTGCAACTGTGCTGGTTGGGCAAGCGTGGGGCGCCAAAGATATCGAAAAAGTGCGTACCATTGTTGGTGCATTGTTATTTATGACCCTGATTGGTGGATCAATCATTGCCTTTTTAGGGGTGTTTTTTGCCAAAGAAATTCTATTACTTTTGGGTATAGATCCCAAAATCATGCATCTTGCACTGCCCTATGTTCAATGGATGTTAATGAGTAGCCCTTTTCTATTCATCTACATCACCTACACCTCTATTTTACGGGGTGTGGGTGACAGTACTACACCCTTGATGGCATCAAGTCTGACGATCATTGTGGGTGTGATTGTAACCCCAGCCTTGATTGGCGGTTATTTTGGTCTACCTAAGCTTGGTATTATTGCTCCAGCGATTGCCAGTGGCTTAGGCTTTATTTCGACCTTAACTTTTCTCTATATCTATTTGAATAAAAAAGATCATGCTTTAAGACCAGATTCAGCGTTAATCCAACATATCCGCTATCACCCACAATTTAGTCGCAGTATTTTGCGCTTGGGTGTGCCGACAGGTATTCAAATGGTGACCAACTCGGTCGCAGGTCTGGTGGTGATTGGACTGGTTAACCAACATGGTGCACATGCAACAGCGGCCTATGGTGCAGTCAACCAAGTGCTCAACTATATCCAATTCCCTGCATTGTCGATTGCCATTGCGGGTTCCATCTTTGCCGCTCAAGCGATTGGTGCTGGGAAATCTGAGCTGTTGGCAAAAGTGACGCGAACGGCGCTGCTGAGTAATATTGTGATTACAGGTTCATTGGTACTCTTGGCCTATATTTGTTCAAAATATTTGATGGCGTTGTTTATTACAGATCCATCAGTGATTGAATTGGGGCAACAATTACTATTTATCGTGTTGTGGTCGATTATATTCTTTGGTGCAAGTGCAATTTTTGCCTCAATCATGCGGGCCAGCGGAACCGTGACTGTTCCTATGATTTTTAATATTTTATCCATCCTGCTCATTGAAGTTCCATGTGCTTATTTATTTAGTCAGTGGTTTGGTTTACAAGGCATTTGGTATGCGCTTGCACTGACCTTTTTCAGTCTATGCCTTATGCAAGGTTTGTATTATCAATTTGTTTGGAAAAAGAAAACCATTGAGATTTTAATTTAAATGAATGGATATTGAGTTCTAATTCAACAGATTATTTCACAATATCTAAAATGAAAAAACCGTCAGCTTGACGGTTTTTTCATTTTATAAATCAATTATTTTGGTTCTAGCTTTTTACTAAACTTGGTCGCAAAACCTGTAATTTTTTGATATCCAGTCGGTAAAATACGCTGAATTAAATCTAAGGTTTTTGCATCATTTCCAATAAGCAAACGACGTTTGTCTTTCAGTACAGCATCCAACATTTGTTGAGCAGCATCTTCTGGTGGCATACGTAATAGTTTATTAAATGCTTTAGCTGATTTCTCAGGGTTCATTCCTAAAGAACGTAAGCTGTCATTCATACGTGCATCATTTGCAATATTGGTACGAATGCCGCCTGGATGAACACATAGCGCTGATACACCACACTTTTCGATATCTAATTCTTGACGTAATGATTCAGTAAAACCACGTACCGCAAATTTAGATGCATTATATGCAGACTGAGTCGGTTGCGCGGTTAAACCAAACAAGCTCGAAATGTTGATGATATGCCCATCACCTGTTTTTTTGATATAAGGCAAAAATTCTTTTGTTCCGTATACAACGCCCCAGAAATTGATATCCATAATCCATTCTAGTTCGTCATAAGATGCACCTTCTACCGTAGAACCTAAAGCCACACCAGCATTGTTAAAAATCATGTTTACAGAACCATGATTTTGCACCGTATCCGCAGCCCAAGCTCGCATTTCTTCAACTTTGGCAACATTCACTTTCTTTGAGGTCACACGAACATTATACGGTTTGACCAGTTCAACGGTTTCAGCTAAACCTTTTTCATTCACATCACTAATGGATAAATGACAACCTGCTTTTGCCAATAAAATAGCAAGTTGTTGTCCCATACCAGAGCCAGCACCAGTAATTGCAGCGACTTTGTTTTTAAAATTTTTCATTGTCTATCCTTTTTTAAACCCGCACAAAGCATTCAGAGTGATGTGCAGCTCACTTGCTCAATATAATTTTGACAATCATTATTGTCAATATTATATTATGATTTAGTCGATGTTTTTTTATACAAAAATTCTAGAATAGGTTTCAATGGCTTTTATTGCTAAAATAAGCGCTTCTTTGTGACAATCAAATATGACACGAGTAATTTTTTACAATGAATGAGCCACTTTCCACTGAAAAGAAAACTATAAATAAAGCAGCCAAAGAGCGTCAATTTAAAGGCATGTCCTTATCTGAGCGGAAACTTGCACGTCGAGAAAAGTTGATCGAAGCAGGGATTGAAGCTTATGGTACGCATGGCTTTTTTTCTGTCACCGTCAAAGATATTTGTAATGAAGCCAAGCTGACTGAACGTTATTTTTATGAGTCCTTCAAAAAAAGTGAAGAACTGTTCCAAGTCATCTTTCTACAACTGATCGAACAATTACAGCAAACCGTGATGCAAGGGGTTATGCAAGCAGCACCTGATCCTAAAAACATGATCCGTGGTGGCTTAACTGCAATCTTTACCATGTTAAAAAATGATCCACGTGTGGCGCGTATTATTTATATCGATGCCATGCTGGTTCAAGAACTGCATAATCATGCCACGATCCATGAAACGATGGGCCGTTTTGACCGATTAATTCACTCCTTTGTCACCCTGATGATGCCGCATATTAAACGCAGTGAACAAGAAATTTCCTTGGTTGCCACAGGTTTAAATGGCTATGTAACTCAAATTGCGGTGCGCTGGGTCATGGGTGGATTTAAACAATCGCTTGAAGAAATTGTCTCAGCATGTGAAATTGTATTTATATCGCTGATTGATTCATTTTCATCTAAATAAGCTTTTTAGCCTGCACAATCCTGTCATAAAATTGTCATAAAACTGTCAAATAGCGTATTTTTATGTTCAGTTTAAATAAATTTCTTTTCTCAAAATGGAACATTTATTTAAAAATGTCATGGATTATTCATCATATCGACGATTATTTGTCACATTTTTTTGCAAAAATTCGTCAACATCTTCTTTTTGCAATGATACTGTCATAATTAATCTTTGTAATAAGCCTGTCATAAATAAAAGACGGTACACCGTTCATACATAGGATATTGCGTTGTGAAAGATGACTATATATTAATCGTCGATGACGAACTTCCGATTCGAGAAATGATTCATACCTCATTGGATATGGCAGGTTTTCAATGCCTGCAAGCTGAAGATGCAAAACAAGCCCATCAAATGATTGTTGACCAACGACCGTCTTTGATTTTACTCGATTGGATGATGCCTGGCGGTGTGAGCGGTGTAGACTTATGTCGTCGCTTAAAACGTGATGAAAACTTGGCAGAAATTCCAGTCATCATGTTGACAGCACGTGGCGAAGAAGATCATAAAGTTCAAGGCCTTGATGCTGGTGCAGACGACTATATGACCAAACCATTCTCTACCCGTGAATTGGTTTCGCGTATCAAAGCTGTCCTTCGTCGTGCCAATGCACTCAGTGGCGAAAAAACCATTGATGCCAATGGATTAATACTTGATCCAGTGAGCCAACGCGTCAGTTTTAGTGATAATATTTTAGAAATGGGTCCAACAGAATACCGCTTATTGGCATTCTTTATGACACATCCTGAACGTGCTTATACACGTGCCCAGTTACTTGATCAAGTCTGGGGTGGTAACGTGTATATTGAAGACCGTACCATAGATGTACACATCCGCCGCTTACGTAAAGTGCTTGAACCTTATGGTGCTGATCGCTACGTACAAACTGTACGTGGAACGGGTTATCGCTTCTCTACCCGTGCAGATGTTGCTTTAGGTTAAGCATTCTCAAGGTAAATAAATTTCTATGTATGAACCCTACCCCGTCCCAGATCTTGCACGAGAACATAAAAAATTCCGTTACAGTAGCTTGTGGGAATTTGCAAAACAAGATTTACGCCTGCTTGGTTTTTTACTCATCATTGGCGGATTTATTGGTTTAGGGATAGGGTATTTTTGGATTTGTATTTCCATCGGTTTTGCTGTTTTTTTTCTGTTTCAATTACGCTCTTTATACTTGGTCAATGAGTGGATTTCGAATCGTCCTTACGACTCTCCACCCAATCTAGAAGGTATCTGGGGTGCGCTGCTTTTTAATGTTTATCGTGCACAACGCCAAGAACGGGTTGTTCAAGCTGAAATGGTCGGATTGATTGATCGGGCGCAATCCTCACTGATAGCTTTAGCAGAAGCTGTTGTTTTAACGGATGAATTACATCAAATTGAATGGTGGAATCCTGCTGCGGAAAGACTGTTAGGCATTCAACCGCTAGATCGTGGTCGTAATATCTTGACCATTATCCGCCAGCCGAGCTTTATTGAATATTTTAATAATATCGACCAATCTCCAGATGGCATTAAAATAAAATCTTCGGTTTATGAAGAGCATTATGTACAGATTAAACTAACACGTTTTGGCAGTGAGAGCCGTTTGCTCGTTGCTTACGATGTCACACGTGTACATAATCTGGAACAAATGCGCAAAGACTTTGTCGACAATATTTCACATGAACTTCGTACCCCGCTGACTGTACTCAGTGGTTATATCGAAACCTTTACCGACCAAGAAGATTTAAATCCGCGCTGGAAACGTGCCTTTGAACAAATGCAATCGCAAACACGGCGTATGAATGCGTTGGTCAATGACTTACTCTTGCTTTCACGTTTGGAAGGCAATAAACAGGTCGCAAAAAATCAAATCATCGATATGCCGAATTTGATGAATCAGCTTTTTGATGATGCACAAGCCTACAATGTCGATTATGGCCATACTTTAAATTTAGATATCGACAGTCATTGTGACTTAATTGGTTCTGATGCAGAGCTTGCCAGTGCGTTTAGTAATTTAATCACCAATGCGATTAAATACACCCCTAAAGGTGGCACTGTTACAATCGGCTGGCATGATGACAGTGAACATGGTTATTTCACTGTTGAAGATACCGGGATCGGGATTGATCCAAAACATATTCCGCGTTTAACCGAACGCTTTTATCGCGTAGACAGCGCACGAAGCCGCCAAACGGGTGGAACAGGTTTAGGGCTTGCCATTGTGAAGCATGTTTTAATGCAACATAATGCGTATTTAGAAATTGATTCTAAAGAAAATCGGGGGTCTATTTTTAGAGTGGTTTTCCCCAAAGAGCGCCTTGATTTTGCAGGTTAATATTTGATTTTTTTTTGATTAATTCGAATGAAACTATTTCTAGATTGTGAATTTAATGGCTTTGGTGGTGAATTAATTTCGCTGGCATTGGTTGACGAGAATAATCAACATTTTTATGAAGTTTTAGAATGTGCTGACCCAATTACTTGGGTTAAAGACCATGTCATGCCTCGTTTAAATCAAAAACCGATTTCATTAGCGCAATTTCAAAGTCGCTTACAGGTTTATTTATCTCAATATACAAGTCTTGAAATTGTGGCAGATTGGCCAGAAGACTTTGCCTTGTTTACCCGTAGTCTGGTACTTTCTGCAGGAAAATGTATCCGAACACCTCCGCTGACCATGCAGTTATGGATGCAGGATCCAATCGAAACCCATGTCCCCTCTGAAAATCCACACAATGCCTTAGCAGATGCACAGGCTTTAAAGCTGTCTTATTTCAATGCCATAAGGGTTTAGACTCGGTGACTTTCTACAACAGAAAGTGCACCTCATCATAGAACACGCAAATTAAACGGTATGCCCTAAAGCTTCGCCCATCACCACAATAGAATTGGCTTTAAACTGTTCATCCCAAGTGATTTTATTCTGTTCAAACAATACAACTGCGGTTGAACCTAAATAAAAACGTCCAAGCTCAGCACCCTTTTCTAAGGCTAAATCATGCTGGTTTAACTCTAAACGCCCTGTTGGTTTTACTTTGCCAGTCGCCACAGTTTCAATTCCTGCAACGATCATTGCACCCACGAGAACAACCGCCATACGTCCTAATTCGGTATCAAACAAACATACCATACGCTCATTACGTGCAAATAAACCTGGGATATTCTCTGCTGTAGTTTGGTTTACAGAAAATAACTCACCAGGGATATACAAGGTTTCGGTCAACGTTCCTGCAAATGGCATATGGACACGGTGATAATCACGTGGTGACAAATAAACCGTGGCAAATTCACCATTGATAAATGGTGCAGCCAATTGCGGATCGCCAATCAGTTTGTCTACAGAAAAACTTTGGCCTTTGGCCTGAAAGACATCACCATCTTTAATTTTACCCAACTGAGAAATTGCACCATCTGCTGGAGAAACAATACTGGTCTGATCTGCGTCAATTTCTCGAACACCGTCTTTTAAGGCACGGGTAAAAAATTCATTGAATGATTTATATTTTAAAGCATCACTTTGCTCAGCAATAGAAAGGTCTATCCCGTACTGTGCTTTAAATGCTTGAATCGCTAAATTTTTAACAATTGGATTTTCACTGGCTGCAACTTTACCAACAACACGGCTGAGTTGCTGTTGCGGAATGACTTTTTGTGCTTGGATAAAAATTTGTTTTTTTAACGTTGATGTAAGACTCACGCAGGTGATTCTCCAGTAATAATTGGACTATCGAGGCGATTGCCCCACTCGCTCCACGCACCATCATAGGCTTGAATATTCCAATCCAATAACCGACCCAAGATATAAGCCAGACCAGAACGATGATGTGACTGACAGTACACCACCACAGGCTGGTCAAATTGAAAGCCTAATTGTTCTAGACGTTGTTGCGTGCGTTCTAGAGGATGCAATTTTAAATGATTTTGACGATTAATTGCAGTACTCCATTCAAAATGTTGTGCACTTGGAATGTGACCGCCGCGTCGCGCTGCTAAACGCTGTCCCGTATATTCTTCTGAAGTTCGACAATCCCAAACTTGAATCGCTTGCTGTTCAACCTTTTGCAACAGTTTGGCATATTCAATTCGGTGTTGATCAAGATGTTGTAAATTGACGGTAACTAAGTGTTCAACTTTGCTAAAGCTTTCCGCTTCAGCCGAAGTTGGGTAGCCTGCTGCCAACCATGCATGAATTCCGCCATTGAGGAGGCTAGTATTATAAAAACCAAGGCAATGTAAATTCCAAATCAAACGCCCAGCCCAAGCACCACCTTCATCATCGTAGACCACAACATGATGTTCGGGAGAGATGTTTAAATACTCAATCAGCGCTTTTAAACCGTCCTCATCGGGCAATAACCCTGAAGCTTGTTCTTCCTGTCGAACCAACAGTTGTGGTTTAACATGTAAGGCATGTGGAATATGTAATTGATCATACACAGAGCTACGACTTAGATCGACAATACGAATTTTGTCATGACCTAAAAATGGCACAAGTTGTTCTGCTTCTATGAGTAATTCGAAGTTAAAGGCTGATGTAGTCATACGTTTTTCTATTTTAAGACCTTGAGCACAAATGATCTTAGCACAGTGTTTTTTACCAATATGCTGATTTTTCACATTCTTTTAGCAAAAATTCAGATATCAATTTTCACTGCTTCGACAACTTCAGGTATTTCAAAGACCTGTCGTAAGTAAGCCAAGAAAGTATCGTTATCCGTCATGGTTTTTCCGGGACTATCTGAAATTTTCGCCACCGATTGACCATTACACTCCACCAGTTTTAACACAATATTGAGTGGCGTTTGCCCCATATCATTGGTCAAATTGGTACCAATACCAAAACTAACTTGAAAGCGATCTTTAAAGTATTGATACAACGCCCATGCACGTTCAATATCTAATCCATCACTAAAGGTTAGCATCTTGGTTTTAGTATCAATTTTTAGTTTTCGGTAGTGCTGATAAGCTTTATCGCCCCATTCAAATGGGTCACCACTGTCATGACGTAAGCCATCGAATAACTTGGCAAAATACAAATCAAAATCTTGTAAGAATGCATCCATACCGACCACATCGGTCAAGGCAATGCCCAAATCACCACGATATTCTTGTACCCAGGTTTCTAAAGCCGCTTTTTGAAAATCTCTTAAGCGGACATCTAGCGCTTGGAATGCTTGTAGAAACTCATGCGCCATGGTTCCAATGGGATGAATATTTAATTCCTTTGCCAAAAGGACATTACTGGTACCTCTAAACACATTGGGTACAGCTGCATGGAAGGTCTGGATCACATGTCTTTGCCAATCTAGGCTATAACGACGACGAGTACCAAAATCTGAGACTAAAAATGGAGGAGCTTGAGTGCCTTGTTGTTGTTCAAATTTCTTTAATAATTCAACTTTGGCTTGTAGACGACGTTCACCTTCAACATAAATGTCATCATTACGAATCCGGCTAAAATAGAGTTCATTGACAATCGCCAGAACAAAAATTTCAAACATCATCGCCTGAACCATTGGGCCTTCAACCCAAATGTCTAAACGACCTTGTTCATCAATACCCGCTTTAATAAAACGGCGTTTGAGTTGGAATAATTCTAAATAGTCAACAAAATCACTTTTGATAAAACGCATACTGCGTAAATATTGCAATTCATCTTCTTGGAATTTGAGTAAGCAGAGATGATCGAGCTGCTCGTTCAAATCATCCAGAATATCCGTCAGGGGATAAACCGTAACATCTAGATTACGACAGCGAAAGTGATACACACTGTGCGTTTGAGGAAATTTATGTAGCACCACTTGTAACATGGTAAATTTATATAAATCTGTGTCGAGCAAGGATTGGATGATTGGCGCCATATCTATTTTAATTTCGCTATGCTGTTTTTATTAAAGCATATTTTTCACTGAGATAACGTAATCATTTATAAGTGATGAACTATATTTTCAGTTAAGCTCAACAGAAATCTCAGCAGAATTATTTTTTTTGATTTATCTGCTCATATGATAATTTTATAAATTCTATTTTTATTCAAAAGCTTATCAACAGCTTCAACTTTTCACCAATAGCGTACTCGCATCATCTTACTGGGTTTTCCCTGTTAGAATAGCGCTATCGTATTTTAGTCTTATTGTTTATATGCGCGCATTATTACAAAGAGTGTTAGAAGCCAAAGTTGTTGTTGATGGTGAAACCACTGGCGAAATTCAAAAAGGAATTTTGGTTTTTCTAGGCTTAGCGAAGGAAGATAATTTTGAAAAAGGTCAAAAATTAATTGATAAAATTTTGAAATATCGTTTCTTTGATGATGAACAAGGCAAAATGGGCTGGAATGTCAGCCAAGCCAATGGCGGGATTTTATTGGTTTCTCAATTCACCTTAATGGCACAAACGCAAAAAGGTTTGCGTCCAGACTTTGGGCCAGCCATGCCGCCCGCTGAAGCTCAGGCACTGTATCAACAATTGGTTGATTATGCTCGATCACAATTTAAAAATGTTGAGACGGGTATTTTCGCAGCGGATATGAAAGTGCATTTGGTCAATGATGGGCCTGTGACCTTTAACTTAGAAGTTGAATAATTAAAAGCTGAATAATCAAAATCTTGAGCTTAATGCCAATGTTTAAATCCTAAAAAGCCCGATCAGATCGGGCTTTTTAGGATTTTCGATTCGCTTAGCGTCCAATCTTCTCTTTTAAGAATTGACGTGCCAATTTAATTTTATCTTTTACTGGTTTTGGAACTTTTGGTGGAATCAGTTTAGCCACTTGGTTAAACCAGACCAACAAACTGAAATCGCCTTCCATTTTGATACTGCCGTTTTGCATACCCGTCATAAAAGCCGTTGGATCGCCTTTTACCAAAGTTTTTACACCTTGCTCACTGTCAGCAAACTGTAAAACAAAATCAGCTTTTTGTTCAGCACCTGAAACTGTATCAATTTGACCATTGTTCACAATAATTTGGCGTGCCACGCCCAAGTCAGTACCAATCTGAATACGGAACTGACGGTCATGGGTCAATTCAATAAATTTTGGACTGGTACGAGCCAATTGTTTCATACGAAGTGCTAAACCCAATACAAGCAAATCCAGTGGATCTGTACTTGCATCAACGATTGGTAACTTCACAACTGGAATTGCAGAAAGTTTCATGACATTTAAGCCTGTTGTTTTTTAAATTAGATTCGAATTTGCTCATCCTAGCATAACTTGTCATTGCGTAGACATGGCTTTCAGAGCAAAGTATAAACTGAAAAAAAGGTATACCATTATGATATACCTTGGAATGTCTAAATTGATTTTTTTCGTGTAATTAAAGTCACTATTGTTATCTTAGCGTTCATATTGACTGAAGTTTTCACTCAAAACTTATTCATCTTCATAGACTGGGGTATGTTCAATATATTGGCGATTTGCCAATGCTTTTTGTGCACGACTGTCTTCACGCAATAAAAGAGCAATCAATGCTGACATCGCCAACATAATCGCGGTTAAATAGCTATATGCGACCGAAATATCAAAGATGTTCTGTACACTATAACGCATTGCTTCCAAGGTGCCCCAGAAGATCATGCCTGCAAACATAAACCCTAACCAATGACGATAAGGGGAAAAGAAAACGGTAGCCAACGCTGCAGCAATTAGACCGAATCCAATCAATGTTGCAAATGTTGTTGATACCATAACAACCTCCGTCAAAATGATGCCTTATAAAAAAACCGTTTAAATAGGTGTTTCACAACAATTTCAAGCTTTATAATTTTTCTTAAATCACCTTATAGAAGCTTATGCTTTGCATTATGTATAGTTTTTAAGAGAAGGAAAGCGCTGTTTTCTGCTTAAACGACACACTTTGTCGCAACATTCATTTGTCATTACATTTTTTAAGAATACTGTTTTTCTCACAATCTAATTACCATCAATCATGCAGTGTCATTACAAAAAAATACACACAGCTTTTAATCCCTGAAAAACTTTTTTTAAGTTCTAAAACGAATATTTTTATCAAGCTGTTTTATTGAGCGCGAATGGCAGCAAAGTGATTCATTTTCAAATAAAAAATAGCGACTTAAAGTCGCTATTTGTCATGATTCTGCAATATAACCCATGTCATTTAAGCACGGGACAAATCTTTATCATGCACGCCTAAAAGATAAAGCACACCATCTAGACCTACACTTGAAATGGCTTGATTGGCATTTTGACGAACCACAGGTTTCGCACGGAATGCGACTCCGAGCCCTGCAATTGAAAGCATCGGCAAATCGTTTGCACCATCTCCAACCGCAATCGCTTGCTCAGGTGAAATCCCCATTTTCCCAGCCAATTCAGTCAAGAGATACGCCTTGCGCGCTCCATCAACGATATGGCCTTTAACCTCACCTGTCACGACACCATTTTCAACATCGAGGATATTGGCATGCACTTCATCAATGCCCAATTTTTCTTGTAGATATTCAGCAAAGTACTGAAAACCACCAGATAAAATCGCAGTTTTATAACCCAGTGATTTTAGTGTCGAGATTAACCGCTCGGCACCTTCTGTCACGGTTAGTCGTTCAGCAATTTGAGGCAATACCGTGGCATCAAGGCCTTTAAGTAACGCAACGCGTGCACGGAAACTTTGTTGAAAATCCAACTCCCCTTGCATTGCACGTTCAGTGATTTCAGCGACTTTATCGCCCACCCCTGCTTCTTTAGCAAGTTCGTCAATCACTTCTTGCTCAATCAAAGTCGAGTCCATGTCGAAGCAGACTAAGCGACGATTACGGCGATAGGCATTGTCTTCCTGCACCGCGACATCAATATTTAATTCAGCAGAAAGCCGTAAACATGCGGCACGCATCGCCTGTGCATCCAGCATTTGCCCACTCAAACCGAATTGAACACATGAACGTTTCAGCCCATCTTGGTGTCCATTACGTTCGGGACGACCCGACAAGCGCGTCACTGTTTCAATGTTAAAACCTTGACTTGAAACAATATTGGTCACCGCTTGCAGATGTTCGGCTGTGAGCTCTGGTGCTAAAGCGGTCACGATATAACGTGTGCGCCCACCTTCACTCACCCATTGGTCATATTCTGCGCCTGAAATCGGCTTAAAACGAACAGTTAAACCAATATCATGTGCTAAAATAAGGATGTCTTTCATGGCTAAAGCTGTTGCAGTTTGATCGTTTGACGACACTACAATACCTAAAGTCAATTGATTATGGATGACCGCCTGTCCTACATCTAATATTTGCAAAGAATGTACGGACAACACTTGCATTAATCGAGTAAACTGATTGGGTTGGTCAGGTCCTAAAAATGAAATAAGAATGATTTCTCGCATGAATTGACTCGGGTCTGAGCTACAACAATTGGAAGAATCATAATCGAAATCGAAATTTTTTGCTTTGGAAGTTTACGTTGAATGCGCCAAGACAAGGGCTATTTGCTAGCCTACTTATTGTAAGTTTTGCATTTCATACCTTTTTATTGGTAGTTGCAACAACACATCAGTTGAATGAAAACCGTGCCAGCCAAGGCCAACTCATGACCAGCCAATTGGTCACGGACAGCCTATCTGAACTCGAACCCGCAAATACGGTGTCATTGGCGCTGTTGGCAAATCGCTATGCGACCAATCCAAGCGTGGCTTCGATTCGAATACTGGATGCTAAAAAACAAGTGCTGGCAACCAGTGGTATGGCAAAAACTCGTCAAGGTGAAGTTTTTGTTCGTGATGCATTACAGAACGAGAAAAAAGTCGGCACTATTGAAATTACCTTGATCAAGCCAAGTATTGGTGAAATTTTACGTACCCAATGGCTGGCTATTTTAGTGTCCTTATTGATTCATACCTTCTTATGGTTGGCCTACCGTGCCATCGCTCGTCCAACACGTAGTGAATATTTGGCTCGCATCAACAATGAAGCCCGTTTAAAACATGAGATTCAACAACTGACAGAAGCACTTGAAGCTGAGAAAGCCAACCGCACGATTGCGATTGCCCAAGCTCAACAACAAGCGCAAGCCAAAGCAAAACCTGAACCCAAAACTCCTGTAACCACGACACTGGAAAATGACCAAGAGATTTTGGCGCTGAATATTCAGTACTATGATCCAAAACAACTGATGAATACGGTCAACCAGTCGGTTTCACTGCCTTATTTTAATTTATGTCAGATTTTTCTGAATAAAAGTATTGAACTTTGCGCACAGCATTTCAAATTGAATGCAAAAGATTTCACCATTCATCAAGAATTTAATCAGAATGGTGCAATCCTGAGTATTAATGCTGAAAAACCCAATGCAGCACAATCTATATTAATGGTTGGTTCGGTATTTCAATTATTGTCAGAAGTTCTGTATAAACGTTACCGTGAAGACAAGCGCTTTGTGTTACAGACGCGTTGTGCGGTCACCACCTCAGTAGAGGCGATGCAACTTGATGCATCTCAAGCTGCTGAGCGCTTGGTGAATCATTTAATTGCCAAAGAAATGGCATTGTATTTAAGCAATGATCAGCTCAAGAATATTGATGATTGTTATCAATTGGTTGCCTTACCAAATCCAACCAATGTGTTGACCCGTCACTCATTTATGATCAATGGTATGAATAATGACTGCGCTGAACTTGCACAAAATATTCGTACTGAGATTTTAAAAGGTAAGAAAAATACACCGAATTCTGAAGCAATCTCAGAGAATTAAATATTTATCATCTATCAAGCCCTCCTCTTTTTTTAAGTGCGAGGGTTTTTCTTTTATTACACTCAATTTCCGATAAGTTAATCTTATTTTTTTCGAAATGAGTGTCTGATCTTTATACTAAATCGCAATGTTTCAATTTTCTTCTCTTTTCATTGCCCTACAAGCTTGTGTATAACTATCTATCTCAAAGGAAGATGATAAGCATAGGCAAAATACGTAAAAACACGTTAGACTATGCTCCGAATGTACTCAATGAAAATGTCATACGACAGAACAAAAAGGTGAAGGTTGATGCCGCTCAATACTGTTGAAGAGCTTGTAGCAGATATCCGTGCAGGTAAAATGGTTATCCTCATGGATGACGAAGATCGTGAAAATGAAGGCGATTTAGTCATTGCTGCAACACACGTACGCCCTGAAGACATCAACTTTATGATCACCCATGCTCGTGGTCTTGTATGCCTAACACTGAGTCGTGACCGCTGTAAGCAACTCGATCTACCATTAATGGTCGACCATAATGGCGCACAACACAGTACAAACTTCACGCTTTCTATTGAAGCGGCAAATGGGATTACCACTGGTATTTCTGCCGCAGAACGTGCCCATACCATTCAAACTGCAGTTGCAGCACATGCCAAACCTGCTGATATTGTACAACCTGGACATATCTTCCCATTGATGGCACAACCAGGTGGTGTATTACACCGTGCTGGGCATACAGAAGCTGGCTGTGACTTATCTCGTTTAGCGGGTTTAGAGCCTGCGTCGGTGATTTGTGAAATTATCAATGAAGATGGCACGATGGCACGTCGTCCAGATCTTGAAGTATTTGCTGAGAAACATGGCTTAAAAATTGGTACAATTGCTGATCTGATTCATTATCGTATGACCAATGAACAAACCGTAGAACGTTTGGATCAACAAAGTATAGATACTGAATACGGTACCTTTGATTTATACCGTTACCGTGAAATTGGTAATCCAGACATTCATTTGGCTTTGGTCAAAGGTGAACCAAAACAAGGGGTGACGACTGTCCGTGTACATGGGTTCAATCCTGTACGTGATTTATTGAAACTCAATAAAAAAGATGGTGAGCCTGCTTGGAACCTTGATAAAGCACTCAAAACGATTGCCGACAGTGATCGAGGGGTTTTGGTCTGGATTGGTCAACGTCATTTATCTGACTTAGGCCCTGCTTTAGCAGAACTTGGTAAGCCAAAACCAACAAAATCAAATGCTGCACTTTCACAGCAATACCAAACGATTGGTGTTGGTGCACAAATTTTACGTGATCTTGGTGTTGAAAAGATGAAACTTCTTAGCTCACCATTACGTTTCAATGCATTATCAGGCTTTAATTTAGAAGTGGTGGAATACATCACTGCTGACCAAAAAACGGGTCAATAATTTTTAATCAGACTGCATTTATTGCTCAATTAGGTTTTTAGTCGGGAAATAAAAGCAGTCGGTACAACCACTTATCTGTTAAATTATCGAGGTTGCCATGGCGATTCGCCGAATTGAAGGTTTATTACATCTCGCGAGCGAAGACCGTTACGCGATTTTAGTTGGTCGTTTTAACAGCTTTGTTGTTGAACATTTATTAGAAGGTGCAATTGATACATTGCATCGTCATGGTGTAAGCGACGATAATATCACTGTCGTTCATGCACCTGGCGCATGGGAACTTCCAGTTGTGGCTAAAAAATTAGCAGCTTCTGGTAAATTCGATGCAGTGATCGCACTTGGCGCAGTGATTCGTGGCAGTACGCCACATTTCGACTTCGTTGCAGGTGAATGTGCCAAAGGTTTAGGTGTAGTTGGTTTAGATACTGGCCTACCTGTAATCAATGGTGTATTGACTACGGATAGTATTGAACAGGCGATTGAACGCTCTGGTACAAAAGCAGGTAATAAAGGTGGTGAAGCTGCCCTTACTGCTATTGAAATGGTTAACCTGTTAAAGGCAATTTAAAGCATGTCGCAAACACTCCAAGCTACTTATGCAGCAAAACGTAAAGCACGTCGCTTTGCTGTACAAGGGATTTATGAATGGCAAATGAGCCACAACCCAGTGCATGAAATTGAAGCACGTACCCGTGTTGAAAACGCAATGCATAAAGTGGATCTCGGCTATTATCATGAGTTGCTCACAGCCGTGATCGCAAACCATGAAGCATTGGATGCTTTACTTGTTCCTGTTCTGGATCGTGAACTGAGTGCATTGGACGGTGTAGAACTTGCTACATTACGTTTAGGTGCATACGAACTCAAAGACCATCTTGAAGTCCCTTATCGAGTTGTACTCGATGAAGCCATTGAGCTGGCAAAACACTTTGGTGGTGCTGACAGTCATAAATACATCAATGGTGTATTAGATCGTTTAGCAACAAGCCTGCGTGAAGCAGAAAAGCAACAAAGTAAATAAGTTGTTTTACATGGCTGAGTTTTCAATTATTGAGACCTATTTCAATCGTCAGCAGCAAACTGATGTTGATCTAGGCGTCGGTGACGACTCAGCTCTGCTCTCCCCGCCTTTGAATCATCAATTGGTGATTTGTACGGATACCCTTGTCGCTGGTCGACATTTTCCGTTAGAAACTTCTCCACATGCCATTGGCTGGAAATCTGTTGCTGTCAATCTGTCAGATATTGCTGCAATGGGTGCAAAACCCCACAGTATTTTACTCGCATTGAGCCTATCCCAAATTGATCATGACTGGCTAAAACAATTTAGTCAGGGTTTATATGATTGTTGCGATCAATTTGGCGTACGTTTAATTGGTGGTGATACCACACAAAGTCCACATCTCACCATTACCGTCACCGCACTGGGCTGGATTGAAACAGGCAAAGCCATTACCCGTTCTGGCGCACAAGTCGATGATTTAATTGTAGTCAGTGGCTCGATTGGTGATGCCGCTTTTGGGCTAAAACATTTAGGACATCCACTACAACAACGTCTAGATTACCCAACACCGCGCTGCGAATTAGGTGCTCTGTTAAAAGACTTGGCGTCCAGTATGATTGATGTTTCAGATGGACTTGCTCAAGATCTCGGGCATATCTTAGATGCCTCGGGTGTCGGTGCAAAAATAGATTTAAATCAACTCCCAATTCATCCAGCTTTAAGGCAGCTCAGCAACAATGAGCAATGGAAATATGCTTTAGCGGGCGGAGATGATTATGAGTTATGCTTTACAATAACTATGCAAAATTATGCTAAACTTTTGCAATTAAAACCAAATGTAACCACTACAATCATCGGCCAAGTTACACAAAAATCTGGGATTGTATTTGAGAAAGATGGCTTAGACCATCCACTTCAACTTCAAGGGTACCAACACTTTGCATAAACCTCCGATTGTCTTTAAAAGTATGACATGGGCTGAACGCTTTATTGTGTTCTGCGGTGTGGGCTTTGGTTCAGGCTTAGCGCCTAAAGCACCAGGTACATTTGGCTCAGCATTTGCGCTTTTGTTTATTCCGATTTGGCTTGCAATTGGTTTTTATGGCTCCATATTGGCCATCATAATCATGTCATTGGTCGGTATTTGGATTTGTGGGAAAACCGCAGAGATTATCCATGTGCATGATGATGGGCGCATTGTTTGGGATGAGTTTGCTGGGCAATCAATCACGTTCCTGCCTTTAATTTATTTAGGACAAATGAATTGGATTTGGGCACTGGTTGGATTTGCACTGTTCCGTTTATTTGATGTCTGGAAACCATGGCCTATTCGTGTCATTGACCAAAAAGTCGATGGTGGCTTTGGGATCATGCTTGACGATATTATTGCAGGCCTCTGGGCAGCAATATGTATCGTGATTTATTTATATTTTAAAATGGCTTAAGCCAGATCTGTTAGGTGTGATATGTCTACAACTGTGATCATTCTTGCTGCAGGTAAAGGAACACGTATGCGTTCTAGTTTACCCAAGGTACTCCAACCTTTAGCAGGACGCCCACTACTCGGTCATGTGATTGAAACAGCAAAACAATTACAAGCAAAAAATATCATTACAATCTTTGGTCACGGTGGTGATCTAGTTCAAAATGCATTTGCACATGAAAATATTCAATGGGTAGAGCAAACCGAACAACTCGGTACGGGTCATGCCGTTAAAGTGACTTTACCTGTTTTGCCCCAAGATGGCATTTCTTTAATCCTTTCTGGTGATGTGCCTTGCGTGCAACAAAGTACCCTACAACGCTTGGTTGATGTATCCAGTCAAACAGGCATCGGTTTAGTCACATTAACGCTTGATGATTCTACTGGCTACGGTCGCATCGTACGTAAGGATGGAAAAATCCAAGCGATTGTTGAACATAAAGATGCTTCTGATGAACAACGTCAAATTAAAGAAATCAACACAGGTATTTACTGTGTCAGCAATGCCAAATTACATGAATGGTTACCTAAACTCAGCAATGACAATGCTCAAGGTGAGTACTACCTCACTGATATCGTGGCAATGGCTTTAGCGGATGGTATGGAAATCGCATCCATTCAACCAGAATTGGCTTTTGAGGTTGAAGGCGTAAATGATCGTATTCAACTTGCAGCATTAGAGCGTGAATTTCAAAATTATCAAGCCAAATTATTGATGCAACAAGGCGTGCATTTGATTGACCCTTCACGTTTTGATTTACGTGGTCAACTCACTGCGGGTACTGACGTTCGTATTGATATTAATGTGATTATTGAAGGTCAATGTACTTTCGGAAATGGCGTTGAAATTGGTGCAGGATGTATTATTAAAAATACCCAAATTGCGGCAGGAACCAAAGTTCAAGCATATAGTGTTTTTGAAGATGCGGTAATTGGTGCAGATGTACACATTGGTCCTTTTGCACGACTACGTCCAGGTGCAAAATTGGCAGATGAAGTTCATATCGGTAACTTTGTTGAAGTGAAAAACACTTCTGTTGGTCTAGGTTCAAAAGCCAATCATTTCACCTATTTAGGCGATGCAGAAATTGGTGCGGGTTCAAACATCGGTGCAGGTACAATTACCTGTAATTATGATGGCGCCAATAAACACAAAACCATCATTGGTGATAATGCCTTTATTGGAACCAACAACTCACTGGTTGCACCGATTAAAATTGGTCATGGCGCAACCACAGGTGCGGGTTCAGTGATTACCCATGATGTAGCAGACAACAGTCTTGCATTTGAACGTGCAAAACAAATTTCGAAAGAAAATTATCAACGTCCCCAAAAGGTCAAGAAATAAGAGGATATTATTATGTGCGGTATTGTTGGTGGCGTTGCTGAACGAAGCATTACAAATATTTTAATTGAAGGCCTAAAACGTCTTGAATATCGTGGTTATGACTCGGCGGGTGTTGCTCTAGTTGATCAGGGGCAAATCTTACGTGAACGTCGTGTTGGTAAAGTTGCAAATTTAGAAGGCGCGGTTGCAGAGTCGAATATTTTAGGTTCTGTGGGTATTGCACACACACGTTGGGCAACCCATGGTAAACCAACTGAAAACAATGCCCATCCGCATATTTCTGGGCATGTTGCAGTGGTACATAACGGTATTATTGAAAATTACCAAGAGCTTAAAGATGATCTTGAAGCTTTGGGTTATGTGTTTACATCTCAAACCGATACTGAAGTCGTTGCTCACTTAATTACTGAAGCACTAAAATCATCGCCAAATTTATTAAAAGCCGTTGAAGAAATCGTACCTCAACTGAAAGGTGCTTATGCACTGGGGATTGTGCATACCGATTATCCAAATGAATTAATTGCTGTTCGTGAAGGCTCACCTTTAGTCATTGGTGTCGGTATTGGTGAGAACTTTATTAGTTCAGACCAATTGGCACTATTACCTGTGACCAACCGTTTTATCTATCTTGAAGAAGGTGATATTGCGCGTTTAACTCGTGAAACGATTGAAGTTTTTGTTAATGATCAATTGGTTGATCGTCCGGTGAAAGAGCTGGATGCAACCGTGAGTAATGCCTCTAAAGGTGAATATAAACACTACATGCTCAAAGAAATTTTTGAGCAACCTGAAGCAATTCAACAAACGATCTCTCAAGCTTTAAATGGCAATACATTACGAGAAGACTTTTTACAAAATGCTGAAATAGATTTTAAAAATGTTCAGCAAGTTCAGGTGCTTGCTTGTGGTACCAGCTACCATGCGGGAATGATTGCAAAATATTGGTTTGAACAACTGATTGATCTGCCTTGCCAAGTTGAAATTGCCAGTGAGTTCCGTTATCGCTCGCCTGTGATTGTAGATAACACCTTGTATGTTTGTATTTCCCAATCAGGTGAAACTGCAGATACCTTGGCTGCATTACGTGATACCCAAAAGCGTGCTAAAGCAAAAGGCTTAAATATCTATACCATGACGATTTGTAATGTCGCGACCTCATCTATGGTTCGTGAAACAAATCATCATTTATTAACCCTAGCTGGTCCTGAAATTGGGGTCGCATCAACCAAAGCATTTACCACACAGCTTGCGGCTTTGATGTTATTGACCCTTAAACTTGGTCAAGTTAAGCAAACCATTTCAGCTGAACGTATTGATGAAATCACTTCCGCATTGTGGCATATCCCTAAAGTCATTTTAGATACCTTACAAAATGATGCAGAAATTTTACGGTTATCTGTTCTGTTCAAAGAGAAACAGCATTGCTTGTTCTTAGGTCGCGGTACAGAATTCCCAATTGCGCTTGAAGGTGCATTAAAACTTAAAGAAATTTCATATATTCATGCCGAAGGTTATGCTGCGGGTGAATTGAAACATGGCCCACTGGCTTTGGTCGACAATGATATGCCTGTGGTGATTCTTGCACCGAATGATGACATGCTGGATAAACTTAAATCCAATATGGAAGAAGTCCAAGCACGTGGTGGTGAACTGTTTGTTTTTGCTGATGAAAATAGCGGTATCGTGGCCAAAGAACGCCAACATGTTGTCTATGTTCCAACGGTCAATACTTGGTTAGCGCCAATCGTTTATAGTGTACCTGTGCAATTGTTGTCTTATCATGTTGCGGTATTACGTGGTACTGACGTTGACCAACCTCGTAATTTAGCAAAATCAGTTACGGTTGAATAATCAATCAGTTACTCATTGAGCATATGTGTATGAAATAAATTAAGTTTTATACACATATCAATAGCTCAAGCAATCCACACAAACCGTGCGCTAAAATTGCATGAATGTGTGGATTTTTTATGCCTGATTTTTATAGATCCATCAATTTAAAAATAACCTAAACACAAACCACCCTCTTAAACTTGAACCAACAAAATCCCTGAGCGAAAAATAGCCTCCTTTTTACTTCGTATCAAAGTAAATAAGCTCGAAAGTGAATCAGTTCGTTTTAAAAACTTTATTTCTATTCTGTTTTATTAAACCTAAGTGCCTTATGGCATCAGTTTTTTAAAATTTTTGATTCACAATGCAATAAAAAATTAACATGAAGCTATTTGACAAAACAAACATATGAACATATATTCATATGTAAATAATCCAATTCAGAGGTCCTTATGGGACACAATCATAATCACCCCCATAATAGCCATAGTGATCACAACCACGCACATGTACCTGAAGCAACTACAGGAAATGAAAGAAAAATTCTGATTTCTTTCTTCATTATTTTCAGTTTTATGCTTGTTGAAGCTGCTGGGGGAATCATATCTGGTTCACTGGCACTGTTAGCTGATGCAGGCCATATGATGACGGATGCACTTGCATTAGGATTAGCATATGCAGCGTTTCGCTTTGGCCGTCGTACTGCGGATAAATCACGTACTTTCGGCTATATGCGCTTTGAAGTAATTGCAGGCCTGATCAATTCTCTAACCTTGTTTGGGATTGTTGGATGGATCGTCTATGAAGCGATTGTACGCTTTCAATCACCTCAACCCGTACTTGCAGGACCGATGTTTATTGTCGCAATTGCTGGTATGTTGGTGAATATCTTTGTTTTATGGTATCTCACACGAGATGATACGGATCATGTAAATATCAAAGGTGCAATTCTGCATGTGATGGGTGACTTATTGGGTTCTGTTGCTGCAATTATCGCTGCAATCGTCATCTGGTACTCAGGCTGGACACCGATTGATCCGATTTTGTCTGTGCTTGTATCATTACTTGTATTGCGCAGTGCATGGTCTTTGTTTAAACAAACCATTCATATTTTATTAGAAGGTGCGCCTGCCAATGCGAATACAACAGATATCACCACTCACTTATTAAAATCCGTTCAAGGCATTCAGAAAATTAGCCATATTCATGTATGGATGATTACTTCAGGAAGAGCAATGGCAACATTACATGTCCAACCTGAAGCAGGTGTTGATATCAAGACACTCACCGAACAAATTGAACATGAATTAAAAACCAAATTTGATATTGAACATCCAACTGTCGCGATTGATTGGCAAGGTGATAGCAGCTGTAGCCTTGAAAAACCGACAAAAATTGATCCTCATGCTGGACATAGTCATTAAGATCAATATGGATCAAGCACAAAATGCCACAAGGTCATTGATTGTTGCCTTGTGGCATCCACATTTTGAAATTCACTTTGCTTTTAATAATCGATTTAAAAAATAGAAAATTTAACCACACTGCTCTTCTGCAATATGTTTTGCCATATCAGACAAAACATGGCTGACATGCGTATCAGCGATTTCATATAAGACTTGTTTGGCCTGACGCTCACTTTTCACCAAGCGTGCTGAACGTAATAAACGTAAATGATGACTAACCAAAGATTGCGACAAATCGAGTGCTTCACAGATATCGCCAACTGGACTAGGTCCACGCATACAGAATAAAAGAATTCTGAGACGTGAGGCATCTCCTAAAAGTCGAAAAGTTTCAGCCAGAATAATAATCTCGTCTTGCGATATTTCTGTTGAGCCGTCTTTAAAAGTCATATATTAATCACAATCGTTGTTCATAATTTTTCATCATAAAAGATTCTACTCTTGTGCTTCTCATAAGGACAAGACTTAATCGCGATAAAGTATTTTTCTGGAGATACGGTTTTATCAAGCTGAAATAAAAAACCAAGACTTTATAAAGATTGGTTGAGTTGTAACTTCAGTTTCTTTCCGCAGGCAATAATGGTTTTTCGATCAGCATCAATTGCGCCATAAGCAATCGCCATTACACGCATTTGCAGGGTAATATCATAATGCGGATAAGAGGCAGTGCGATGAAATAAACGGGCATCGATTTCCAACATTTGCGCAAAGTGATGTAATTCCTCCAGTGTATCTGCCATCAAATGACACCATTCTTGGCCTTTAAAAGGAACTTTTGCACGATCAACATACACGCTCATAACAAGATTCATTTTCCCTATTTCGGAATTGATTATCCCATGAAATTCATACATGATTGAATACAAATTCAAGGTATAGCAAAGCGTCATTTGATGACAAAATATAATGAAAATTTATCCAGCCACACCAATCCATCTCAAGCAACTCAATCAGCTTGCCTGCACCACATATTGCCAACATTTTACTGATCTTTGGTCAGAACAAGGCCTACAAAATTTTCTCAATCAAAATTTTAGTTTAGAAAATTTGTCCGAATCTCTGCGAGATCCTGATCAAGTTTGGCTATTGCTTGAAAATGAACAAGCGCAAATTATTGGATATGCCAAGTTAAATCTCAACCAATATGAACCACATTTAGATATTACTGGTGCAGAATTACAGAAAATTTATTTGCTTGAAAATTCTGTTGGAAAAAATTTTGCATCTACGCTCATGCAAAATGCGATTGATATTGCACGTGAACATCAACAAGCTTCTGTCTTTTTAGAAGTATTGAAAACCAATATACGTGCAAAAAAATTCTATCAAAATTTTGCTTTTACAGAAAAATTAAGCATCGACTTTAAAACCGATTTATATGATATTGGTATGGATTTAATGCAACTCGAATTAACCTCAAGATGATGAAAAAATATCTGATTAGTGCATGTCTTGTGGGTGAAAATGTTCGCTACGATGCCAAGAACTGCCTACAACACAAGCTTAAACAACTGGTAGACAAGCAACAAGCCGTGGTGATTTGCCCTGAAGTTTCAGGTGGCTTAAGCACACCTCGACAGCCCGCTGAAATCGTAGGTGGTGATGGTTATCAAGTTTTAAAAGGACAAGCCAAAGTAAAAGATGCCAATGGTGATGATGTTTCAGCTGAATTTATTTTGGGTGCAGAAAAAACCCTAAAACTTTCCCAATACCATCAAGTTACACATATTATTTTAAAAGCCAACAGTCCTTCTTGTGGTTCACAGATGATTTATGATGGATCATTTTCAGGGCATAAAATATCAGGCAAAGGGGTTACAGCAGCCCTACTTGAACAACATGGCTTTAGTGTACTCACTGAAGATGAGTTTTTAAAACAGTTAGCGCATGAATAAGCACTATAAATAAAAAGAGAGCCAAGGCTCTCTAAATGAAAGGTAAATTTTAAAATAGTATTATTGTTTATTTTCAGCCATTTTATCTGCTTTCGCTGCCCAATAGGTGGCTAAAACAGGCCCAGAAATATTATGCCATAAACTAAAAATAGCACTTGGCACTGCGGTTATTGGAGATGCTGCAAAATGTATTGCCGCTAAGGTCACACCTAAACCAGAATTTTGCATCCCCACTTCAATCGCAACAGCTTTAGAGTCAGGATAAGATAGGTTGAATAGACGACTTGCCCAATAGCCTAATAAAAAGCCTAAACCATTATGTAAAATCACCACACCCAAAATCAGCAAGCCCGATTGCAAAATTGAAGCCTTACTGGCTGCAATAATTGCTGCCACGATCACCACAATGGCAACCACAGAGATCAAAGGCATCACTTGAATATATTGCTCGGTCTTTTGTTTAAATAGGCTTCTTAAAATCACGCCCAAAATAATTGGAAAAATCACCACTTTAAGAATATCGATAAACATTGAACCCGCATCAATCGGAATCCACTGGCTGGCTAACACATAGAATATCGCAGGTGTCAAAATAGGCGCTAAAAACGTTGAAACAGATGTACATGTGACGGATAAAGCAGTATTTCCTTTGGCCATATAGGTGATGACATTGGATGCTGTCCCTCCGGGGCAACAGCCGACAAGGATTACCCCTACCGCAATTTCGGGTGGTAAATTAAAAACTTTACAGAGAAAGAATGCCACACTGGGCATCACCACAAAATGTGCAACGACACCGATCACAACTGCTTTGGGATTTGACAAGACATTCTTAAATTCGTCCACGGTCATGGTCATGCCCATTCCCAGCATGATAATCCCTAAAACCCATGGAATATATGCTTTCATCCAGACAAATGCCGCTGGAAAACATAAGGCAATAAAGGCAAATACCACAACCCACAGGGCAAAAGTTTTTTGTACAAACTGACTAAAACGTAAAATTGCTGACATTGTCCTTACCCAAGCAGATTGAGGATTTCGGCTTATCTTAAAGCAAGATGTTTTAAAGCAGTAATATTTCTCAAATGCTGCAAGTCTTAATACTTATGCTGCGTTGAAAATCTCTTTTGAGATCAGGCGTTTTACACCCACAGCCAGCATTTCCTGCCATGCGTGTTGTAAAGAACCCTGTAAATCAATTGCTTTGGTCGCGTCCGAAATCACAAAGGCTTTAAAGCCTAACTTGGCGGCATCCATCGCCGTCCATGCGACACAGAAGTCTGTTGCAATCCCGACAATATACACCGTATCTATACCACGCTCTTTAAGATAGCCCGCCAAGCCTGTAGTGGTTTTATGATCGGCTTCCATAAAGGCTGAATAGCTGTCAATTTGAGAACGAAAGCCTTTACGAATGATCAGTTGAGCAGTTGGTATGTTTAGATCAGGATGAAATTCAGCATCTTTACTCCCTTGTACACAGTGTGATGGCCACAATACTTGCGGACCGTAATCTAACTGAATCAGCTCATAAGCTTTACGGTTGGGATGATTCTCAACAAATGAAATATGGTTTTCAGGGTGCCAATCTTGAGTCAATACAATATTGTCAAAATGTCGTGCCAATTGATTGATGGTTGGAATAATTTGCTCAGCATGGGCAACTTCTAAATTTCCCCCTGAAGTGAAACCATTTTGTACATCAACAACGATCAAGGCGCTACGCTCAGATTGCAACATTTCCCTACCCTTATATTGGCCAAATGACTATTATTTTAATCGTAAAAATTTAAATACTCGATGACTCAACATACAATAAAAAAGCCTACATTTGCGAGCATCTTATCAAAATCAATCGTGAAATCATCTAGAACGGTTCGCTAGATTCTAAACGGCGAGACTCAGCCGCCCAATAGAAAATTATTTTCTAGCGAGGATAGATTTTACCCTGCATTTGGATTAAAACTGCATGCCGGTCATGTTTGATAAAAAACTGAAAATTAAAAAAATTGCTTGGAAATGTGAGTGATTTGTTGCTTTTGTTAAAGAATTTCCAAGCTTTGACTAAAGCATATTGTTCTGACACGCTGAATCAGTCATAATTTGCATAAGCATTAGGCAATCTTTAAGATGATTGTTTCACGCTCAAATCAAAATACTGCAACCATCCCAATCCTTGTTTACTCAAACGCATGTGGATGGAAAAATAGGATATTTTTTTAAAATGACTCAGCAAGCACAGACCATTCAAGGCTCAATTGTCGCAATCGTCACCCCTATGTTTGAAGATGGCAGCGTAGATTGGAAGGGTCTCGAGAAGCTCGTTGAGTGGCACATAGAACAAGGCACTAATAGTATTGTTGCTGTCGGTACAACTGGCGAAGCATCTACTCTTAGCATGGCAGAACACACAGAAGTAATTAAAGAAATTATCCGTGTTGCCAATAAACGTATTCCAATTATTGCCGGTACTGGTGCAAACTCGACACACGAAGCGATTGAACTCACCAAAGAAGCCAAACAACTCGGCGCAGATGCCGCACTTTTAGTTACTCCTTATTATAACAAACCAACGCAAGAAGGTTTATTCCAACACTATAAGGCAGTTGCTGAAGCTGTTGATTTACCTATCATTCTTTACAACGTACCTGGTCGTACTGGTGTAGATCTGCACAACGACACCGCAATTCGTTTAGCAGATATTCCTCAAATCGTAGGAATTAAAGATGCGACTGGCGATGTTCCCCGTGGTAAAGAGCTGATTGATGGCTTAAAAGGTAAAAACATGGTGGTGTATTCAGGTGATGATGCGACTGCGAGTGAATTGATTCAGTTAGGCGCCCACGGCAATATTTCAGTAACAGCAAATATTGCACCAAAAATCATGAGCGAACTTTGTGCTGCTGCAATTGCAGGTGATGCTGCAACAGCGAAAAGCAAAGATGACCAAGTTGCAAAATTAAACAATATTCTATTTTGCGAATCGAACCCAATTCCAGTGAAATGGGCACTTCATGAAATGGAATTAATTGGTACTGGCATTCGCTTACCATTAACTCCCCTAGCAGAACAATACCGTGCACCACTGCGTGAAGAACTCAAAGCAGTGGGTCTCATTTAATAAGAGCTTAGTATTATGCAATTACGTTTAGGTTTAACTCTTGCCATTTCAGCTTTAAGCTTGGCGGGTTGTAGTTCCCTTGGAATCAGTAATGGTTCTTTAGATTATAAAAACACGACCACTGTAGAGCCACTTAGCTACCCTGAAGGTTCAACAGTTAGACCTGCAACGCCAATGTATCCAGCTCCTATTGTTGACCCTCTTGCACTTCAGCATGCACCAAAATTTGAAAATAAACGAGGCAACCGTTACGAAGTTCCTCGTCCAGATGTTGCTCAAATCAGTGCACCTGCTGATGAAGTTTCTGCATCAACTGAAAGTGTTGGTCGTCCTCAAATTTTAACTGATGGAAATGGCAATCCACTGATCAAAATTGATGGAAATTCTGCTACAATTTGGCAGTACGCACTTGCGACCCTCAGTAGCTTAAATCATAAGGTTATCGGCCAAAGCAAAAATGCCAATGAGGCAACTGTAAAAATCGATAATTCAACTTATGTATTGAAACTTAATTCTGTAGGTTCAAGTAACACACTTGCTGTGTTTAACGCCGATAATAGCTTTGCAGACAAAGAAAAAGCTGCAGAACTATTAACCCAGATTTACCAAAACTGGCCAGCCTAGTCGTTCTAGGCAATTTTTTTTTGCAAAAGGTTCCCCCATGTTAAAACAAACCTTGCTCTATACTGGTAAAGCGAAATCTGTTTATGAAACAGATAGCGCGGATCATCTAATTCTAGTTTTCCGTGACGATGCTTCTGCATTTAATGGCGAAAAAATAGAGCAACTAGACCGTAAAGGTAAGGTGAACAACCGTTTTAATGCCTTTATCATGGAAAAACTGGCTGCAGCTGGTATTGAAACACACTTCGAAAAACTTCTTTCTCCAACTGAAGTTTTAGTGAAAAAATTGCAAATGATCCCTGTTGAATGTGTAATGCGTAATTATGCTGCAGGTTCATTATGCCGTCGTTTGGGTGTTGAAGAAGGTTTAGAGCTTGTTCCACCAACATTTGAATTGTTCTTCAAAGATGACGCTTTAGGCGATCCTATGGTGAACGAGTCTCAAGCAATTGCATTGGGTTGGGCAAATGCTGAACAATTGGCGCAAATGAAAGAATTGACTCAAAAAGTCAATGTTGTGCTGAAAGATTTATTCGCTCAAGGCAACATGCTTCTTGTTGATTTTAAACTTGAATTTGGCGTGTTCCATGACCGTATCGTTTTGGGTGACGAATTCTCTCCAGACGGTTGCCGTCTATGGGATAAAGACACCAAGAAAAAACTCGACAAAGACCGTTTCCGTCAAGGTTTAGGTGGTGTTGTTGAAGCTTATGAAGAAGTGGCTACTCGCATTGGTGTAGATCTTTCAGATATCTAATTTTAGATACTGATTCTTCAAAAACCGAGCTTTTTAGCTCGGTTTGTTATTTTAAGATGCTGATTTTTCTAATAGGTAATCATATAAATTTTCACCAGCTTTTTTCTGAAAGCGGTTTTCAAATAAAGGCACTAAAAACTCAGGATTAATTTGTGGGAAACTGATGTCCTCAAAATCTTCATCGGATGAGTCTGCATATTGAATAATGACAATAATTTCTTCACCCTGTTGGTTTTTTAATTTTCCTTGTGTTCTTAAATCTTGTAATGCTTGAATAATGGTCTTTTGATAGTGCGCTTGCAATTCGCTATATTGCTCATCTGTATAATCCTCTCCCAAGTCCTGATACAAAGCCGTGATTGCATCGTGAACACGATTATTGGCAGTACTTGAACAACTCCATTCTGAAATCCACCATGCTTCATAGACGTCTTCAAAGGTTTTTAATTGTTCTAATGTGCATCCTACATAAAAGAAACCACAGAAATCCTCAACCATTCCCAAACCAATAGCACATAAATGCTGATCTTGTGTAAGCTGCTGAATCTCAGCGAAAGCATCTTGAATGTCTTGGTAAATCACTGAATATAAATGCTCTTTATTCATCATCATGTTCTTATCATTCACAATTTCAATGCAGAGTTTACTATCAAAGCATAAATTCTGTATATAAACCATTCGCTTATGTTGGCATTTAGCATTCGTAAAAAATTGAGCAATCGACGACTTAAAAATACTGTAAATTATTTTTGAAAAAGCGTTGCGATGAAACTTTAAACATTAAAACTTGACCTTACAATTATGGTAAGGTTTATCTTAAGTTTAAGTCTTCTTAGAGCAGGGTGAGATATGGAATTTTATATTGAAAATATGACCTGTGGTGGTTGTGCACGTGGTGTAACCAAAGCAATTCAATCTGTAGATGAAAATGCTAAGGTGATTGCCGATCCACCAAGTCACAGTGTTAAAGTTGAAACAACAGCAACACAGCAACAAGTGGTTGATGCTTTATCAGAAGCGGGCTTTCCTCCACGCTAAGCTGATTGGATAAAGTGAAAAGGGCTATCAATTTAAGGTAGCCCTTTTGCATTAAAGCAAATATAAACTGATCAAACTGGGCTCTGTCATCACAGTTATATGTCTGTATAGCACTGATCAAACCCAGCTTTTACTGATGTAAATCGTTGATCATTACTATATTTCATCAACTTGATTCAATATCATCACCTCATCACTGAGCTGTTTAAAATTATATGCTTTATCAATAATTTCAAAAGATTGTGTATCAAACTTCCTATAAAACATCACATGCTAAAATCTAGATTTCTAAACTGAGAACACTTTAAATAACCATACACTTTGCAGATTTTATTCTATTTATATTTTTAAAAGTTGTTTTCTAAATAATCTCAAGCTCACTATGATCACAACAAACCGTTACAAAAAGAGCTACAAAATAGAGTTATGCGTACATTATCAAACCGATATTCATTAAGCCTGACCGCCAGCTTAGTTTTTACATTTCTGTATCCACATGCCTACGCTGCGGAACAGATTCCAGCCAATCAAGAAGTTAAAACACTTGATACCATTGTTGTCACAGGTACCCGTTCGCTAAAACGTTCTAAAACAGATTCCTTACAACCGATTGATGTGATTAGTGCAGCGGAATTGACAGAACGTACAGGTTCAAGTGAGTTAGGTACGGCGCTGGCTAAAATTATCCCCTCGATTAACTTTCCTCGTCCAACCGTTGTCGATGGAACAGAACTCGTTCGCCCAGTGCAACTAAAAGGGCTTTCTCCTGATCAAGTTTTGGTTTTAGTGAATGGCAAACGTCGCCATACAGGGGCATTTATTAACCTTGGGGGCACCATTGGACGCGGTTCGGCACCGACCGATTTAAATGCCATTCCGATTTCTGCTATCAGCCGTATTGAAGTACTTAGAGAAGGTGCGTCTGCTCGCTATGGTTCAGATGCAATTGCTGGTGTCGTCAACATTATCTTAAAGTCTGATCCTAAAACAGGTGATGCAGGTATTCGCTACGGTATTTATGACAAAGGTGATGGTGAACAAAAACAATCCTATGTTTCGGGCGGTACTCAACTGGGCAATTATGGTTATGCCATTTTTTCTGGTGAATGGCAGGACAATGAAGCAACCAATCGCGCAGGTTTAGACCTTCGTGATCCAAACGCCACTACATACGGACAAAGAACTTTTCGTTTTGGTGATCCAAAATCAGATGAGGTAAAAGCTTCTGTTAATGCTGGTTTTGACCTTAGTGATACTGTTGAATTATATGGTTTTTCAACCTATAGCCATCGTAATGCAGAAACTGCTGGGTTCTATCGTTTGAGTAATGCCTCGAACAATGTACCTGCATTATTTCCAAATGGTTATTTACCGCTGATTCGCGGTCAATTAGATGACTTTAGTGCCGTTGCAGGCTTACGTGGGGAAGTCGCAGATTGGCGCTATGATGTTTCAGCCAATTATGGCTTAAACCAATATGATGTAAATACAAAAACCATCAATGTCGATCTATACAAAGATACAGGTTCAACACCAAATTCATTCCATAATGGACAGTTAAAGAATACTCAAGCTGTTTATAATATTGATCTGTCAAAAGAATTTGAGATCTCTGCTTTTGCAAGTCCATTAAATGTCGCGTTTGGTGCTCAATATTTAAATCAACAATATCAAATCAAAGCAGGCAATCCGGCCTCTTATTATAAAAGTGGTTCTTCAGGTTTATCAGGCTTTCGTCAAGCAGATGCCGGGAAATGGACACGTGACAGTTATGCAGGATATCTTGATTTAGAAACAGATATTACCCAAAAACTTTCAGCATCTACAGCCTATCGTTATGAGAAATATGATGACTTTGGTGACACCAATAATGCATCTCTTTCATTACGTTATAAGCTTTTACCTCAAGTTGCGGTACGTGGCTCAGTTTCTACAGGCTTTCGCGCACCGAGTCTGGCACAACAATATTTCACCCAAACTTCTTCGCAATTGGTCAATGGACAGTTTGTTGAGGCTGGAACATTTCCAAGTTCTTCACAAGTTGCACAATTGCTCGGCGCAGAAGACTTAAAAGCTGAAAAATCAAAGAACTATAGCCTTGGCTTGGTATTTACCCCGACTAAAAACCTATATGTGACTTTGGATGCCTACCAAATTGATATTGATGACCGCATTAGCTTATCTTCAAATATCAATGCCAGCAGCCCCGCTGTTCGCGCTTATTTGGTATCTAAAGGGATTACCGATACCAATTTCAGCACGGTTCGTTTCTTTAATAATGCCAGTAATACTCGCACTCGTGGTGTAGATTTAGTTGCCAATTACCAATGGCAAAACCTGCCTTATGGCGAGTTAACCACATCTTTGGCTTATAATTTTAATCGCAATAAAGTCACCGATGTCGATAAAAACCCTGAGATTTTAAATGCCTTGGGTGTCAACCTCACCCGTTTAGACCGTCGTGAACAATATGGTCTATTGGCAGGAAGCACGCCTGAACATAAGTTCAGTTTAGCCAATGATTATAAAATTGGAAATTTTGGTATCAATACCAATATCACACGTTATGGTAGCTTCGAAACTTACAGTAACTCAGGTGCTGCCAGTGATCAGAAATTTTCTGCAAAATGGCTGTTGGATTTAGCACTGACATACCAATTAAACAATTGGAAATTTACTGTTGGGGGAGACAACATTACCAATGTTTATCCTGATAAAGATGTTTATGACATCAACAAACCTACTGGCGGAAGTTTGCAATACAGCCAGTTCTCACCGTTTGGTTTTAATGGTGCGTTCTATTACGGCAAAATTAATTATAAGTGGTAGGGGTTAAAGTTAACCAAGGGCTTAAAACCGAGTTGAATGGCTCGGTTTTTTTATGTGTGTCGTTATTGGGTATATCCCCAACTTGTTCAGAAACACATACACTAGAATATAATTTTCTTCATTCATAATTTTAATTAAATCAATTCCATAGGCAAATAAGTTGTTTGATTTAAAAAACATTCATTGCACACTTTGCTTTGAAAGTTTAAATCAATTTGCGTAGGCGCTGCCTAACTTTTCAAAGATGAAAAGATACAAGTTACAAAATCTCCTGTTGGATGAGCAAATATCGGTAAGCTTGGATTACTGATGAACTTTTTTTAAGAAACTTATATACTCAAAACAAACGATATTCAGATTTAATCCAACATGATAAAAACAATTTATGCTGTCATTTTATTCTTGATCATTTTAAATCCTGCACAGGCGGAAGAGTTAAGCTGTCAGCAAGATTATCCTAAAATTATTGCGCCAGACTTAGATCAATTAGGACAAGATTTAAAGAAAAATGATTATTCATTTATGCAACAAAAAACCCATCCATCTCTGATCAACTATGTTGGTGGTGCAGAAGCTTATCAACAGCTGCTTAAATACGTTCAAAATCTGCTTACCAAATCACAGGTAGAAATTGTCAATGTACAATCAAAGCCGCCACTTTATAGCTATATCGTAGATCGTGAAGAAATTTGCTTTGTACCCAAAACCATCACCATGAAAGTTGCGGGTCAAATTCAAGCAGCATCACCCTCATTTATGGTCGCCATTCGTTCACTACAATCACATCAATGGACCTATCTGGACGGTGAAGGACTAAAGAATAATCCTCAGATGCTGTTTACACTTTTTCCAAATTTCCCCAAAGATGTGGAACCTCCATTTCAAACAGATGCCATAAAATAAGCTATTGGATGATGACTTTTATAGGGGCTGAAAAGATTTGATAAAAGTTTTGTGCATCGATCTGATATTTATAACCAGCCAAAACATATGCAGTGCCCTTTTCAGAGAAACTCAACTGACCATTTTTAATCTCATGTTTTGCAGAACCTGATAAAACGACAAAATTACTGAGTCGTTGATTGAGTTTCACGCCATCTTGCTGAACCAATTGCACATTGAGTAATACTGGCTGTTCAACTTTTACTTTGACATTTTTGGGTGCTTGAATATCAACGATGTATTTCGCATAAAGTTGCGTAGAATTGGTGGTTATTCCGTAGGTCCCTGCAATATATAATTTTTTAAATGTTTCATCATTCAATGCCCAAGGCCAAAAACTGATTCCACGGTGCTTGGTCGTTTCTAAAAGATTGATCAAATCAGCACGATAAGCTGGGTTATACGTTGAATTATATTTCTGAACATCGGTATTGATTTGTTTGGCCGCAATTAAAGTATTGCGACTATTGGGCATGCTTCCAACCAATAACCCTCGCGGTATCTCAGACAATTGTGACTGTGCACGTGCAACTTGATCTGCATTAAATGAGGTCGTGACGACTTGATTTTCAACTTGGTGCTTTTTAATTTCATCCTGCATTTTTGCAACCAATGCTGGATTGGCACTTTTCATTTCGATCATCAGTACAAAGTTTGGATTGTGCTTAAATGTAGTGAAATATTCTGCAAGGGTCGGTATTGGATAAGCTTTGTTTTTAGATTTTAATTGCTGAACCTGCGCAAGGCTCATTTCTTCAATTTTACCTGTTGAACGCGTAGTGCGATCCACTGTTGCATCATGCATCACTACAAGATGCTGGTCTTTGGTTAAATAAATATCGTTTTCAACAATATCTGCACCCAAAGCAACTGCATGTTTTGCACTTTCTAAGGTATTTTCATCTTCTAAACTGGGTACACCACGATGCCCAATAATAAAGGGTTTACGTAATAGTGTATTTTTTGGAAACTGCTTTAAAACACTGGCAAATAGCGTACTTTGCGTTGTAATAATCCCATTCACACCTGAAGTCAAAATACCGGCGACATCCTGTGGATCATTTGCTGGTGTATCAACCCACACTGTCATTAAATGACGTTGAATAAAGCTGACACTCGGTTTGTTGGCAAGGCTATGCGGAAGAACCACGATGCGTGCATAGGCCTGATTAGTACGACGCATAATTTCAGAAAGACCGACATGACTCTCCTTTAAATTTTCGCGACTTAAATCTAATGCTGTTCGAAGCGTAGGTACAATTTGATGCGCAGACTTGAGTAAATCATCACTTTTGGACAATACAGTAATATCACTAATATCATGAGATTTAGAGAGTAATTTTAAGGCTTCAATGCTTTTGGGATCTTTGATTTCTAAAACAGGAATGGTATTGCGCTGTGGATTCACCAAATATTGTTGTAATGTTTCAACCACCTGCCCTGTCTGATCAAGCAAGTTTAAATTGGCATCTAATTGATAATATAACTGATTCGCTGAATTTAATGGACTGCTGGTATTTTTAACTTTTTGAATCAGCGTCGGTGCTAAAGCGACATTAGTTTGAATTTCTTGCACTTGGGTGACTTTATTGGCTAAGTCTGGCAATGCACTGGTTTGTTCAGAGACTTGAATATTTTTAACTTTTAAGACTAGGCCTGTTGCTGAAAGCCCGATGCCGCCTTTGGCAGATCCTTGGTCAAGTTCTACATCTTGCATTAACTGGTGGTTTAAATAGTGTTGTACCCGTTGTCCAGAGACCACAATGCTGGCTTTATACCATTGATTTGCTTTGATGTTCTCCGAAAATGCTTTCGTTTCAGAGACCTCCCACTGCCCGTTACTTTTATGACGACCAAACTCCGTACCATTTTTTGCAGTGGTATCTGTTCTGAGGGTAAATTGATAATAACTGCTTGGAATCACCCCCTGAGTTTCTGTGACATCATAAATCACACTGCCCCAACGCGAGTTATTGACAGCTTGGTCTAAAGTAAATTCGAGATCAATGCGATAATTTTGCTGTTTTTCAAGATTTTGCGGTAATAAAATTGAGGTCGGACTGACTGAATTTGCTCGACCATCAATATGAAGCATCCCATTCTCAACATAGACATTGCCGGCATTGTTGCCAGGAATACGCCAGCCTTGAGGAATTGTTTTTTGCTGAACAAAACTTTGTTGATAAAGTGTTTTAAGCTGTTGCGAAGCAAGTTTAGGCTGATTTTGGGTCGAAATTTTACTTGCAAGCTCAGCATGGCTCAACATCGGCAAAGAAATTAAAACAGCAAAAGATAAAACGGATAATTTCATAAAATTTCTAAACCATTTAGAAGCACTTTGCTCAAGCGTATTTCTAAAATGGTGTCAGCCTAATTTAAATTTTGCCGATATTTTAAACCTTTATATAAAATAGAACATCTATTTAAAAGATGCCTAAGCAAATAAACTTTACAACTATTGTTGCTGCTGTTCTTGTTGCCAACGACGTTGCTGTAAACGCTCACCTTCAACTTCACGCTTATTACGAGCAGACTCATATAATTTTGTGCCTTTTAATTCAGGTGGTAAATATTCCTGTAGCACAAAATTTTCAGGGTAGTTATGAGGATAAAGATAATCCACACCATAGCCTTGTTGTTTCATAAGCTTGGTCGGTGCATTACGTAAATGGAGTGGCACAGGTAAGTTGGACGTTTTTTCTGCAAGTTCTAAGGCTTTATTGATCGCCAAATAAGTGCTGTTACTCTTTGCACTGGTTGCCAGATAAACTGCGCATTGGCCTAAAATAATTCGACACTCAGGCATGCCTATCGCTTGAACCGAGCGGAAACATTCGCCCGCTAAAAGCAAGGCATTTGGATTTGAGTTTCCAATATCTTCTGAAGCAGCGATCAACATACGACGAGCGATAAAAACCGGATCTTCACCGCCTTTAAGCATACGTGCCATCCAATACAATGTTGCATCAGGATCACTACCCCGAATAGATTTAATAAACGCAGACACAAGATCATAATGTTGCTCACCTGACTTGTCATAGCGTGCAATGTTCTGTTGCGCAACTTTGACCACGATCGCATTGGTCACAATATTTTCAATATCGGACTCAAAGGTACTGGCAATTAAATCGATTAAATTAAGTGCCTTACGTGCATCACCCGCAGCAAACTGAACCAATGCATCAAATTCTTCAATCTGGATATGGCGGTCTTTTAAAAATTTATCTTGTTGAATCGCGCGTAAAATGAGTTCTTGAATCGCCTCATTACTTAATCCATTTAAGGTATACACCTGACAACGAGACAGCAAAGCACTGTTGACTTCAAATGAAGGGTTTTCAGTGGTCGCACCGATCAGGGTAATTTTGCCTTTTTCAACCGCATTCAATAAAGCATCTTGTTGCGACTTATTAAAACGATGAATTTCATCAATAAACACCACCGGTGTTAATAAATCACCACTGTCAGCAATCACCTCACGGAGCTCTTTTACCCCTGTATTTAAGGCAGATAAGCTAATAAATGTACGATCGACTGCTTGAGCCAATAACAATGCGATGGTGGTTTTTCCAACACCAGGCGGCCCCCAAAAAATAATCGAGGGTAAATGCCCTTGATCAATCATTTGACGGAGTGGTGCTGCAACACCGAGTAAATGATCTTGCCCAATAATTTCAGACAAATCACGTGGACGTAAACGTTCTGGAAGCGGAATTTGAGTGTCTGACATACTGCTTTTTTAATTGATGAATGCTGTCCTTAGTCTACTATGGAAAATCATCAATATTGCACTTTCAGCTTTAAAATAATCGATTCTGCAAAACATCCATTAATGAGGCCTGAAATACTTGACCATGACTGAGGTGTGGATAAAGCATTAATTTTGCATCTACGCCTTTACTGGCCAAATCTAAAACCAATTGACGGTTATTTTGAATCATGTCCCGATCTGCATTTGGGCTGATTGGTCCAGTTGTAGACTGAATAATGTCACCTTCCATCACCCATAATTTTTTATTTTTTAATTGCTCAGGTGGGGCTTTTTCAACGGCTTTGAGTAATCGAGAATCTGCCCATGTGAGAGATGGACTGGCTGAAAAATAGTGTGAAAACTTATTATCTGTGCTTTGACTATTTAAAAGGGTATCTAAAACAAATAAACCAGCATAAGAATGTCCCCATAATGCGGTACGTTGCTTATCCAGTTTTACTTGCGTATTGACCCACGGCATAATTTTTTCAAACAGCACCTGTCTAAATTGTGCACTACCGCCTGCCATACGTTCAGGATTGCGTGGGTCAGCCGCCACTTTCCCAGATTCATCGGCAGGTGTGTAGTCTACAGACCGTGAAGCGGACTCAAACGGTAACTGGGTTTGATAGCCTATAGCTACCAACACGGGGCTGTCTTGTTCGGATAGTTTTTTTAACAGTGACTCATCTAAACGCGCCATAGCAGAGTTGCCATCTAACATATAAACAGCAGGTAAGATCTTATTTTTATTGATGTGTTTAGGGATACCGACCCAAACTTTATAATGCCGTTGTTGATCTGCGGATTGAAAATTTTTTACTTGAAATTGATAGTAACTGGAGCCTTGCTCCGCAATATTTGGCCCTAAAGCTTGCAAATCTGGTTTTGCATAAACATTGCAGTGAATACCGAAACTCAGGCTGATTGCACATAAACAGAATGCACTTTTTTTGAATAACCAAGATAAAGCAAACATTTTAAAACACATCAAACTGAAGAGTTTGCCTATCATATTACTATTTGATAATGATTATCAATTCATAATTGATTCAAATGATTTAACGCACCCATCTTACAATGTATTCATCAATGTCTTCTTCATTGACTTCTGTTTCGGAGATACAACGCCCAGCAGCAGATTTTCTGGCCTTAATCACATTGCTTCTTGAGCCTGTGATCAGATAGTGCCATGCCGGTAAATTTTTACCTTCATTCACCCGACGATAAGCACAACTTGAAGGCAACCAATGAATATTGGCTAATTTTTCAGGGCTTAATTGAATACAGTCAGGTACATAATCTAAACGATTAGGATAGTCAGAACATTGTGCTGTTTCACAATCGAGGAGTTTACAAGACACTTTGGTATAGGCTATTTCATGTGTGTCATCATCTTCTAATTTCACCAAACAGCACAGCCCACAACCATCGCACAACGCTTCCCACTCGGTCGGATTTAACTCAGACAGTGTATAATTCTTCCAAAACTGGGGGCGGATCTCAAAGGTCATGGCATAACATTAAAGTCATTTAAGGCGAAATAATTATATCAGTATATAAGCAGAAATTAGAAAATTTAAAACAGAACAAACCTTTACATATTGCTTTATTAATCACACTTTTTAAACACAACTTCACAAGTCCCTTAGATTTTTCTGCCTATACTGAAAATACATAACAAAAATATGGAGATGAATCTTATGTTTCGTTGGGCAATTATTTTCGCTGTGATCGCCTTAATCGCAAGTTTATTTGGTTTTGGTGGTGTTGCGGGAATGTCTAAAGACTTCGCAGTCATTCTTCTCGTTGTCGCGGTAATCCTCGCGATTGTTGGTTTTATTTCGAGAGGAAAAGTTTAGCTTTTCCTGATCAATTTTCATAAAAGAGAAGAACCTTGGTTCTTCTCTTTTTCATTTGAAAACGACCTTTTTCATTCATAAATTTTCACATTTCTATTGTAAATATTCGAAATTTAGTCATTTGAATCTTATATATTTATGCTTTAATCAATCTCATTCTCGCCGATACACAAGGATTAACAGATGGCTCTTGCAATCAAAACTCGTGAAATTCAATATCAAGCAAAAGATGGAACAACTTTAATCGGTTATTTTGCTGCACCTGAATCCGCACAACCAGTTGCAGGTGTGATTGTTGGTCCAGAATGGTGGGGTCGAAATGAGTATTCTGAACAACGTGCTCGAGAGTTGGCACAGCATGGTTTTGCTGCGCTGGCAATTGATATGTATGGTGATAAAAAAACCACCGCTGCTGCGACTCAAGCCCATGAGTGGATGATGCAAACCTTCCAACATGAGCAGACCATTGTTGAGCGTTCTGCTGCTGCTCTGGCAGCTTTAGCAGCACAACCAGAAGTCGATGCAACGCGTTTGGCTGCGATTGGATTCTGTTATGGTGGTAAAGTGATATTAGATTTGGCACGCTCAGGTGCTGACTTAAAAGCTGCGATTACTTTCCATGCAAATTTATCTGCACAAAATCCAGCGGAAGCAGAAAAATTTAAAGCGCAAGTTTTAGTGCTACATGGTGAAAAAGACAGCATGGTGTCTTTGGCAGATGTCGAATCGTTTAAACAAGAAATGCAGCATGCTCAGGTAAAATCTGAAGTGATCATCCTTAAAGATGCTAAACATGGCTTTAGTAACCCACAAGCAGATGAAAAAGCAAAAGCCAATGGCGTAGATCTAGGTTATAACGCCGAAGCAGAAAAAGCTGGATTAGCAGCAATGTATGATTTATTAGATCGCACCTTGGCTTAACCTACTCTGGCTTAATTAAAATATGTTCTACGTTGATTAAGACAACAAAACGAGGGATTAGAAATGACTGAAAAAGTATGTCCTTATTGTGACTTTGAAGAATTTGATATCATTGATAAAAATGAATTTGGTGCAATTTTGCCTGAACATAACCCTTTGTCTAAAGGTCATTCAGTGATTATTCCTTTGCGCCATATTGCTTCTTTTTTTGAGGTTTCAGAGAAAGAACGTAAAAGCCTTTCCTCTTTATTGGAACTGGCACGTAACGAGCTTAAGATTCGCCATCAACCTGAAGGATTCCATATCGCCTTTAATGATGGTCATGTGTTTGGTGAAGACCAAAGTGAACATTTCCATATTCACATTATCCCACGTTATAAAAACGAACCGCTTAAACTCGATAAGCGTTGGGGTATCATCAACGAAAACTAAGTTGTGACTATAAATGCTTTTGAAAAGACGCTTTGGCGTCTTTTTTTATGCAGATTACTGCTCAAGTTTAAGATAATTTTCCGCAATAAATTTATCTTGGTTATACTGAGCATCCAATTTTTACGCTAGATTGTTATGTCGCAATTTTCATTTTCAGATGCGCTATTGACTTGGTTTGATCAACACGGGCGCCATGATTTACCGTGGCAAGTGGCTGATGATCCATACAAAGTTTGGGTGTCTGAGATTATGTTGCAACAAACACAAGTCAAAACTGTACTGCAATATTTTGATAAATTTATCCAACGCTTTCCGACTGTCGATGATTTGGGTAAAGCCTCATGGGATGATGTTGCCCCCTATTGGGCAGGATTAGGCTACTACGCCCGTGCACGCAATTTGCATAAAGCAGCAGGCGTGGTCAGCCAGCAAGGGCATTTCCCACAAAGCTTAGAACAATGGGTGGAACTTTCAGGTATTGGTCGCTCTACTGGTGGCGCACTAATGTCGCTTGGCTTACGCCAATATGGCGTCATTATGGATGGCAATGTAAAACGTGTTTTGGCCCGTTTCTTTGCCATTGAAGATGACCTGAGTAAACCCATCCATGAACGAGCCATGTGGCAACTGGCGGAAAGTTTATGTCCAACTGAACGCAACCATGACTATACCCAAGCAATTATGGATTTGGGCGCAACCATTTGCACGCCCAAAAAGCCACTCTGCTTATACTGCCCTATGCAACAACATTGCCAAGCCCATCAACAAGGGCTAGAAACCGAACTGCCTTATAAGAAAGCCAAAAAGCCTGTTCCTGTTAGAACTGGCACAGTGTTATTAATTGAGTCAGATCAACAATGGTTATGGGAACAGCGTCCCAACAGTGGTTTATGGGGAGGCTTATGGAGTTTACCGATTTTTGAAAATGAGCTCGCGTTTCAACAGCTTTGTCAAAGTCTAAAACTTATTTCAACTGTTGAACCTGTCCAAATCTCGCATAGTTTTACCCATTTCACATGGATCTTAAATGCGCATATTGTTCGAGTTGAATCAGACCAAAAAGAATACCTTCAGGCTGAACTTGGGGGCGAATGGTTAACACCACAAAAAGCTACACAAATGGGCATCCCTACAGCCATGAAAAAATTGATCTCAGCAGTAAAAATATGACATAGTCAGACACGGGTATTCGAAGCATATTTCAATTTTAATTTGCCCTTTTGAAACTTGAAAATAAGGATTTCTCGTGTCACGTAGCATCCAATATTGCTTGATGGCCTTGCTTGCCATTATTTTAACTGCATGTACCACTGCACCTAAAAAGCCAAGCTCATCTAAGCCTCAGCTTCCACAAGCTCAAATTAACCGCCTAAAAGCAATGTCAATGCCAACCCGATTGGCAATTCCTGTAGATGGAGTAAAACCACAAAACCTCACAGATACTTGGGGTGCATCTCGCAGTGCTGGGCGAGCACATGAAGGAATTGACATCATGGCTTCACGTGGAACCAAAGTTTATAGTAGTACTGAAGGTGTGATTGCCAGCTTAAAGAGCAATAATCTGGGGGGTAAAGTGATTTGGCTCATCGGACCAGGTGGTGTTTATCACTATTATGCTCATCTAAACGATCACAAACGTGGTCTACAAGAAGGCGATTACGTTAAAAAAGGTCAGTTAATCGGCTATGTGGGCAATACTGGAAATGCACGACATACTGCACCGCATTTGCACTATGGACTATACTTAAGAGGTAAAGGCCAAGGTGCAGTCAACCCCTACCCTTATTTACGTTAATTTTAGATTGAATCAATTTAGGAATATTCCATGTCAGAAGCATTGCTTGAGCGTTTAGTTGAATTTGCAGAATCAGGCAATCAACAAAAAATTGCCCTCAATGGACAAAATCATCAAGGCTGGATTATGGAAATCACCGATGAAGCATTAATGATCAGTACTGGCTTTGCAGACAAAGCGGGTAAAGATATTTGGGTAAATTTTAAAGATTTACAACATGCGCAACTTTCCTATTGGGACAACAAACAAGATCAGTGGGTCGAATTTAAACTTTAGACAATTAAAACTTAAATCAATCAGAACAATGGTAGATCTTTTATGACAAATAAACGCTGTGGTTGGTGTTCAGATGATCCTATTTATATTGAATATCATGATCAAGAGTGGGGTAAATCCAATCGAGATGAACAGCATTTATTTGAAATGCTTTGCCTAGAGGGGCAACAAGCAGGTTTATCTTGGATTACTGTTTTAAAAAAGCGTGAAAGCTACCGCGCCCAATTTTTTAACCACCCGATTCAAACCATCGCCAATTTTACTGAACAAGAGCTTGCGCTAAAATGTCAGGATGCTGGGCTGATTCGCCATATCGGTAAATTAACGGCGATTCGTGACAATGCCGTTGCATGGCAAAACATGAAAGCTCAAGACATCGATATGGTGAACTGGTTATGGGATTTCGTCGACCAGCAAGTACAACTCAATGATGTCCCTGATTATAAATTAGCACCGGCACAAACTGAAACCAGTCAAAAGCTTTCCAAAGCGTTAAAAAAGAATGGTTTTAAATTTGTTGGTCCAACCACTTGCTATGCCTTTATGCAAGCAGTGGGTATGGTCAATGACCATGAAAATGATTGTATATCCCGCTAAAAGTTTAACTGAGCAAACAGGAAGGATTCACATGTCAAATAATACGTTTCATGCTTATGCTGCCTTAGAGGCAGGTGCAGCACTTGTGCCCTATCAATTTGATGCAGGTGAATTACAGCCTCATCAAGTCGAAGTCAAAGTTGAATATTGCGGTTTATGCCATTCCGATGTTTCAGTGATTAACAATGAATGGGGAAATTCAGTTTTTCCAGTGGTTGGCGGTCATGAAATTATCGGTACCATCACTCAACTGGGTTCAGAGGCGAAAGGATTAAAAGTCGGTCAACGTGTTGGTATCGGCTGGACTGCGGAAAGTTGTCAGCACTGTGATCCATGTGTTAGTGGTCAACAAGTGCTTTGCACAGGGGGTTCAGTTGCAACTATCGTTGGTCATGCAGGCGGGTTTGCAGATAAGGTCCGTGCAGGTTGGCAGTGGATTATTCCTTTTCCTGAAGATTTAAACCCTGAAAGTGCTGGCCCTTTATTGTGTGGTGGTATCACTGTTTTTGACCCAATCTTAAAACATCAAATTCAAGCAGTTCACCATGTTGGTGTCATTGGGATTGGTGGCTTAGGTCATATGGCCATTAAAATACTCAAAGCGTGGGGTTGTGAGATCACTGCCTTTACATCGAGTTTGGATAAAACAGATGAACTTAAAGCGATGGGTGCAGACCATGTGGTCAATAGTCGCGATGCCAATGCTTTAAAAGCACAACGTGGCAAATTTGATTTATTGCTCTGTACGGTAAATGTGAGTTTGGACTGGAAAGCATATCTCAATACACTGGCGCCAAATGGCACAATTCATATGCTAGGTTTAGTCCTCGAACCGATGCCGATTCCAGCGGGTGCACTGATTGGCGGTGCAAAATCAGTGACTGGTTCACCAACAGGCTCCCCTTTTGCATTGCGTCAATTATTACAATTTGCCGCACGCAAAAATATTGCACCACAAATTGAAGTTTATCCAATGTCAAAAATTAATGAGGCTTTGGAGCGACTTCACTCTGGAAAAGCCCGTTATCGTATCGTATTAAAAGCGGATTTCTAATTTAAGTCTGACCATCCATCACGGTTTATCAAGAACCGTGAATGGAATAAGGCTGTCGGGCTATGCATTTGCTCACAAATCAGTTTAAGCCACACTCTTGGCTGACAATTCACCTCTTACCCAATCTGCCAATAACATAATTGCATCCTGAATTTCCTGAGACAATTCATGGCCTGCATTTAAACGAATACAATTGTTATAACGGTGATCCTCACCAAAAATAATCCCTGGTACAATATTGATACTGTATTGCTGTGCATAATAATACAACGCCAAGCTATCAATCTGCTCTGGGAACTGTAACCACAAGGCATAACTTCCTTGCGGTTGATTTAAACGGATCTCTACCCCATAAAAAGCATGTTGAATAAACTGTAAATATTGCGCAACTTGAGCCATCAACTTAGGGCGTAACTCACTCAAATGCTGACGATAGGCTCGGCTATAAATCAAATCAGCAAGACCCAATTGCAATGGTGTATTGACCGAAACATTTTGTAAAATCAACTTGGCATGTAAGTGCTGTAAACGTTGTGGCAAACAGAACCAACCGACTCGATAAGAGGTCGACAACGACTTGGAAACCGATCCGCAATAAACCACATAGCCCTGTTGATCCCAATATTTAATCGGTAAAGGGCGTTTGGCATTAAAGCTACATTCAGCATAAATATCATCTTCAATCACGTAACACTGATACTTCGCTGCCAGCTGTGCGATTTTTTCTTTCTCGGCATTAGTCAAACAGAAGCCTAAAGGGTTTTGAAAGTTGGCGGTTAATAAACAGACTTTTGCGCCTGAGTTTTGCATCTCTTGTTCTAAACGCTCCAGATCAAAACCTTCGGTATTGGCAGGGATTTCAATAATTTTTCGTTTGAGCAACGCCAATAATTGCAACTGACCATTATAGTTTGGCGTGGGTACAATCACACTGTCACCGATTTGGCTAAGGCTTTGAATCATCACAGACAATGCCGGCATACAACCATTGCTGATATAAATATCTTCTTTGGCAATATAAAAACCATCTTCAGCCCAATGTGCTGACAATGCCTCTCTTAACTGAAGGTGCCCTTGGCGGTCATTATATAAAAAGTCTTCTGGCTTACTGTGCTTTAAAGCACGTTGTATTGAACGGCGTAAGGCCTCTACAGGAACTAAATTAGGCGATAACTGAATCGAACCTAAATGGATCAGTTTATTATTGATTGCTGCTTCATGAATTTGAATTTGTAAGTCTAGATTTGAAACCTCACGCGCTCTCGACTTAAAATCAGGATGGTCAGGTACAGCAATCTGTGGGGCTTTTTGCTGCGATTGAACAAAATAGCCAGACTTTTCTTTGACGTAAATCAAGCCTTGCGCTTCAAGCAATTCATAACAACTCTTTGCTGTATTCAGACTAATATTTTGCAATGCTGCAAATTTTCGCAAAGAGCTCAGACGTTGCCCAACGGCCAACTCTCCACAATAAATTTTCTGTGCAATTTGTTGTGCTAATGTTTGATATTGAAAAGCCATATCTGTACTCAAATTTTAATATTTGTTGTATCTGTATCTATAAAGTTAACAGATTTATGCTTCATTCACAGCCAATTTTTACAAACAAATTGATTTGAAAGGAGAAAAAAATGAGAACGATCGCTTTAATCAGTATTGTCTTTGGATTAACTGCTTGCCAGCCTCAGCAGGTCAATCAAGCTGCTCAGAAACAACATTTTGTATGTAAATCTTTGATTGAAGGCTTTTTAAAAACACAAAATTTAGCTGAGTATCAGCTTGATCATCTAGAACCCACCTTACACCAGACTGCAGCTGTGCGAAACTACCGCTACCATTCCAGTAGTGATCAACGGATGAAGATTAATATCCCGGTGCAAAAAGACTTGGCGTTCAAATGCCTTCAGACAGCAACTGATCATTTTGAAATCCAATTGGTCAATCCACAACAAACCAGTAGCCAAACTTTACTGAGTCTGGATTTACCACCACAAAAGACTATCGAAACTTTGACAGCTTTTGTGTTAAAAACTCAATAAATAAACGGACACGCTTTGGTAAATGTTCCTGTTGATAATACACTGCATGGATGTGTTGCTCATAAAGCTCTATTTGATCTTCAAATAGAGCGATCAAGCGTCCTTGCTTTATATCTTTTAAAATCTCAAACTCAGACAATCTCGCAATTCCATGCCCGCGTAAACACAGTTGACGGACAGTTTCACCACTGGATGCTTTGATTTTTGGTTTGACAGTAAGCCTTTCTCCATTGACTCGAATCGGCCAAGTATTTAAACGGCTGACTTTGCTAAAGCCAATTTGGGTATGATTTAAAATATCTTGCGGTGTTGCTGGATAACCATGTGTAGCTAAATACTCAGGACTGGCAACGATATATAATCGGCTTTTACACAACAAACGCGCATGTAAGCTCGAATCATTAAGATCACCAAAACGTATTGCAACATCTGTCTTATGTTCTAATAAATCGATAATCTGATCGTTACTGTTTAACTCTATTTCTATTTCAGGATACAACTGAGAAAACTCTTGCATCAACGGTGCAATCACATGTAATACAAAAGGTGTCGCGGAATCCACGCGAATCAGCCCAGATGTATCACTGTCTGATTTTAATAAAGCATCTTCTGCTTCATTGAGGTCATGCACAATTTTTCGGGCTTTTGCTAAAAATAATTGCCCCTCTTGGGTCAACTTAAGTTTACGTGTTGTCCGCTCTAATAAGGTGACATTCAGTTTAGATTCAAGTCGTTGCAAGGCTCGACTTACACCTGAAGTGGTTTGTTCAAGATGCGTTGCTGCTGCAACAATCGAACCACTATCGACAATATTAATAAAAGCCTGTAATTCTTCGAGTGTAGATTTCATTGCTGTCAGCGCTCTGTTTATTGTTGATTTCTAGTCAACAATATTTTGCATATTCCTGTGTTTTTTCGCAACAATTAAAGTAGCAAAATACACCCAATCTCAGAAAATAAAGTGAAATCCAGCATGACAAACATCGTTCCTCAATTTGGTGTCGGTACTTTCCGTTTAACAGGACAAACTGTGATTGACTCGGTCAAAACAGCCTTAGACGTTGGTTATCGTGCTGTAGACACTGCTCAAATCTATGGCAATGAAGCAGAAGTCGGTCAGGCCATTGCAGAAAGCCATATCCATCGTGATGATTTGTTTATCACAACAAAGATATGGACAGATCATTATCAAGCCGACAAACTTATTCCAAGTCTTAAAGACAGCTTACAGAAACTGGGTACTGATGCTGTCAACTTAACCTTGATTCACTGGCCAGCGCCAAGTCTAGGAATTTCTGTTGCAGAAATGATGCATAACCTGTTAGAAGCGAAAAAGCTGGGCCTAACTGAACATATTGGAATTTCAAACTTCAATATCGACTTATCGCAACAAGCCATCGCTGCTGTAGGACTTGAAAATATTGCCACCAACCAAATTGAACTTAGCCCTTATTTGCAAAATGATAAGTTGGTGAATTTTTTACAGTCACAAAATATTGATGTGACCTCTTATATGACCTTGGCGTATGGCAAAGTTTTAAATGACCCAACATTAACTGAAATTGCCAAACAGCATCAGGCTTCTAGCGCTCAAATTGCATTGGCATGGACATTGCAGAAAGGCTTTGCTGTCATTCCGTCATCGACTAAACGTGAAAACTTAATCGCCAACTTAAAAGCACAAGAGATTCAGTTATCTGCTGAAGAAATGCAATTAATCGCACAATTGGAACGAAATGGCCGTGAGGTTGATCCTGAAAACTTAGCACCTCAGTGGGATGTTTAATTCACTGCTGGAGTAAAAGTGATTTAAAGCAGAGCAAATCTTGGCTCAGGCTTTGATTAGCAAAGTTTGGTTGCTAGGTTTTTGCTTACTAGGTTTCGAAACAGGGTTTACCGCCTTTTGATCATGACTTAGATTGCTTCGCAAGATTATTTTCTTGCGAAGCTTTATTTTGTCACTTCATCAACATAGCGGCTGAAAAGTAAATGACCATCCTCGTGATTGGCCGAACACTGTTACATCCCATCATTTTCAATATGCTGTATATTTGAGATTTCTCATGAAATTAAATTTTCCCTTACTCGCATTGGCCATTGGTGCTTTTGCAATAGGAACAACTGAATTTTCTCCTATGGGCTTTCTTCCCCAAATTGCAGAAAATTTGAATATTTCAATCCCAACCGCAGGCATGCTGATCACCGCATATGCACTCGGTGTCATGATTGGTGCACCGTTTATGACCTTATGGTTTGGACGGTTTCCACGACGTAAAGCACTTATTTTAGCCATGATTATTTTTACCATTGGCAATATTCTTGCTGCAATTGCCCCCAATTACTGGGGCTTAATGGCCGCTCGAATCCTGACCAGTCTCAATCATGGGGTGTTTTTCGGGATTGGTTCCATTGTTGCAACAAGCGTCGTACCTAAAGACAAACAAGCCAGTGCAGTTGCCACCATGTTTATGGGCCTCACCATTGCCAACATCGGTGGTGTGCCTTTAGCCACATGGGTTGGGCAGAATATTGGCTGGCGTATGTCATTTGCAGCAATCGCCTTACTCGGCGTGATTACTATGCTGTCACTATGGAAAGCCTTGCCTGAAGATAAAGCAAGTCAACGTCCTGATGTCAAAGCAGAATTAAAAGTGCTGACTCGGCTGCCTGTGGTTCTTGCATTGCTCACCACGGTGATGAGTGCAGGTGCAATGTTTACTCTCTATACCTATATTGCGCCTAGCCTACAAAACATCACCCATGCAAGCCCGATGTTTATTACCTTGATGCTGGTACTGATTGGAATTGGTTTTTCAATTGGTAATCACTTAGGTGGGAAATTTGCAGACTTGTCACTGACCAAAACATTGACCAGTTTCTTGCTGTTACTGATGGTGAGCATGTTGCTGTTCCCTATACTGGCTCAAACTCAAATTGGTGCAGCATTGGCACTGATTGTCTGGGGAGCAGCAGCCTTTGCAGTGGTCCCACCTTTACAAATGCGTGTCATGTCTGTTGCTCATGAAGCACCTGGATTGGCGTCCTCTGTGAATATTGGGGCATTTAATTTAGGCAATGCTTTAGGTGCAACAGCTGGTGGAGCAGTATTGAGTATGGGCATGAGTTATGCTGCGGTGTCTATTGCAGGTGCGGTACTCACAGCTTTAGGGTTAGTGCTGGTTTTTATTCAAATGAAAATGAATAAAGCGCCTGCTCAACAATATAGCCATTCAGCGTAGCGCTTAACAATCGCCACAAAGACTGCAAGTAACCTTTCTTTCTACATCAACACATTGAGAAAGGTTACTTTCAATAGTTAAATGAGCGGAAAGATCTGCCAAGCATTATTTTTTCGAATATAGCGTTGTTTCGTCAATAAGTGATCTGCTTCAGGATTATTGATCAAACAATGCCTATTTTAAAATATCAGGCAAAGCTGTAAAGGGTTTATTCTTTGCCAATTCTGTTTTCATTTTCTGCAACATCTGATAAGGCTGCTGTTCGACCAAAATATTGGTTAAGCTTGCAGGAATGGAACCTTCTGGATTGGCGTGTCCAGAGGTAATGACTTTGACTTTATTGGCACCGAGTTTTTGAAAGGTCCAATCACCTGAATAATCTTTTAAACGCACATAGTCAGGATTTAATGCTTTACCTTGCTGAATCGCAGAATTCTTAATAAAAATGCTGCCATTTGCATCTTTAGACATGGTTCCTTTAACCACCATGTCGCGATCTTTTAACGGAAAGGGAAAATCTAAAACCATATAAATGCTGAATTCACCTTTTTTATCATCGCGAGATAACACTTCAGCTTTGGCAACATTGGGTACCCATTTCGGTGAGTTTTTGACGTCCAATACCAAAGCGACAGCACGATCAATCGGCACGTCTAATGTTGTTTCAGCTTTATAAGACAACACAGAATTACTGGCATCCTTGTATGTCCATACCTGAATGTTATTTTTATTCAAACTCAATTTGGCATTGCTTGGTAAAGCAGCTTGTGTAGTCAGGCCAAAAGCACTGATTACACAAGCAAATAACATCACTGTTTTTTTCATTTTTGAATGTTCAAAATTTGACTAATTGTTTTAATTCTATCGCATCAGATTTTAAGCTTAAATATCATTTAAGCCTAAAACGTCTTTCATATCGTATTTTTTTGCATCTTTGCCGACAACCCAAGCAGCTGCACGTACAGCACCGGCAGCAAAATTCATACGATTCGTGGCTTTATGTGTCACTTCCACACGCTCACCTTCGCCAATAAACATCACTGTATGTTCGCCCACAATATCACCACCACGAATCGTTTCAAAGCCAATGGTTTCACGTTCACGTGGACCTGTATGCCCCTCACGACCATAGACAGCAACTTTCTTTAAATCACGACCCAGTGTGTCAGCAACAGCTTCACCCATCATCAATGCAGTACCTGATGGTGCATCTACTTTATGACGGTGATGTGCTTCAATAATTTCAATATCCACAGTATCGCCAAATACTTTAGCTGCCAACTCAAGTAATTTAATCGAAACATTCACACCCACTGAATAATTTGCAGCATAAACAATCGGTGTCTGAGTCGCAGATTGATTTAATAGCTCTTTTTGTTGATCCGAAAAACCCGTTGTACCAATCACCATCGCAACACCAGCAGCACTGCATAGTTTTAAATTATGTTCAGTGGCAACAGGCGCAGTAAAATCAATCACCACATCTACATCTTTGAGGATCTCTTCCAAGTTGCCAACCACTTTGATTCCCACAGCACCAATTCCTGCAAGCTCTCCTGCATCTGCACCAATTAATGTGCTTTCTGGACGCTCTACTGCAGCAGCAAGCTGAAAGCCTGCTTGTTGTACAGCTTGAATCAATGTACGGCCCATACGGCCACCTGCACCTACAATACCAATGCGTGGAGCTGCTGACATACGATCTTCCTAAATCTGAATTTGAAAATTTGGCTCTACTATAACAAAACTCGGTTCCAAGACGACGTTTCAATATAAAAAAATACTGTGATCTTTTTACTTGCTTTGGGATCTGTTGCGCTCATTGGTACAGAATAGCCTGAACGAATAAATAGATTAATTTTATAAAATATATCGGTAAAACTTTGAAAAATTTACAACTTTTCAAATCCATTTCATCAAAATGCAAGAATCCCACAGCAGACTACATGCCACGAATGAAAATAATATGGCTTATAAGGAGATCAATATGCATTCGAATAAAGTGGCTTTCGCTCTGGTACTCGGCATGATGATGACAAATGTTTGGGCTGAATCAGCGCCTGCAACAACATCAGCAACAACTGAAGAAAAAACGCTTGCTCAACCCAATAGCAACACAGCATCTGAACCTCAAACAGAAGTTCGTGTTGAAGATATTGATGCACCAATCATCGAATAATAAGTACCTATTTTTCAGCGGTTGAGGGCATGTCCAATACCTTCAACCTCTCATTTTAAAAATAACTCAATTCAATTGTAATTATCATCATAAAAATTAGGCACTACAGCCAAACATCAACACTTATATTATTTTTAAATTATCTAAAAACTGCTTGAAATGTGTATTAAATTACAGCTAAAAATAACTAAAAAACAAAATTTAAATTTTTCAGATCTGTAAGGTCTGTTAATAATTCGTCTATGTTTGCGATTTTGCGTTTTTTTAACTGATACTAGGCACAAAATACCAAATCTAGTCTTTCTAAATAATGACAAACATCATTTTGCAAGATAACGATGTAGTAGCAAAAATACGCTACACTAAAAGCGCTTGGACGCAATCATAAAAAGCATATATCAAAGGAAATACCATGCAACTCAAAAAAATCATTTTAGGATTGATGATGACAACAACTGTTTCACTAGTTTGGGCCGAAGACACCACACCGCCTACCGCTCCATCATCAGAATCATCGACACCAGCAACACATCCCGCGGTGATACTCCCCCAAGATGATAATTCAATAGATGCTGCCCCGGATGACAACGAATTTGATTTATCACCATCGAATCAAGCATCAAAATAAAAAAAACGGAGCAACAAGATCTGTTGCTCCGTTTTTACATATTCAATGTTTAGCTTGCTAAATGAAAAGATCTAAACTCAATTAGTCAAATAAACGATCGAAGAAAGATTTTTTCTTCGGTGACGATTTATTGTCATCACTTTCCATCGTGGCTTGAAGTTCTTTCAAGAGCTCACGTTGACGGCTGGTCAAATGTACAGGTGTTTCCACCACAATACGGCAAAGTAAGTCACCTTGCATACTGCTACGTACAGGTTTTACCCCTTTACCACGTAGTCGGAACATTTTACCGGTTTGTGTACCTTCAGGCACTTTCAAACTGACTCGGCCATCCAATGTTGGAATTTCAAGTTCTTTACCTAAAGCAGCATCTGCGATACTAACAGGTACATCCATATATAAGTCTGCACCATCACGTTGGAAGATATCGTGCTCACGTACTACGACTTCAACGTATAAATCACCAGATTGACCATCACGAATCGCTTCACCTTTACCCGTTAAGCGAACGCGATCACCATTATCAACACCTGCAGGAATAGTAACTTCAAGAGTTTGCTGACGATCTGATACACCTGAACCATGACATTTGCTGCATGGATTTTTAATAATTTTACCTTGTCCACGACAGGTACTACATGTCTGCTGAACAGAGAAGAAGCCCTGTTGCATACGCACTTGACCTGCACCATGGCAAGTCTTACAGGTTTCTACATCATTTGGATTTTTTGAACCTTTACCATCACACACATCACAAGGTGCTGGTGCAGTAAAGGTAATGGTTTTCTTAACGCCTCTCACCGCTTCTTCGAGTGTTAATTCCATGACATAACGCAGGTCGGAACCACGACGCGCACGTTGCTGACCACGGCCACCTCCGCCAAAAGCGCCACCAAAGATGTCACCAAACTGACTGAAAATGTCTTCGGCGCTGAAACCACCACCAAAGCCACCGCCGCCCATACCACCTTCAAAGGCGTTATGACCCATACGGTCGTACATGCTACGTTTTTCACCGTCAGAAAGAATTTCATATGCTTCCGCACATTCTTTAAACTTTTCTTCAGCTTCTGAGTTGTCAGGATTACGATCCGGATGATACTTCATCGCCAACTTACGGTAGGCTTTTTTAATTTCATCATCACTAGCGGTTTTAGCAACACCTAAAACCTCATAATAATCACGTTTAGCCATGATTGGCGATGCTCCACAAAATTTGATAATACTTCTATGCAGAGTAAATTGGGGGCGATGTTATTTTTTACAAGCGTGAAATGTGGTTTTTTTTAAAAAACAGCTTTTTTCTGTAAATATTTAGTAAAACCTTTGAGCCATGTATTGAGTAAATATAACCACGCAATGGCACTAAATACCACACCAGCCACAGTGCACGCTTTTACCCAAATGAAACTGTCCCAATAGAAAAAGATTAACGGAATAAACCATAGCGCAGCAAAAGCTGCCAAAATCAAAAAAATGAGAGCATTGCGCATAATCCACAACGCTTGCGCATGTATCCATACCTCTGCATTATCTGCCACTGCTACTTTACGTGCTAACCAATACGCCAACACGGCTGTAATCACCGTAAACAATGCAAGAAACATAAACAAATAAGAGCTCGTAATAAATTTACGATGCTGTTCTGGATTTGTTTGCCCCATGGGTGTTTTTGACCTCAAATTTATTGCATACCGATTTACTTATTATGCAATAAAATTTCCTATGTTATTTTCTGTTAAAGATTAAGTGCTACTATATTGAAGTTTTCAATTTTTCGCACCTAATATTCTCAACAATTTATGTATTTTCTGTAGTTTTTTTAATCTTAAACCAAGTCGCATACAGCGCTGGTAAGAAAAATAACGTTAAAAGTGTCGCAATAATTAAGCCACCCATAATGGCCACTGCCATTGGTCCAAAGAAAATACTCCGAGAAAGCGGAATCATGGCCAATACTGCTGCCAAGGCGGTGAGAATAATTGGACGGAATCGACGAACTGTAGCATCCAAAATTGCATCCCATTGATTCTGCCCTGATCGAATATCTTGTTCGATCTGATCAATCAGAATCAGTGAGTTACGCATAATCATTCCAGATAATGCAATGGTACCCAGCATCGCCACAAAACCAAAAGGCTTATTGAATAAGAGCAGGAATAAAACCACCCCAATTAAACCTAACGGCGCTGTCAAAAATACAATGAATGAGCGAGAAATACTCTTTAACTGCAGCATCAGCAAAGTAAATACCACCGCAAGGAATAATGGCATCCCTGCATTCACAGAGGTTTGCCCTTTTGCCGACTCCTCTACCGCGCCACCAACTTCTAGCAAATAACCACTAGGTAAGGTTGTACGGAGCTGATCCATTTTTTCAGCCAGCTCATTGACCACGGTTGCAGGCTGTAACTTGGTCCGAATATCTGCACGTACAGTAATGGTCGGTAATCGATTGCGGTGCCAAATTAAACCATCTTCAAATTTATATTGAAGCGTAGCGATCTGCGCCAAAGGTACGGTGGTACCTTTACTTGTTGGAACAGCAAGACTGGATAATGCTTCAACATTGACACGCTCAGCCTGATCACCGCGGATACGAACATCAATCAGCTCACGTTTTTCACGATATTGATTGATAATTGCACCCGATATCGAACTGTTTAAAAAATTCGCCAAATCTTCTGAGGTTACACCCATTTGACGGGCACGATCTTGATCAATCACCAACGAAATGATTTTACTTTGCTCACCCCAGTCCAAATGAACATTTGCGGTATTTGGATTTTCACCAACCAGTTGAGCAACTTTTTGCGCTTCCTGACGAACAATTGCAATGTCTTCACCCGATACACGAAATTGCAATGGATAGCCAACAGGAGGACCATTTTCTAATAAAGAGACACGAATACGCACCTGTGGCAATAATTGGCGAATTTGCGTATCTAAGGATTTACGAATTTCATCACGATCATCCAGTGATGATGCTAAAACCACAAATTGTGCAAAACTGGCTTGTGGCATCTGTTGATCTAAAGGCAGATAGAAACGTGGTGTACCTGTTCCTACATAAGCAACATAATTATCAATACCCTTTTGCTTGGATAAAAATGCCTCGACTTTCTTGACGGCATCTTCAGTTGCAGTCAGTGATGCGCCTTCTTCCAGTTTTAAATCAACCAAAATTTCGGCACGGTTTGAAGACGGGAAAAATTGTTGGGGTACAAACTTAAACATCACCACAGACAGGACAAAAACCCCAACCGTAATTGAAATGACGGTTTTTCTATAGGTCACGCACCAATTCACCAACTTTCTAAAGCTTTGATAAAATTTAGATTGATATGGATCAAAATGCTCACCAGTATGATGAATCACGGGCTGAGGTTCTGGTTGCTTACGTAATCTTGCAAGAAGACGCTGATACCACGGTGCTTTTTGTGGCACTTTGTTAAAATCTGGAAGTAACTTATCCCCTAGATAAGGAACAAAAACCACAGCAGCAATCCATGAGACAATTAAGGCAATGGTCACCACTTGGAAAATTGAACGGGTATATTCCCCTGTGCTTGATGCGGCTGTAGCAATAGGTAAAAAACCTGCTGCGGTAATTAATGTTCCGGTCAGCATCGGAAATGCGGTACTGGTCCATGCAAAACCAGCTGCCTTCATCCGGCTATAGCCCTGTTCCATTTTGATGGTCATCATTTCGACGGCAATGATGGCATCATCAACCAATAACCCTAAGGCCAGAATCAAGGCTCCTAGAGAAATCTTATGTAAGCCAACATCAAATAAATTCATGCCTGCAAAAGTCATCGCAAGCACCAGTGGAATCGAAAATGCCACCACCAAGCCTGTACGAAAACCAAGCGAAAAAAAGCTCACCAATAAAACGATAATGACTGCTTCTGCAAGAACTTTGACAAATTCATGAATACTGCGTTGAACAGCCACTGGTTGATCTGAAACTTTTTTCAGTTCCATACCTAAAGGCAGTGATTTTTGTAAGGTTTTAAATTCCGTTTCTAGGTTTTTACCCAGTGCGATGATGTCACCACCTTTACGCATAGAAACCGCTAAACCAATTCCATTCTCACCCATAAAACGCATGCGAGGTTGTGCAGGCTCACTAAATCCACGATAAACGTCAGCAACATCGCCCAGTTGAATGGTTCTATTTCCCACCAACAAGGGCATTTTTTTCAAATCATCGACACTTTTTAAAGCACCACTGACTCGTACTTGAATACGGTCAGTGCCTGTTTCAAAAAAGCCAGCACTGGTCACACTGTTTTGCTTTGCCAAAGCCTCTTGGATTGCAGTAACTGGTACGCCCATTTGTACGGCTTTAGTGTTGGAAAGCTCAATCCAGATTTTTTGATCTTGTAAGCCCACCAGATTGACTTTACTGACATCTTTTACCCGTTGTAAGCGAAGCTGTAAACGGTCTGCATATTCTTTTAACGTTGCATAATCAAAATCTTTGCCTGTTAAGACATAGATATTCCCAAAGGTATCCCCAAACTCATCATTAAAAAACGGCCCCTGAACACCAGAAGGTAATTGTGTTTTGATATCGCCTACTTTTTTACGCACTTGATACCAAACATCTGGAATTTGGTTAGATTTTAATGAGTCTTTTGCCATAAACATGACCATAGACTCACCTGGACGCGAGTAAGCCATAATCTTGTCATAGAGCCCTGTGCTCATCAGTTCTTTTTCAATTTTATCGGTAACTTGTAAAGAAACCTCTTGAGCTGTTGCACCAGGCCAATAGGTTTGTACCACCATGACTTTAAAAGTAAATGGTGGATCTTCACTCTGAGAGAGTTTTGAATAGGAAAATAGCCCAACAATACCCAATAGGATCATAAAATAAAGTACTAATCCTTTATTTTTGAGTGCCCATTCTGACAAGTTAAAGGAGTTAAATGGACTCATGATCATGCTCCTTTTTGAACAGTTACAGCACGATTTTCACGGTCTACCGGTTTTATTTTTTGCTTTTCACGAAGTAAATGTACCCCTCCTACAACCACCCATTGCCCAGGATTTAAGCCTTTCACGACAGTAACGCTGTCACGGCCATAGCTGCCCAAAGTCACTGAAACTTTAGCAATCGTTTGGTCTGGATTCACCACCCAGATATAGGCTTGATTGTTATTTGCTGAGACGCTAGATAAAGGCACACTCAATACATTTTGAATATTTTGATTAAAGAATACCCGTGCACTTTGCCCAAGTTGAATTGCGGACTGCCCTTCTTTTAAAGCCACTTTAACCATAAATGTACGTGATTGATCGGCTGCTGGAGAAATCTCTCGAACATAGGCAGCAAATCGATCTTGAGGTTTAGACCATAAAGTCACCCATGCATTTTGTCCGACTTTAATCTCTGCAATGGCTTGTTCAGGTACACCTATCACCACTTCACGATCACCATCAATCGCCAGTTGGTATGCCGCTTGCCCTGCTGAAATCACTTGCCCAGTTTCAATATTACGTTGGGTAATCACCCCATTTTTATTGGCAATCAATTGGTTATAACCCGTTTGATTGGCGCTCACATCATAATTGGATTGGGCTTGTTTTAAACTTGCCTGAGCAGCATCATATTGATTTTTCACTGAATCATACTGTGAACGACTCACAGCATTGATCGGTAAGAGCTGCTGAAAGCGTTTAAATTCATCTGCTGCAGCCTTAGCTGCAGATTGTGCACTTTCGAGTTGTGCTTTGGCTGAGTTCAATTGCAATTGGGCATCTTTCACATCAAGTTTTGCTAAGACTTGCCCAACTTTGACACGAGCCCCAACATCGACATAGCGTTCTGTAATTTGTCCCCCGACACGGAATGCCAATGCTGTTTGCTGTCGAGCTTGAACATCCCCCGCATAACTTTTTTGGTCTTCATGTGATGTTGTAGGTTGGGTCACCATCACCAAGGGAATTTGTTCCGCTTCAGGTGCTGGTTTGCTACACCCCACTATTGTTACACTACACAATACCAATAGGCTCGTGATCATTAAATTTAAACTACGCATAGGCAAGGCTCTTAATCAAATGCATTTTTTCGGGCAAAATAGAATGAGTATATTTATTTGCTCATTTTTTAATTAATATACTGCATGGTACAGTAATTGTGAATCATGTATAGAGTAATTGACCTATTTTTCTTTTTTTGGAACTTATTGTGCAAATAACAGCTGGACGTCCAAAGGACTTAGAAAAACGGAAACACATTTTGGAAGCCGCCAAAAAGCTATTTCTAAAATTGGGTTATCACGGTTCAAGCATGAATCAAATCGCCAAAGAAGCAGGCGTTACAAAGCTGACGGTATATAACCATTTTCAAGATAAAGAAACTTTATTTAGTTGTGCCATAGAAGCAACCTGTGAAGCCTCTATCGATGCTCGACCATTACGACTCAATCTTCAAAGTGATTTTTATGCGCATTTTTTTCAGGCGTGTGAGTTGGCCCTCACTGTCATTAGCTTACCTGAAGCCATTAAACTTGAGCATCTATTGTTAGAACTTGCCGCAGAAAAAAATCCTTTGGCTTTACAGTTTTATAATTCTTCCCATCAAAGAATGTGTGCAGTTTGGCAAGATTTTTTCCAACAAGCGGTCACGCTTAAATTTATTCAAACAGATGATATTGAAAAACAAATTAATTTAATTTTGTCATTATTATTGGGTGTTCGACACCACGAGGTCTTATTGGGGATTCGCCCGATTCCTACGGAAGATGAAAAACAGCAAATCATCACCGAAAGTATTGATTTATTTATGATGAAATATAAAGCCAACTGAAATTATTTAAAAACAAAATAATGTCCAATTGTTGTTTAAGGCATACTCAATGCATATCGCATAGGCTTGTTGATATCAAAAGGGCAAAAACTAAAGCTAAATATCCAAATTAAAATTAAGCCAAAGTCGACTTCTTGCACAGTCATTTACATACTTTTGTAGGGAGTCTCTTGGATTGTGGTGGAATCACGTTATATTCGAGATAACAAGAACTGGAGAGTAACAAATGGTTCAACAAATTGATGCTCCGCTGCGTGAAGATGTACGCTTACTCGGAAACCTTTTAGGCGAAACGCTAAAGGAACATGCAGGACAAGATTTGTTTAATCAAATTGAACAAATTCGGGCTTTAGGTAAAGGCGCTCGAGATGGTCAAATTGAAGCAGAAAAACAACTTGAACAATTATTTTTAAATTTAAAAGATGATGAAATTCTGCCACTCACCCGCGCCTTTTCACACTTTCTAAATTTTGCCAATATTGCTGAACAATATCACGTTGTGCGTAGTCGTCGACAAAGTGAGTGCGATGAAAACTCACCATCACCCAATGTGCTGGATCATTTATTTAGCAAATTCAAAGATCAGCAAATTTCAGCAGAAACGCTCTATAAACAAATTTGTGAATTAAAAATTGAATTGGTTCTCACAGCGCATCCAACCGAAGTCAGTCGTCGTACTTTAATCCAAAAATATGATGGCATTAATCATTGCCTGTCTACTTTTGATCAGCAAAAACTGACACCTAAGCAACGTGCAGATGTGTTAACCGATTTAAAACAACTGATCTGTTCTGCATGGCAAACTGACGAAATCCGTCAGCATCGCCCAACCCCGATAGATGAAGCAAAATGGGGCTTTACCACGATTGAACAGACTTTGTGGAATGCGGTTCCAAAATTCATCCGTGAATTGGATGACCTCGTTCAGGACAATTGTGCAAAAGCTTTGCCTTTGGATATTTCTCCAATTCGTTTTGCATCTTGGATGGGGGGTGACCGTGATGGCAATCCGAACGTCACCCATAACATTACTCAAGAAGTTTTGTGGTTGTCACGCTGGAAAGCGGCTGACCTTTATGTGCGTGATATTGAAGATCTTCGTTGGGAACTCTCGATTGAAGCCTATTCCAATGAGCTACTTCAAGCTTTGGGTTATAGCCATCCTGAACCTTACCGTGAATATTTGCGCGCGACCCGTGAACGCCTCAAAGCAACCCGCCAATGGTTGGCAGATAAATTACGTGGTCAGCATTCAGATGTAGATCGCAGTTTAATCATTCGCCATAAAGATGAATTATTACAACCGTTATTACTTTGCTATCGTTCACTGATGGCATGTAATTTACCTGAGATTGCCAATGGTAAATTGCTCGACTTTATCTATCGAGTAAATTGTTTTGGTATTGAATTGCTTAAACTGGATATTCGCCAAGAGTCAGGTCGCCATCGCCAAGCTATCTCAGCAATTACTGAATATCTTGGTTTGGGTAATTTTGAGACATGGACAGAACAAGCGCGTCAAAATTTCTTATTGCAAGAATTACAAAGCAAACGCCCGTTATTGCCTAAACATTTAAATGAGCCTTCAGGTAGTCTGATTGAAAACCCTGATGTTCAAGAAGTCTTTGCAACCATGCGTACTTTGGCTGAACAACCCAAAGAAAGCTTAGGTGCTTATATCATTTCAATGGCGGAATATCCAAGTGATGTTTTGGCGGTATTGTTACTGCAAAAAGAAGCGGGAATTGAACATCCATTACGCGTTGTTCCTTTATTTGAAACCTTGAAAGACTTGGATGGTGCTGCAAGTACCATGAGTACCCTGTTCAATATGCACTGGTATAAACAGCATATCCAAGCTAAGCACGAAGTCATGATTGGCTATTCGGATTCTGCCAAAGATGCTGGTTTTATGTCCGCAAACTGGGCCCAGTATCGTGCGCAAGAAGAGCTGACTGCAATTGCCAAACAACATGGCGTTCAACTGACCTTGTTTCATGGTCGTGGTGGTTCAATCAGTCGTGGTGGTGCACCAACCCAACAAGCATTATTTTCTCAACCGCCGGGCTCAATTTCAGGTGCAATCCGTGTGACTGAACAAGGTGAAATGATTCGCTTTAAATTTGGTCTAGAAGAAATTGCCTTACAAAATTTGGAAATTTATGCTGCTGCGACCTTAGAAGCGACATTATTACCACCACCTGTGCCAAAACAAGCATGGCGAGATTTGATGCACAGCATGACGGATTTATCTGTTCAGGTATATCGTCAGACCGTGCGTGAAAATCCTCATTTTGTTAAATATTTACGCACCGTCACCCCTGAGCTTGAGTTACAAATGTTGCCGCTTGGTTCACGCCCTGCGAAGCGTAAAGTCAGTGGTGGGATCGAATCTTTACGTGCCATTCCTTGGGTTTTTGCCTGGACCCAAATTCGTTTAATGCTTCCTGCTTGGCTGGGTACTGGCGCAGCGATCAACCAAGTGATTGATCAAGGTCAAAAAGCGGTATTGGATGAAATGTTAAAGGAATGGCCTTATTTCCAAACCTTAATTGATATGTTGGAAATGGTCCTCTCTAAAGCCGACTCAAATATTGCACTGTATTATGAATCTCATCTTACCGATGATGAAGACTTAAAAGTACTTGGTGCTGAATTACGTCAACGCTTGCATGATGCAGTACAAACCCTGTTGGCGATGAAAGGTGAATCGCAACTGTTAAGTTCCAATGATGTACTTGATCAAGCCATGAAAGTACGTAAGCCGTATTTATTACCCTTACATTTATTACAAGCCGAATTGATGAAACGTCGTCGTGCATACTTGGCTGAATGTCAGGCGGAGCATACCCCTGTAGATCATGCACTGATGGTCAGTATTGCTGGTATTGCAGCAGGTTTACGTAATACGGGTTAAGTTCAAGTTTCTTTGAAGGGGTACATAGGTACCCCTTCAACTTAGTGACCCTCGATAAAGTCATTTCTTTGATTATGGATATAAGCAGAAAAGCATTGGTTTCTTGTTTGGAAGCAAATATTAAAACTGCTACTCATCCAAGTATCGACTTGACTTTGTTTATAGAAAATTTCTGCAATAGGATGAAGATAATAATTAAACCCATCTGCTTGTTGCTCAAAAGAACTATAACTTCGTGCTTTGCTATACAAGTTGTTTAAATCTTGCGTTATTTCCTGAATATTTTGGTTAAAAAACCAAACGATTACATCGTTATTTTGAAATTCACGAGTTCGATAAACGCCTGTTTCATCACATTCAACAGCAAAAATTTTTGCACCTGAATCACTAAAGCTTGAATAGAGCAATTTGGATGATTGGATTTGCTCATGCTGACCAACCTCCATTTCACGAATTTGTCTGGATATATTTAAACATTCTGGTAATTTTTTAAGATCAGATTCAGCATTATTAATAAAAAGTCTTATTGCTTTATCAATGACATACATTTCACCCGTTCCCGTGATAACACCACCATCCCACCCATACAACTTTACATCGTCATATTCCTCAAAATCATTGATATTTTTATCTTTTAATTGAATGTTTTTGTTATCTACAGCAACCACTACACCATCCTCAAGTTGTATAGCAATGATAAAAGTCATATTGTTCATTTTTGTAAGATATGCTAAACATATAATATCAACAAACTAATAAATGGTATAGTCATGGCTGGTGGTTCACAAATCATCATTTCAAAAAATGGCATAACAATTAAAACACCAAATGATTTTAAAGTTTTTGCCGGGCAACATCAGTTTAAAGCGGGAAGTCGTGTTAAAGCTGAAATTCCAACACTTCCTATCTTAAAAGAAGAGACTCTATTTAGTAATAAATGGGATTTTTATGATCTTTTTTATCAGACTGATTTTTCTAATGTGAAATATAAGCTCATCAATAATAAAAATAACACCTATGTTTCAGGGACACTGGATCAGCATGGACGAACCCAAAGACTAAGCTCGAACCATAATGATGACTACGATATTCTCATTGGTACAGAAGAAGATTGGACCGTGTCTGTAGATGATGGTCTTGACGATGAGGACGCGTTTGAATACCTATGCCGTTCACATGACCAGCATCATCAAGAGGTTTAATGATGGATTGCTTAGCAAATATTAAATTTCTTGATGCATTAGAACAACCTATTCAAGGATTAGTCCATCAACTTTGGGTGGGATCTTCTCTTATATCTGATCATGTTACTCCTGCCAGTGGTGAATCTGTTTGGTTTAAGCGACCTATAGGCACGATGATTGATGTGAGGATCAGGAGTAGTACATCTGGGGAATATCAATCTAAAGTCAAAATACAGCTGGTTGGAGAAAAAACCATTTTTATTGTTCGTAGCCCAAAAGTTTTACTGAAAGGCGTGAATCTTTCTACAAAGGATGTGGCAACTGGTACTTATCTAAGATCAACCTATATTGTGGCTGAAGGTGATTATTTATCTCGAATAGCGAATGATAATCAAACAACGACATCAGAATTGATCAAAATAAATAATTTAAAAAGTGATACAGATATTCATCCTGGGCAAGTGCTAAAAATCCCTGTCAAAAAAACAGCAACTCCTGAAAATAAAACTAAGCCAGTAGAAACAAAGCCTCGTCAGCAAGAAAAAACCACGATCATTGTGGTTCAGTATAAAGATACATTAACTTTAATTGCAAAGCTTACAGCTAATACGGTCGATGAAATTAAAAAGCTTAATGGGCTAAGCGATGATCATCTCCGTGAGAACCAAAAGTTAAAAGTCTATGACCGAAAAGTAGGGCTCACTCAAGCAAAAGCTAAAATTGAGAGCAAGAAAGATAAGAAGTCTACGCCACCAAAAGTAAAACAGAATGCTTCTCAAAACAAAGAAGAATCTCCTGTGGCTGAAGTGGAAGCATCTGATCCTGTCAATACTAGTGGCTTATTACCAGAGGCATGTGGAGGAGAGAAGCATTACAAACGGGCATTAGCTAGAATTTCTGAACTTCATCCAATATATCAACCCTACATAATTCAATTAATTAATACTGGCTACCAAACACTCAACATATGTTGGACAATTACGGATGGTTATAGAAGCCCTGCAGCACAAGGCGCTTTATCTAGCGGGGTTACAAAAGCGGGACCATTAAAAAGTTATCACCAATATGGTTTGGCTGTAGATGTTTGGTCTGTGCGAGATGGTGAAATTGTTGCCTATAATCAGAAATTATCTCCACAAGACAGAAGAAGTAGTGCAGAAGAAGATCATAAAAAATTAGGACCAATTGGTGAACAATTAGGATTAGTATGGGGTGGTCGATGGAAATCCCTAATTGATAGGCCTCATTTCGAATTACATCCCAATGGAAAAACATGGCGTGACTTAAGACCTCAACTTTTAGTACTTGGTATAAGTAATTATAAAAAATTAAATTTTTAGCTTTCGGAGTGTTTATGAAAAATATTTTAGCCTTGTTATTTTTTATTTTTATAGTTGGAGGTTGTACAACTAAAATCACTGATTCTTATAAATATACAGGATATGAAATTAAAAATAAATTTAAAATCTTACAGAGCTTTACCATAGATTATGAAGTTGAAAATGGAGGTCCCGTCTTTGATAATGAAATTAGTATCTATAAATTAGATAAAAAAAATTGTGTGATTGTTTCTCAAATAGATGGTGATTCTGGAGTATATGGAACTGAGACAATATTATATTTTTTCAATTCAAAATTTTTAACAGGTTACAGAGAAAATTATAGTTATACTGTTTTAAATAATGAAGGAACTCTAAAGTCGAAAATTCCAAAATATGAGAAGCATATGATTAATAATAAAAATCTTGTCGAGTTAGAAAAAGAACTTCAAAATTATATAAAGTATATAAACAGAAGAACGTTGAATCAGTGCTAACGAAAAATGAAACTATTAATTTAGAAGCAACTTCACACAAATAAAATGCCTAATTCATCAACAATTGCAAAAAAATCTCAATTTGAATGGAAAAAATTTAAGCAGTTACAAAATCCTGAATTATTCTTCTTTTTTATATTTATATTTTTTAATACTTTGATTTTACGCACTAACATTATTCAAATATTTGACCGAATGGTACAAAACATCAATTTTCCCTAATAAATGCAAGTGCTTAGTTTGACTAAAATGATTAAAACTCTCGAAAAGAAAGCGTATGATGTGTCCAATTTGTTTTTTGAGTGCTCAATTTATGTCCAACTGGTTTCCCAAATGGCGTCCTTATTCTGGCAGCATTGATGCAAGACCTGTCGGTACCAATGAGTATCTACCTCCTGCGCAAAGTGTCGTTTTAGGGATTCAACACGCATTTGCCATGTTTGGTGCAACTGTACTCGCACCCTTTTTAATGGGCTTTGACCCAAACCTTGCCATTTTAATGTCAGGGATTTGTACCATCTTATTCTTTATTGTTACGGGTGGTCGTGTTCCAAGTTACCTAGGTTCAAGCTTTGCCTTTATTGGGGTCGTAATTGCCGCTACTGGCTATGCTGCATCAGGTACGGGTACGCCAAATGCAAATTTAGCTGTTGCAGCTGGCGGGATCATGGCATGTGGTGTGTTGTATGCAATGTTCGGCTTGCTCGTGATGGCAACGGGAACCAAATGGATTGAAAAACTCATGCCACCAGTGGTGACTGGTGCAGTGGTCATGATCATTGGTTTAAACCTTGCGCCTGTTACGGTGAAAGGTGTCGCTGGCAATGACTTTAATATGTGGATGGCCTTGGTCACTGTACTGTGTATGGGTTCAATTGCTGTATTCACGAAAGGTCTATTACAACGCTTATTGCTCTTGGTCGGGTTGTTATTGGCTTATTTGATCTATTTCATTGTTGCAAATGTAATGGGAAATGGGACACCGATTAATTTCACGCCTATTCAACAAGCTGCATGGTTTGGTACACCCACTTTCCATTCACCTGTTTTTGATCTCAATGCAATGTTAATTATTGCCCCGATTGCTTTAATTTTAGTGGCAGAAAACTTGGGTCATATCAAAGCAGTCAGTGCCATGACTGGCGAAAACCTAGATTCACAAATTGGTAAAGCTTTTGTTGCAGATGGTATTGCAACCACGCTTTCTGGTGGTGTCGGCGCACCTGGTATGACCACCTATGGTGAAAATATTGGTGTAATGGCCGTTACGCGTGTTTATTCTACGATTGTTTTTGTCATTGCTGGTATTTTTGCAATTTTCTTAGGGTTTTCACCTAAATTTGGCGCAGTTATTCATACCATTCCAACGGCCATTTTAACAGGTGCTTCAATCGTGGTCTTTGGTTTAATTACCATTGCGGGTGCGAAGATTTGGATTGAAAATAAAGTCGATTTTTCTCAAAATAAAAACTTGATGGTTGCCGCAGTAACAATCATTTTAGGAACGGGTGACTTTGCCCTTCAATTTGGTGATTTCAACTTGGGTGGTATTGGTACTGCAACGTTTGCAGCATTGATTCTCAACTGGTTCTTTAGCTTAAAAGATAAATCATAATTATAAATTTAACCTATTTTAAGCAGCCAAAAGGCTGCTTTTTTTATTTTTATATAATGTGAGCATCTATCCACAAATAAACGTTTTTTATTTCTTGGAGAGAGGTCTCACTTGGTACATTTGGATGATCAAGTTCTTTTAACAAGTATTGAAATGCTGCTTTCTGTTCAGGATATACATCTATCGCTTGTGCCACAGTATCGTTTAAATTACATGGCCATCCTTCTATATTGTCCAATGTCAAAGGGAGCAGTCGTATTATCCGTTTAATTAAAGATTTTTTAAGGTTGATTAATTCTTTTGCTGTTTGATCAGATGCCTCTAATATGCGTAAATACCCTTGTATATCTGCATCATAACCACTATTTATCGCCTTAATTACATCTCGATCAATCTGAACATCGTTAAAGAGCGCAGATAAATCTTCTCCATAAATACACTGACAAAAGAATTTGATCCATGCTCCCCAACTTTGTAGGGAATGCTCATTTAAAACCTCGTCTAGAAAACCAATATCGACATCAACTTTAGGTATAAATGGGTGTAAAACCCTAAGATTTGCGCTTATTTCAACAATTTTTTCATTTAAATTTTTAGGTTTATTTTTAAAAACAACACAAAGGTCTAAATCTGACTGACCGATAATTGCAATGCCTTGAGCGACACTGCCATAAACATAGATACTATGTAAATCTTCGGCAAAGCTGCGACTAAAAGCGTTAATCACCTCTTCTAGCACGGGCTGAAATACTTTTTGAATCCTCATTGATTGCAACATTCATTCACTTTTTAATTTTTAAAAAAAATTAACAATTGAGACAAAATAAAATATACTCATTTTAATTAGACTATAAAAACTAAAAATGATGAACATGAATAAATTTTTTTTTGTTACTCTCATTATATGCCTAACAATAAATCCTCTCCTCGCAGAAAATCAAACTCTTAAAGATATTCAACTTCTTGCGGAACAAGGAAATTCCAATGCACAATTCAGATTAGGCAACATCTACTTGCAAGGAAAAGAAACAGAAAAAAACCCCATCAAAGCTTTAGATTGGTACACCAAAGCTGCTGATCAAGGGCATTCAACAGCTCAATTTGCACTAGGAGTTCTATATGACTTTGGTGAATATGCTGACAGCATAAAACAAGATTCTGTAAAGGCAATCAAGTGGTATACAAAAGCAGCAGATCAAGGTGTTGCCATTGCTCAATTTAACCTTGGAAATAACTATTACAATGGCGATGGTACAGATAAAAACTATGCAAAAGCGTTTGAATTATTTACAAAGTCTGCATTTCAAGGAAATGATGATGCTCAGTTTTATTTAGGTTTAATGTATGCTTATGGGCAATATGTTAAACAAGATTATGAGCAAGCGTTAAGCTGGTATACTCAATCGGCTAATCAAGGGAATAGTAAAGCTCAATTTAATCTTGGAAACATGTATTTATATAAAAAAGGCGTAGAACAAAATTATACTAAAGCATTTGAATGGTGGACTAAAGCAGCTGATCAAGGTCTTGTTAATGCCCAATTAAATTTAGCTTATGGTTATTATACTGGTCAAGGTACTCAACAAAATTTTGTAAAAGCTTTCGAGTGGTACAATAAAGCTGCCAATCAAAACTCTATTACAGCACAACTTTACCTAGCAAAAATGTATAGAGATGGTGAGGGTGTAAAACAAGACTATTCCAAAGCATTTGAGTGGAATAGTAAGGCATCAGCCCAAGGAGACCCCACTGCGTCCTACAACTTGGGCATTATGTATAGAGATGGTGAAGGCGTAGCTCAAAATTATAAAAATGCTTTTGATGCTTTTAACAAAGCTGCCAATCAAAATCATAGTTCAGCATTATATAATTTAGGAGTCATGCACTCTAAAGGTTTAGGTATACCTCAAAACTCTACCAAGGCTCTTGAGGCGTTTAGTAAAGCTGCTGATCTAGGACTGCCTGAAGCTAAAGAGATTTTAAATAAAGTTAAAAATACAAATACTTTGCTATATTTTTAAAGCTGAACTATTGATATTCACTCTCTTTCCAACATAGTTTTTAAACAAGGAGAAAAAAACAAATTCCCTTGATACATCCCCCGCAAAGTTTTGCTCATCACCATCACCCACAACATCATTAAAATTGCAGCAAATGCTAAGCCTGTATCTACAATAAAACTGAGATGTAATTGGTGACCTAAACTCAATATTGCCAAGGTAAATACACCCAGTGGGAAAGTCAGGCCCCACCAACCGAGATTAAAAGGTAGCTCGGTTGCCGCATGTTTAAGTGTGGTTAGAACTGCGATTGCAACCCACCACACACCAAAGCCAAGCAAAATAAAACTTGCCACAATCCCAGCATTTTGAAAGAACACACCTAAATTTTCTAACTGAATCAATGCCAAAACTTGAGGAGCCTGAGCACCTAGAACCAAGAGTGCCAATGCACCTGTACCAATTGGCCCTAAAGCTAACCAGCTCGTAATTGCCAACTCTTTGCTCGGCAATTGATGTACAGCCAAACGTAACATCAGAATGGTGAGAATCCCAAAAGCAGGCAATACAGACATCCCCCACAGCATATAACTGGCGAATAAAATAGCCACTGCCTGTTGACTAGCATGCATATGCGCTAAAAGTAAGCCGCCTGATGTTGCTGCAACTTCACAGGCCACAATTGGCAATAGCCACATTGCAGTCATTGTATGCAATTGATGATCTTGTTTATGGAACATACAAAACGGTACCAGCACCCCAATACCCACCGCTAAAACCACATCGACATACCACAACAACTGCGCAATTTGGAACGCAACATCACCATAAATGGGTATGCCATATTTTAAAAAGCCATTTAATACCGTTGCCAACCCCATTGGAATTGCACCTAAAAAGAGTGCCATTGCTGGATGGGAAAAAATCTGCTTCGCTTCTTGAGGATAGATGAGCCAGCGTAGAACATACAGTATGATAAATACAGTAAACAGTAGTGTGTTGAACTGCCATAAAATAGTTGCCAGCTGCCATAAAAAATCAGATGCAAACGGAAACTCAGGCAAGATCAGTGCAACAACCCCTGTTCCCATGGTCATGGTGAACCAGTTTGGCGTAAACTGTCGAATCACATCACCTGTTTGTTCAAGTTGGTAAAATGGCTTTTTCATCGCTTCATCCTCATTTCAGCAGATAAATTGATTATAAAAGCATCTTTTAATAAATAAAATTGATTTAATTTAATAAAATGAATCAATTTTACTGATATAAAAGTATTCTCAGTCATTTTTTTCTGGATAAAAACACAACAACAAAGACGAAACTGTGAGATTATGGCAATATATAGTCCTTTCAAATTTTAAGCTTATTTTGAAACCATGCAGCTGTTACGTCTAAATGCCTTAGCACCAAATTTTCAATTGCCCCAAACCGCTGTGACGATTGGCAATTTTGATGGTGTCCATTTGGGACATCAGGCGATGGTTTCTCAACTCAAAGAAGTGGCTAAAGCCCAAAATTTAAAAACCTTGGTGATGATTTTTGAGCCGCAACCTTTAGAGTTTTTCAAAGGTTATGAAGCACCACCACGGATTTCTTCACTCAGAGAAAAAGTAGAATATTTATCTGAATTGGGTGTCGATTATATTGCTATCGCTAAATTTGATAATCAATTCCGTAGCTTAAGTGCAGAAAACTTTGCAAGCCTGTTAAAAAACAAACTCAATGCGCAAAGTTTGATTTTAGGTGATGATTTTCACTTCGGTAAAGACCGTCAAGGCAATAGTGAATTTTTAAAACAATATGGTTTTGATGTCACCAATCTCAATACCATTGAATTTAATGGCGAACGTGTCAGTTCAACCCGTATTCGCCAAGTTCTCCAAGCGGGTGACTTATCACTTGCAGCAAAATTATTGGGTCGCCCATACAGCATGATTGGTCGTGTGCAATATGGTGATCAAATTGGTCGTACTTTGAATTTTCCAACCATCAATGTTCGACTTGGCCGTCATAAACCCTGTTTAAGTGGTATTTATGCTGTCGATGTTATTTGCGAAAGTACCTCATTGACACAGAAAGTCAAAGCTGAGAACCCCAATAAAATAGGTGTTGCTGGCTATCAAACAGATGCGTTATTTGGTGCGGGCCATGTGGGAACACGCCCTGCAATCAAACAAGAACATCCAGAATGGCGATTAGAAGTACATTTTCCAAATGTTTCTGCTAATCTGTATGGTCTGTTAATGCGGGTCACTTTCCTCGACTATTTACATGGTGAATTAAATTACCCATCACTTGAAGCGCTTCAGGCGGGAATTGATGATGATGTCGAGCGTTTGCTTGAGTTTCGCAAAAACACCCCCAAATTTCCTTTTTAACTTAAACTTTTATTGTAAAACGCGTCAGCAATGGTGCTGATAATATTGGATGACAACTTGCATGAGCGATAAGCAAACTTCTGAAAATGCAGTGGATTATAAAGCCACGCTAAACCTACCAGGTACTGAATTTGCAATGAAAGCAAATCTCGCAGTACGTGAAGCAAAATGGTTAGAAGAGTGGTATGCCGACAACATTTATCAGCAGATTCGTGCTTCGCGTATTGGCAAGAAAAAATATATTCTGCATGACGGTCCTCCATATGCAAATGGTTCATTGCATTTAGGTCATGTCGTCAATAAAGTTTTAAAAGACATTATTGTTAAAAGTCGCACTTTAGATGATTTTGACGCACCTTATGTTCCAGGTTGGGACTGTCATGGTCTACCAATCGAGCTCAAAGTCGAAGAAAAAATCGGTAAAGTTGGCGTAAAAGTTGACGCATCGACTTTCCGTAAAGCCTGCCGTGAATACGCATATACCCAAGTCGAATTACAGAAAAAAGACTTTGTTCGTATGGGCGTGTTTGGGGACTGGGATAATCCATATCTCACCATGAACTTCAAACAAGAAGCAGATATTGTTCGCGCGCTCGGTGAAATTGCCAAAGCAGGTCATATCGAACCTGGTCTAAAACCAGTGAACTGGTGTATGGATTGTGGATCATCACTTGCTGAAGCAGAAGTGGAATATGAAGATAAAAAATCTGATGCAATTGATGTGGGTTTCGGTGTTGTAGATCTTGCTGATTTGTCTGCAAAAGTTGGTGTCAGCGTTAGTAATCCAACAGATATCGTGATTTGGACAACGACACCGTGGACATTACCCGCGAACCAAGCAGTTGCCTTACATGCAGATATTGCCTATCAATTGGTGGAAGTTCAGTCTGAGCGGGGCACACAAAACTTAATCTTAGCTAAAGATTTAGTTGAATCTGCATGTGAACGTTACAAACTTGAACAACCAAAAGTATTGGCTGACTTTGTTGGTGCGACTCTCGAAAACTTACAATTACAACATCCATTGATTGTAGATCGTCAAGTACCTGTAATTTTAGGTGAACATGTCATCGCAACCAGTGGTACAGGTGCTGTGCATACTGCACCTGGACATGGTGTGGACGATTATAAAGTTGGCTTAATCTATAACTTAAAAGTAGAAAACCCTGTAAGTGGTAATGGTGTATATTTACCGACTGCGCCTCTTTTTGCAGGCGAGCACATTTATAAAGCCAATCCAAAAATTATTGAAGCATTAACAGATGCTGGCAAACTCTGGGCGCATCTGCCAATTAAGCACAGTTACCCACATTGCTGGCGTCATAAAACACCAATCATCTTCCGTGCAACCCCACAGTGGTTTATCAGCATGGATGCGAATGGGTTACGCCAAGATGCTTTAAATGCAATTGAAAATGACATCGACTTTGTCCCTGATTGGGGTAAAAACCGTATCAAGTCAATGATTGAAGGTCGCCCAGACTGGTGTATCTCTCGTCAACGGACTTGGGGGGTGCCGATTCCATTCTTTGTACATAAAGACACCAATGAATTGCATCCTCGTACCGCAGAGCTCATTGAAGATGTGGCGAAGCTCATCGAAAAAGAAGGCATTGATGGTTGGTATAACCGTGAAGCCAAAGCATTTATCGGTGATGATGCTGAACAGTACAATGCTGTTCGTGACACACTCGATGTATGGTTTGACTCAGGTACAACGCACTATGCAGTATTGCGTGAACGTGCAGAACTGCAAGATCCTGCTGATTTATATCTTGAAGGTTCTGACCAACATCGTGGTTGGTTCCAGTCTTCATTGCTCACGTCGATTGCGATCCATAAACGCGCACCTTATAAAGCCCTGCTTACGCATGGTTTTACCGTGGATGAAAAAGGTCGTAAATTATCGAAATCATTGGGTAACTTTATCCCACTTGAAGACATCATTAAGCAGTTAGGTGCTGATGGTTTACGTTTATATGTTGCATCAAGCGATTATCGTTATGAAATTGCCGCAAGTAACGAAATTTTTAGCCGTGTAAGTGACAGCTATCGTCGTATTCGTAATACTTTACGTTTCTTATTGGCAAACTTGAACGGCTTTAAACCATCAACAGATGCGTTACCTGTAGACCAATTGATTGCATTGGATCAATACATCTTACAACGTGCAGCAGACGTACAGAAAACCATTCAACAAGCTTATGAAGATATGAACTTCCATGTCGTCACCAATGCTTTGACCAGTTTCTGTATCAATGATTTGGGTGGTTTCTATTTAGACATCATCAAAGACCGTCAATACACCACTAAAGCAGATTCAACAGCACGTCATTCTGCTCAAACTGCGTTGTATCATTTGGTTCAAGCCTTTGTTCGTTGGATGAGCCCTATCTTAAGCTTTACAGCACAAGAAGCGTGGCCATTGATTCCAGAACAAACTGAAAAATATGTATTTACTGCGCATTGGTATGATATTCCAGTGGCATCAAGCACCAACTTGATCTCTGAAGCAGATTGGCAAACCTTAATTGAAGTCAAATCTGCGGTTAATAAACAGATTGAGACAGCGCGTAATGCGAAATTGGTCGGTAGTAACCTATCTGCTAAAGTTGAACTTTGGGCAAATACAGACCTACAAAACGTCTTGAAGCAATTGGGCGATGAGCTTCGTTTTGTCTTGATCACCTCTCAAGCAATTGTTTATGACTACGCTGAGCAAGGTGAAGCAACAGAGCTTGAAGGCCTACGTGTTAAAGTTTCTGCTGCTGAAGGCGAAAAATGTGCACGTTGCTGGCATGTCCTTCCAGATGTGAATACACATCATGCACATCCAGGGCTTTGTTCTCGTTGTATTATTAACCTTCCTACAGGTCAAGGTGAAGAGAGAAAATATGCCTAATCCGCAAAATAAAAAGGGCTTATTACAGTTTTATCCGCATAATTTGATGTGGCTTGGACTTTCTGTCCTTGCCATTATCATTGACCAATGGACAAAAAATATTGCAAGTGCAGAGCTGACTTATGCTCAACCTGTACCTGTACTGCCCTTCTTAAATTGGACATTACTGCATAATTACGGCGCAGCATTTAGCTTCTTGTCTGATGCGGGTGGTTGGCAGCATTATTTATTCACAGGCCTTGCAGGCGTTGTATCGATCATCTTTATTTTTTGGCTTATGCGTATGCCAAAAACCACGCTGATCTTACCTGCTGCAATCGCATTGATTCTTGGCGGCGCATTGGGGAATTTAATTGATCGTGTGACATTAGGTTATGTCGTCGATTTTATTCATTTGCATTACCAAGGCAGTAGTTTCCCTGCATTCAACATTGCCGATAGTGCGATCACTCTCGGTACGATTTTATTGTTAATTGATACCTTCTTTTTAGAAAAGCATCGTATTCAACGTGCGGAAGCGCAAAATGACTGAACAAATGATTAACCCCAATGACGAAACGCGTGTTGCGGATGGCTCAAAAGTAGAACTGCATTTTTCTGTTGCTATCGAAAGTGGTGTTGAAATTGATAACACACGTAGCCGTGAAGAGCCTGTAAGCTTAGTGATCGGGGATGGCAGTTTATTGCCAGGTTTTGAAAAAGCCTTATTTGGTCTTCGTGCAGGTGACCGTCGTACTGTTAGCCTTCCACCAGAAGATGCTTTCGGTCCGTGGAATTCTGAAAATGTGCAAAAATTCGATACAGTAAAATTCGAACAACGCCCTGTTGAAGGCCACATGATTGAGTTTGAAGACAAAGCCAAACAAAGTCTATTTGGCGTGGTTAAAACTGTCGGTGAAGACATCACTGAAGTGGATTTCAACCATCCACTCGCAGGTAAAAATATCACTTTTGAAGTAGAAATCTTCAAAGTTACTCCTGCGGGTCAACAAGGTGTGAAAATTATGTAAGCCTTTGCTCATATAATATTTAAAGCTCCTTCGGGAGCTTTTTTATTGATACAAATACCCACTTCAAAAAGGTCAAGACAAAGCAAAATCCACAGCAGCTTGCACATGGATCGACGTTGTATCAAACAGCGGAACAGAAAACTGAGTATCTCCAATGAGCATACAAATTTCTGTACATCCCAAAATAATGCCTTCAGCACCCTCTAATATTAGCTGCTCAACAATATGGATGTATTTCTGACGAGATTCTTCCTTGATCACACCTAAACACAATTCATCATAAATAATATTGTGAACCATCTGTCGATGCTCTTGGTTAGGCACCAGTACATTTATGCCTTGTTCTTCTAACCGATGCTTATAGAAGTCTTGTTCCATGGTAAATTGAGTACCTAACAAACCGACTTTGCCAATGTTCTGATTTAAAACTTCTTTTGCTGTTGCATCAGCGATATGAATAAATGGAACTGAGACCGAGCTTTCAATAGCAGAAGCAACTTTATGCATGGTATTGGTACACAGTAAAATACCTTCTGCCCCTGCTTTCTCCAACTGAATTGCCTTCTCTGTTAAATACAGTGCTGCATCGTCCCATAAACCTTGACGCTGTAATATTTCTATCTCAGCGAAATCAACACTGATTAAAACAATTTTTGCAGAGTGTAATTTTCCTAATTTTTGTTGAACGCTTTTATTCAGCTGCTGATAGTACAAGTCTGTAGATTCCCAACTCATTCCACCTAATAAACCAATCGTTTTCACTTTTTTGCTCGCTTAGAATTTTCATCTTTTCTAGGGTATTTTGAGATTTCATAAATGGTTTGCGTTTTAGACTCAAATTGAGCAAGTCAGGCATATGATCAATATCAATCAAGTTACTTATGTTTCAAACCTATATATTTTCCAATACAAGCACTTTAAATATCAAGTGACTATCGTACGATATCGTCGTGATCAAGCCTTCATTGTTTCAATTTAAATCTCGTCTTACTCATCGTTGAAACAATCTACACGATATCGCATATTTGTATGATTATTCAGCTATACTTTGATCTCATTTCAGCTCTTTATGATTCGCATGCGCCTAGACTTCTTCGATTTGCAACTTTTTATCAATATCGTGGACACAGGAAGCCTCACCAAAGGCGCAGAACGCTCGTCGATTTCACTACAGGCAGCCAGTGAACGTATTAAAAAACTCGAACAACAATATGCCACAAGCCTTTTTACTCGGCATGCCTCTGGGGTCAAACTCACAATTGCAGGTCAAACTTTTGCAGAACAGGCTTTACGTCTAATACAACAAAGTAAACAGCTTGAACAAGCGATGTCACCCTTCGCAAAAGGCCTAAGCACACAGATGACTTTGTGGTGTAATTCATCTGCACAAAGTGAATATCTGCCCTTATTACTTCCTCAGTATTTAGTTGAAAACCCCCATATTCAGATTGATCTACAGGAAGCTGAAAGTAATGAAATTATTCAGACCATTGAAAAAGGCAATGCAAAACTCGGCTTAATTTCGAGCTTTTTTAATGCACATCAATTACAAACTTTAGCCTTTTCAGATGATCCGTTAGTGCTGATTTGTCCATCAAATCATGAATTAAGCGAGCGAACAGAGCTCAGACTGGTCGATACTCTGAACTATGCCTTTGTGGGTTTAATGCAATATCACTCTCTACAGCAGTCGATTGAAAACCAAGCCAAATTGCTCAATTGTGCAATTCAGTATCGTTTAAGATTGCCAAATTTTGCTGCGATCGCACAAGTGGTTGCAAGTGGTGTCGGCATTGCCATAATGCCCAAACGGGCAGCAATGCGACTCAATCAACTCTATGCATTTGATCAAATTGAGCTGGTTGGAGAATGGGCAAAACGCCAACTACAATTAGCTGCTCAAAATTTTGATGAACTTCCAACAGCGTATCAACACTTTGCCCAATTTTTAATTTCACAAAAATCGAAACTGATTTTAGCTTAAAGACTTAAGCACCACGCTGATATTCATTTTTAAAACTAACTAAATCGCTATCATCTGCTTTGATTTTTTCAGTTTACCCAATATGGTCATAGCTTCACATGTGCGGACAGAGCCATTACACGACCATTTGTCCTCAGACTAGATCACACCAAATTGATGCAATACCGAATATAAGCCAAAAATCACCAAGCCACAGAAGAAAACTTTACGAAATTTTTGCTCTGGAATACGATAACGAATTTTTGTTCCCACCCACATTCCTATTAATGCAGGCACCAAAGCAATAAGAGATAACTGATAATCAATTGGCGTATCTTCAACAGGATTTTGATGTAAGAAAACAGCAAGACACAATGTTGAAACGGTAAAAGCTAAACCTAGAGATTGAACCAAATCATCACGCTTTAACTGCAAAGATTGTAAATAAGGGACCACAGGAATCACCACCACTCCCGTGGCAACAGTTAAAGCACCGCCTAAATATCCAATGATTGGGGAAAGCCATTTTTCATGCGGTGCAAGATTTGGCATACGTTTGGAAAATAAACCATAGAGTCCATACAATGCCAGCATTCCACCCAGTAATGCTTCACTATGAAAACCACCACTAGAGTGCCCTAAAGTTGGGAAAACACTCCAAATTGAACCGATAATAATCCCCAACAGTAAGGGATAAAAACGGCGAACTAACCGCCATACATGACCTTCAGCAAACAATTGCCAAAAGTTGGTCACCATAGATGGAATGATCAATAAAGTTGCGGCTTGGAATGGGCTAATCACAAGGCTTAAAAGTCCCATTGAAACGGCAGGTAAGCCGAGACCAATTGTGCCTTTAATCATGCCTGCAATTGCAAATACACCAATTACAAATCCCATCATGTCGTTTTACCTCAATATTCTGAGGCAATGCTACGCCAAAGCTTTGTTTTGAAATATCACTGTTTTTAGGATAGAGCCTCAAGCAATGATTGAGGCTTGATGTTGAGTGTTTTGGCTAAGTAGCTAAGAAAAGAATTTACGATCATTTTACGTTACTAGAGCAAACAAGCTTTCTATAATTTTTTTACCCCATTTGGATTTATTCACAATGAATATGTCACTTGCCAATTCTACAAAAATATTCCCCACAGCACTGATCTTAGAAAATCAGGACATGCATGATTTCAACAAAGAAATTCAACAATATTTAGAAGATTATCCAGAGACCCAGTTTATTGATATCTGCTTACATGATCTCAATGGTCATCTTCGCGGTAAGCGTATTGAAGTAAATGCCCTCCATCAATTGCAGAAAGGCTGTTACTTTCCGTTGTCTATTTATGCGATGAGCTTGGATGGTCAAGTGGTTGAAGAAAGTGGGCTGGGGAAATATATTGGTGAACCTGATCGCTTATGTATGCCCGTCTTGGGCAGTCTAAAGCCTTGTGCAGATCAACCCCATCAGCATGCCCAGCTGCTATTAACCATGAAATCCGATGATGGTTCAGATTGTGTGATTGAGCCTCGCAATATATTAAAAAGAATTTTATTGACACTGCATCAGATGCACTATTTTCCAATGATGGCTGGTGAAATCGAATTTTATTTGTCTGAAAATATCCAAGATGCCCCGTTTTCTCCCCAATCTGATCCGCTTTCTACCCAATGTTTCGATGTTGATACCCCACATAATTTTCAAACCGTTATTCAACAAATTGAATTAGAAGCAAAACGACAAGATATTGATTTAACAGGTGTTGTAGCTGAAAGTGCTTCTGGACAATTTGAATTGAATATTCAGCACAGTGACAACATTTTAAAACTGTGTGATGACATCATGTGTATTAAACGAATGATTCGTCAAATTGCGATGCAACATGGTTTAAAAGCCAGTTTTATGGCGAAACCAAATATGGCGAAAGCAGGCAGTGGCATGCACTTTCATATGAGCATACGCAATCAATGGCAAGACAATCTTTTTAAAATAGATCAGTTAAAAAATCCAAACCCCATCATGCAGAACGTGATTGCAGGTTTACTTGACTTAATGCCCGCATCCATGGCTATTTTAGCACCCAATATTAACGCATTTCGCAGATTCCAACTTGGCAATCATGTTCCACTAGAAGCCAATTGGGGCTTCAATAATCGCAATGTTGCGATTCGTATCCCCTGTTCAGATCAGGACAATCAACGCTTGGAATATCGTGTTGCAGGTGCAGACGTCAACCCTTATTTGTGTGTTGCAACCATTCTGACGGGGGTACTGCATGGCTTACATGCAGCACTGGATTTACCTCAATCAATCCAACAAGTAAAAGTGATCAACTCACGGCATTTCTTACCCTCTCATCAGCTTGAAGCACTGCAATTATTTGAAAAACATGCAGTCTTTAAACAATATTTTGGTTCAGATTTTATCCAATTATGGTGTGCATGTAAAAAGTTTGAATATCAATCTGTCATCAATAAAATCACAAATGCAGAATTGGAATGGGGCATATAAAGGGCTGATTTAAAAATTCTAATGCCTTAAATCAAAATAGTATGATGACCATAAATTAACAGTGATCAATAAAAAAATCCCTTTTATATAAAAGGGATTTTAAGCAGCTTAGACTGAATTGCGTTAAAGCTGATTATGCTTTAAGTATTGAAATAAATAACAATTTAGAAACTATTTACACACGACTTTAAAAAATGCCAGATTAATTTCATCATCATCAATATCACTTGGATCTGAATCTTGCGGATCGCTATTGATCAATTGACCATTTTTTTTATAATCTTCAACCAAAGTGATATTTGTCGTACGATCAGCACATTGGTCTAAATTATGAGAAAGTGTATAGTCACCTTTTTTCATATCCAGTTCTTCACTGTCTGCATCAGCAACAAACTTAGCCCAATAATTTACCGTTTTGTCTTTTTTCACAATACGATCGGTGTCTAGATAAAAACTACCATCCTCATCTTTGACAATAAATTTCCAATTTTCTGCAAGTGCATACTGACTCAACATTGTTGTAATGCAGATTAAAATAATTTTTTTCATACCGTTCTCTAAAATAAATATTTTTATGGGTGAAATTGAAATCACATCACCGTTATGGACGGATTTCTTTTAACTCTCTTTGGATAAAGTGCTGAATCATTTCCCGATAAAGCATTTCCACCAAATCAGGGTTGGTACCAACATCTATGGCTTTCTGACGTACTTTATTAATTACTTGTTGTACACGCTCAGGAGACTGTACGTCGTCTACATTACGTTTAAATCGGACAGCTTGATCAACATAAAATTGGCGGGTTGCAATCAACTCAATCAGTTCCTGATCCAACTGATCGATTCGATCACGTACTTGTTCTAATGATTCACATTTCTCTTTTTTAATCATCTGTTTTTTCTGCATCCTGTGCTTCTATATGATGTTGAGCGCGTTCCAACTCATTCTCGGCTTTATACTTCTGTTCTAACACATTACTAAAAATACTTTCAATCATCCAAACCCGATATAGGCTATTAAAAACGTAACGCTTTCCTTCAATACGCAATTCTAAAACAGGAAAATCAGGTTGATGCTTCTCTGCACATTGCTGATCATTGGCTGTTAATAAAGCTTCAACATCTGTATCTGTTAGATTTTCAATCCCTAAATCATGTTGCATTTGCTGTAAATGCGGCTTGAATGATAAATCACGCCCCTTGGTCCAAACCGCTTGTAAAATGTCATACATCACATCTACACGTTGCTCTTCTGGTACGCTGTAATAAAGCTTTGCCATATTTAAGGTGCTTTCAGCAGTCGGACGACAGAACGGGGTAAATTTCACTTCTGAACGCTTGGAAAGACGGGTTGCCAAACTCCAATCAAAAAAGTCCCGACCGTGATAACTCAGCGGAAATAAGTTCAACTGAATATTATAATAATTTGCGAGTTCTTCTTTGATATATGCCAATAATAACCAACTGATTGGGTCTTCTAAGGCAATATATAAATCAAGTTCAGGATGCATGGCCTGAATTTCAGCAAGCTCTTCCGCATCACTCATCAAATGCTCACGCCATTCAATGTGATTGATCAGAAAAATAGGGTTATCAATCAATAATTTTTGTTGTTTTAAGCGACGAGTCAGCCGTAATAAATCATCCACTGCATGATATTTACGTCCACCAAATTCAAAATAGCTTTCTAAAATTGGGCTTTGACCAAAAATACGTTCTGGAAAATTCTGTGGTTTTTGATGCTGACTAGCCATCACGAATAAAGTGCGCAATTTGCCATACTGCTGTTGCCACAGCATATGGAATACATCTTCGAGTAAATAAAGAAAATTTTGACCGGTCAGCGGTGTATTTCTAAGGATTGTTTCCGCTTGTTGTAATGCTTCTTGAGTTGGTTGTTCTGGTTTTTCATCATCATAACTAAAGCGATGTTGATTGGCTAAGATTTTGGCGTCTTCTAAACTATAATTGCGCCATTCCTCTATAGTCATGCCATTGGGGGGTTCTGCTGCGGTATTGGAAATAATCACTTTAAGTGGCTTTAAATCATCACTTAAAAGATCTTCCAATTGTGTCAGTTGCTGTACAGCAAGATAACTATAAACATCATCTAAACGCAGATAAATACTCAGTCCCTGTTCCGTAGATAACACCTCTTGACGAATCGGCTTTTGGTAAAACCAACTCGATCGGATTGGATCAAACCAACGGCGTAACAGTGACATGCGTAGAGCCTCGAAATAAGCACTGAAAAATAAAAGAAAATCTGATTGAAACTCGCTCAAGCATACCATTCATTCACGGGTGATGCTGAGAAAATTAATTCTAACCAGTCATAACAAAACTTATAACAATTTGAATCTGAATGATCAATATCCCAAAACTCGATAAAATTTAAATCGTTAGGTCAATGCAATAAAAAGCACCCAATTCATGAGTGCTTTTGTTTTGTTTGGGAATCTTATTTTAACGCTTAGATTTCACGCACCGCACCTTTCGACGCACTGGTGGTATGCATAGCATAAGCTTTTAATGCTTTTGAAACCTTACGTGGACGTTCTTCAGCTGGCTGCCAACCTTTTTCGTCTTGAACTTTACGGCGTGCAGCCAAGGTTGCATCATCAACAGCGAGATGAATTGTACGATTTGGAATATCGATTTCAATCAAATCACCATCTTCAACCAATCCAATAACACCACCCTCTGCAGCTTCTGGCGATACGTGACCAATGGAAAGACCTGAAGAACCACCAGAGAAACGACCATCTGTAAGTAAAGCACATTCTTTACCTAAACCTTTCGATTTTAGATAGCTGGTTGGGTAAAGCATTTCTTGCATACCCGGACCACCACGTGGACCTTCATAACGGATGACAACCACATCACCAGCTTTGATTTCATGACCAAGAATTGAATCTACAGCAGCATCTTGGCTTTCAAAGACACGAGCCGTACCATTAAATTTCAGGATCGAATCATCTACACCCGCAGTTTTTACAATACAACCGTCCACAGCGATGTTTCCGTACAGTACAGCCAAACCACCGTCTTTAGAGAATGCGTGTTCAGCATTACGGATCACACCTTTTTCACGGTTACCATCTAAAGTTTGATAATAACGGTTTTGCGAAAATGCTGTTTGAGTTGGAACACCACCTGGTGCTGAACGGAAAAACTCGTAAACCTCTGGATCTTCGGTACGAATAATATCCCATTTATCTAAGGCATCTTTCAACGTATTTTCATGTACGGTATAGACTGTTGTATCCAATAGGCCAGCACGATCCAATTCACCTAGAATTGACATGATACCGCCTGCACGATGGACATCTTCCATATGGACATCTTGTTTTGCAGGCGCAACTTTACACAACACAGGCACTTTACGCGATAAACGATCAATATCGTCCATGGTAAAATCAACACCTGCTTCATGTGCCGCAGCCAATAAATGCAATACGGTATTGGTTGAACCACCCATTGCAATATCTAGCGTCATCGCATTTTCATAAGATGCTTTGGTCGCAATTGAACGCGGTAATATGGTGTAGTCATCTTGTTCATAATGGCGCTTTGCCAACTTAACAATCAATTGACCGGCTTTTTCAAATAATTTTTGACGATTTGCATGGGTTGCTAAAGTTGAACCATTACCCGGTAAAGATAAACCAAGGGCTTCTGTCAAACAGTTCATTGAGTTGGCTGTAAACATACCTGAACATGAACCACAAGTTGGACAAGCTGAACGCTCGTATTGTTTTACTTCTTCATCGGTAAAACTATCATCAGCAGCAACCACCATTGCATCAACGAGATCAATCGCATGTTCTGTACCACGGATTTTAACTTTACCCGCTTCCATTGGGCCGCCAGAGACAAATACCACAGGAATGTTCAGACGCATTGCCGCCATTAACATTCCTGGTGTGATTTTGTCACAGTTAGAAATACACACCATGGCATCTGCACAATGCGCATTGACCATATATTCAACAGAATCTGCAATCAAATCACGCGAAGGCAATGAATACAGCATGCCATCATGCCCCATTGCAATACCATCATCGACCGCAATCGTATTGAATTCTTTTGCCACGCCACCCGCTGCTTGAATTTGTTCAGCAACCAGCTGACCTAAGTCTTTCAGATGCACATGACCAGGGACAAATTGAGTAAATGAGTTGACTACCGCAATAATCGGTTTACCAAAATCTTCATCTTTCATTCCTGTTGCACGCCATAAGCCACGTGCGCCAGCCATATTTCTTCCATGTGTCGATGTTTTTGAACGATAGTCAGGCATTTGTATTTCCAACATTGTTTGAGCTTGAAATGAATATCAATTCACTCTGGCTAAATAAAACTGATGATATAGCAATAAATCAGTCGAAATATGAACACATCATACTATAACTTAGCATATAACCAATGATCTTGAGCATGATCTTTTTTTAAACAAGACGTGTCTATTGATATTCCAACAAGCTTTGTAGATAAATAAAACATTAGAATTTAATATAACGCTATCGTGTTGGATAAGACACAAAACTTCTATGAATAATTTTTTATTTTTTAATAAAAAATATTTATCATTTAACAAAATTCACTAAATTTTATTTTATAAAAGCTCTCTAAACGAACCTCGTTTATTCACTTTCAAACAGATTATTTCTGTTTAATCAAAATGTTTTTTTGCTGATGCTTCTGCTCGGTTAACTTGGCAATCGATATCATTTGGTGATGTATGATTTATTCAAAATAAACCAGAATAGTAAATAATTTAAAACGCCCGATGAATTTCATCGGGCGTTTGCATGCAATAAGGCTCAATCTATTTGAAGAATAAACACCTTCTTTTAAACTGAATTTATTTGATTATGCATTCAGTTTTACCAAGTGATGTTTACTCGGCGATTAGGCGCTAAACACTCGACCAATTGAATTTTTTTGTTCATTCCATTGCATTTCTGATACACGTCAGTTTTATTTTCTGCTGAAAATTGAATTTGATCCGCAGGAATTCCTTGTTGTTTCAACAAATTTACAACGGTATTGGCTCTCGCCGCTGATAAACGTTGGTTATACGGAAATGAACCTAAACGGTCAGTATAACCTGCAACAAAAATTTTACTGTTCCCATCAGTTTGCTTAATCTGATCGGCAATTTTGCTAATCACTTCAGGATTTTTTACCCCACTTTTATCTGAATGATCAAAATAGAATAAAACACTGGCTGATTGGCCTGTAGAGGATAGAGCCGTTTGTTCTGTCGCGGATTGGTTATTGATGCCCCAAGCTATCAGACCTTGGCATTGTTCACCTTTCCAATATAGATTTTCTGAACGGTAGTGCTTATCAAAGTCTATGCGTAACTGGCAACGTTTATATTGATTGGAACTCGGCTCTCGAACATCCAATACATAGTTCCAAGTTTTAACAGCAAAAAGGCCTTCAGAAAATTGTGGATTCCCCAAAACATGGCGAATCTGATCTTTGCTTAAACCTTTATCTAAACGTGCCACATCATCATATTCATAACGATTCACTTGCTTTAAATAACTGTCTTTCACTTCAGGAAAATGAATTTCTTGGATATTTGATGTTTCAACTTCAGCTGCATGACTCAATGACATCACAAGACCACTGAATACACTGAACATAATTTTTTTGTTAAATGCTTTCATTTTTTCTCTCTTAAAAATTTGCGAAGAAAAAGGAAGACCGTTCGATCTTCCTCGTCTCGTGATTTAGTCAATTACACCACTGATACCGATACGAACACTTGGGTCGCCTTGAGATGCTGCCGCAACACCACCTGTAATCGACCAACGTCCATTGTCTGCAGTTTTACGTAAGGTCACACCTACCGCATTCTCACCACCATGGTATGCCGCACCTGCAGCATAGGTATATTTACCTGGAATATATGGTGCTGATTCAAGTGCCATTGCTGCTGCAATACCCGCATTGGCTTTTTTCTCAACATCATCAATCCGGTTATTGGTAATACGGAAAGCGTTGTCTAACTTATTGCTGACATTGTCAATTTTGCTATTCAATGCTTGATCCGCTTGGTTCAATGCATCGATTGCACCACCGACATTGTTATACTTAGAGTCACCTACATTGTAAGTTGGTGCAGTGAAGCTACCCGTAATATTGTCATAACCAGCACCACCGCCAAGATAATTCACAACTGCTTGGTTGGTCGTATTCAATTGGCTACCGTTGACTGCATCTTTTGATGTTGCATTGACTGCGCCATCTTTAACACCTGTCACAACACGGTTGCCATCTTTACCCGCCACACTCACACTTGTACCACCAGTATCTTTCGCAACTGTAACTGTTGCGTCTTTACCTGCTTGTTGAACTAAGCCGACAGTACCATTGTTAATATCATTTTTGATGTTGCTGATATCCGTTGAGTTTTGATCAACTTGTTGCTGAACATTCCATAATTGACCACCATTTACAGCATCTTTAGAACCTTGACTAACTGCACCATCTTTTACATTGCTAATGGTTGTGCCATTTGCACCACCACCAAGTGTGATCTTATCTTTTGATGCATCGTCATATTTAACAGCATTATTGGCAAGCTCATTGACATTGTTATTCACAGTGCCAATTGCGCTATCTAACTGCCCTTTATTGACTGCATCTGTAGCGTTAACAGCATTTGCCACATTGGTAATTGTTTTATTACCCGCGTTAATACCTGCCACCGTTACACTTGGCCCACCTGCAATAGTTAATCCTGTGTTGTTTATCACAACCGCATTATTACCAATTGAGATTCCAGCATTATTGAGAACCGTATCACCTGCTTTCACAGAATCAACTGTTAAATCTTTAGCTGTTGATACTTCATAATTGTCTGAACCATCAGCATTTTTGCTCTTATTCACAACAATATTCTGACCATTAGAAACAGTCGTTTTAGATGTTGTTGCTGCAGAGCCAATGGCTTTATCCAATGCTGTTAAAGCATCTCCAACATTCGACTGATTACCTTGTGCAACATTATAGGTTGGTCCTGTAATGGTGCCGTCAGCATTGACTTTCGCATTACCGCCCAAACCATTTACAAGTGCGTTTTGAGTAGTAACAACTTGGTTTCCAACTGCTTTTAACTGCGCTACGTTTACAGCATCTGCATCTGCGCTACCCGCTGCAACACCAGTAATTTGACGATAAATGCCACTTGCCGCATCACCAACTGCTACTGCACCAGTTGTTGATGTTGTATTGCTAATTGCTGTTTTGTCTGCACTTGTTGCAACTGACAACGCATAACCTGTAACACCTGCACTAGTCGTCGCCGCTGAGCCATTACCTAACACAACTGAACCAGCAACTGTTTTAGTCACATTGTTTCCAAGTACAAACGTATCATCTGTAAGCACTTGGTTATTATTACCCACAGAATAACTGTTCGCACCATCAACAATGGTCGGGTCACCAATGGCGCCAGAATGATTACCTTTCACTTTGTTACCAGTACCAATACTGATTGATTGTGTACCTAATGCTTCAGCACCATAACCAATTGCAATTGACTCTTTGCCATTTGCTTTCGTGTTATGACCTAAAGCAACTGAACTATCCGCGCCACTTGCAACAATTGCATTTACACCAATCGCTGTAGAGTTTAAACCACCCGCACTTGAGTCATTAGTTGTTCCCAAATCACCTTTCGACATATCGGCATTGGTATGGAAGAACTTAATACCATCGGTATTCATCTTCTGCACTGTTTGACCAATCGTCAGACGATCTGTGGTTTCTTGACCTTGCTTATCGTAGGTTAAGAACAATGAATCTTGGTTTTTATTGTCAGGTTTCGTATTTACAACTTGATCAATAATATTCACTTTGTTGCCATTACCATCTACAACTTCAGTGATGTTTTTCGTGATAGCTTGCTTCAATTGCTCTTCAGTCGCTGCTCTACCTTTAGTCGCAAAATCACTCGCTGTAAGATCTTTATTACTCAATCCTTCAATTGTGTCACTTGCCTTATTAACAACAACATTACCTACAGTCACTTTGTCGAAGTTTACGTCTTTCGCTGTTGCAACTTGATAGTTACTTGAACCATCTGCATTGGTACCAGCAGTCACAACAACATTGTCTCCAGCCGTAACTGTGGTCTTCGCTTTGGTTGCTGAATCTTTAATGCTGTTGATTGCACCATCAATTGTGTTTGAACCCGTGCCACCAATGTTGCTTGTCGTAATGATACCAGTCGTTGCATCTCTCGTGGTCAAACCGCCAATTGCATTTTTCAGACTATTACCAACATCGTACAATTGACTACCGTTGATCGCATCAGTTGATGTTGCGTTAATAGCGCCTGCTTTAACGTTGGTGATCGTGGTTCCACCTGTACCTGCAAGGGTTACGTTGTCATAGTTTGCACTACCATCAGCATTCTTGTCGTACTTCACGGCAAACTTATCAGTTTCACCTTGCGATGCATTGAGAGTATTGATTGCTTTGTTGATGCTAGTTTCTGTGTTGCCACTACCATCTTTAACCGTCAACGCTGTGTTATCTAAACCTACAATCGTATTGCCTGAACCATCTTTAACTGAGATACCATCTTTACCGATCACAGTAGAACCATTTGTACCATTGGTTCCATCGTTCACTGTAATGCCAGTTAAGTTATTGAGGTTTTTATTTAACTCAATCGCAACTTGACCATTTGTAACCTTCGTAGTGATGTTGCTATCTGCACCAACAACTTCAACCGCTTCACCTAACTTCTTGTTAACTGTATTGCCATCTGCTGCTTTTAAGCCAAAGCCAGTATTAGTAAGACCTGTACTTAAGCTATCCAACTGACCTTTGTTTACT
>NZ_VTDG01000010.1:0-137647 GCF_052824985.1 Acinetobacter sp. 1125_18A
GAGAGCTTCCTTTTTAAACTACTCATGCAGGGTCACTGCATGAGCACTTGGTTTTTAACTATGAATTAGTTTGGGCTTATAGTAATCGAAAGATTACTCGTCGTCACCTTTTTTACCGCCAGACTGGAATTTAGAAATGATGCCTTCAGCCACGTTACGTGGAGTTTCAGCATATTTAGCAAATTCCATAGAATATGTCGCACGACCTTGAGACATAGAACGCATTTGAGTCGCGTAACCAAACATCTCAGCAAGTGGAACTTCAGCACGAATTGCTTTAGTACCGCCAGGTAAGTCATCCATACCCTGAACCATACCACGACGACGGTTTAAGTCACCCATGATATCGCCCATGTAGTCTTCTGGAGTTTCTACTTCAACTTTCATGATTGGTTCAAGCAAGATAGGATCTGCTTTCATGAAACCATCACGGAATGCGTAAGAACCTGCCATTTTGAACGATAATTCGTCAGAATCGACATCATGGTAAGAACCATCAAATAATGTCGCTTTGATACCCACAACAGGGTAACCAGCCAATACACCATTCTTCATACGTTCTTGAATACCTTTGTCAACCGCACCGAAGAATTCTTTAGGTACTACACCACCTACAACTTCTTCAGCGAATTGGTATTCTTTACCAGCTTCTTCAACATCCATAGGCTCTAAACGAACATATACATGACCGAATTTACCTTTACCACCTGTTTGACGTACGAATTTACCTTCTTGCTCAACACTCTTTTTGATTGTTTCGCGGTAAGCAACCATTGGTTTACCAATGTTCGCTTCAACGTTAAATTCACGCTTCATACGGTCAACAAGGATGTCAAGGTGAAGCTCACCCATACCCGCAATAATCGTTTGACCAGATTCTTCGTCTGTGCGTACACGGAACGATGGATCTTCTTTAGCCAAACGACCAAGAGCGATAGACATTTTTTCTTGGTCAGCCTTAGTTTTAGGCTCAACAGCAAGAGAAATTACTGGCTCTGGGAATTCCATACGCTCTAGTGTAATGATGTTTTTCTCATCACAAAGCGTATCACCAGTTGTTACGTCTTTAAGACCTACACATGCAGCGATGTCACCAGCGCGAATTTCTTCAACGTCTTGACGATCATTTGCGTGCATTTGTACGATACGGCCAATACGTTCACGTTTAGACTTAACTGGGTTATATACTGGGTCGCCTTGTTTAAGAACACCAGAATAAACACGTACGAAAGTCAAGTTACCTACGAACTTATCGTTCATGATTTTGAACGCTAATGCAGAGAACGGCGCTTCATCAGATGCTTCACGAATCGCTTTAGTTTCAGCTTTGTCGTCAAGAATACCTTCGATAGGCTTAACTTCTGTAGGTGATGGTAAGAATTCAATTACAGCATCCAACATACGTTGAACACCTTTGTTTTTGAATGCTGTACCACAAAGCATTGGTTGGATTTCGCCAGCCAAAGTTTGCGTACGAATACCTGCAACGATGTCTTCTTTAGAAAGATCACCTTCTTCTAGGTATTTGTCCATCAACTCTTCAGATGCTTCTGCAGCAGCTTCAACCATATTGGTGCGCCATTCTTCAGCAGATGCTTGAAGATCAGCAGGAATATCACCATATTCGAACTGCATACCTTGAGAAGCTTCATCCCAAATGATTGCTTTCATTTCGATCAGGTCAACAACACCTTGGAAATTTTCTTCAGCACCAATTGGAATCACTACAGGTACAGGATGAGCACCTAAACGAGTACGCATTTGTTCAACAACACGGAAGAAGTTTGCACCAGTACGGTCCATCTTGTTCACGAATGCTAAACGAGGCACTTTATATTTATTTGCTTGACGCCATACAGTTTCTGACTGAGGTTGAACACCACCTACAGCACAGTAAACCATGCACGCACCGTCAAGAACACGCATAGAACGTTCAACTTCGATTGTGAAGTCTACGTGTCCCGGTGTATCAATTACGTTGATACGGTGTTCAGGGAACTGCTTGCCCATACCAGACCAGAAACAAGTCGTAGCAGCTGAAGTGATTGTAATACCACGTTCTTGCTCTTGTTCCATCCAGTCCATTGTTGCTGCACCGTCATGTACTTCACCAATTTTGTGAGATACACCTGTGTAGAACAAAATACGTTCAGTAGTTGTAGTTTTACCGGCATCAATGTGCGCAGAAATACCAATGTTACGATAACGAGAAATTGGGGTTTGACGAGCCATGATTTCTTGCATTCCTAAATTTTGTTGTTTAAAACAGGACGCATCAATGAAGCATTGATGCGTACGGATACTCGATACGTAATGGGCAACTTAAATACCCGCAAATCCCCCACTTTGGTAGAGGGCGATGTTAAATCGTGCTGCAGTACGCATGAGTATTCTCCTGATTAGGGACTGTTTTAGCCGCTTAGAAGCGGTAGTGAGAGAAGGCTTTGTTAGCTTCAGCCATACGGTGCACATCTTCACGTTTTTTGATCGCTGCGCCTTTACCTTCAGCTGCATCAAGCAACTCACCAGCAAGACGTAACGCCATAGTTTTTTCAGAACGCTTAGCAGCAGCATCTACCAACCAACGCATAGCTAGGGCAGTACGACGGGATGGGCGTACTTCCATAGGTACCTGATAAGTAGCACCACCAACACGGCGTGCTTTTACTTCGACCATAGGACGAACTTTTTCAAGAGTAGTCTCGAAAAATTCAACTGGGTCTACTTTATTTTTTTCTTGAACGCGGTCTAAAGCACCGTAAACGATACTTTCAGCAATAGACTTTTTACCATCTTGCATTACGTGGTTCATGAATTTAGCGATTGTTTGGCTACTGAACTTAGGATCCGGAAGGATTTCACGAGCAGCGACTACGCGACGTCTTGGCATTTTAATCTACCTATAAATATGACACTTCAGGTTTATCCAGCATCAGCACAAAGTGTCGTGTGCTATTCGCTGGCCTTACTACACGTCGCTTGAATTTCACAAAATTAATGCAGAAATCAGACAAGCGAGACGATAAAGGATTGCGGCTCTATATTATTAAGAAGCTAATCTTTAAAAGATTATTTCTTAGGACGTTTAGTACCGTATTTTGAACGAGACTGGTTACGATCTTTAACACCAGCACAGTCCAAAGAACCACGAACGGTATGGTAACGTACACCTGGTAAGTCTTTAACACGACCACCACGGATAAGAACAACACTGTGCTCTTGTAGGTTATGGCCTTCACCACCGATATAGCTAGAAACTTCGAAACCTGAAGTTAAGCGAACACGGCAAACTTTACGCATTGCTGAGTTAGGTTTTTTAGGTGTAGTTGTATAAACACGTGTACAAACACCACGACGTTGTGGACAAGCCTTCAACGCAGGAACTTTTGATTTTTCAATCAAAGTTGTGCGACCCTTACGGATCAACTGATTTGTTGTTGCCATATGGCAATTCTCCCGTTAATAAAAAGCCTCAAAAAATTACCACTTTTTGAGGGCATGCAATTGTAAGCCAAGAAGTAAAAATGGTCAACATTCAACATGGTGTCAAATATTGACCATTTCAAGCTTTGGCTAAATGAATGATTCAACTTACTCAGGCTTACTTTCTGATTTTGTTTCAGTAGCTTCTTGCGTTTTTTCAGACGCTTTTACCGTATTTTCTGTAGCCGCTTTGGCTTTTACCGGGGTACGCTTTTTTGTTACAGTTTTTGCAGTTGTCGATGTTTTCGCCACATCAGTTGCCTTCGCTGTTGTGGCACCCACTGTTGCTGCTTTCTTTTGCGCAGTGCGTCGAGGTTTTACTGGTGTCGCTTTGTCTTCCAGTTGAGTCGCATGTTTATCTTCAATGTGAGTTTCAGCTAGTTTTTGAATCCCATGCTCAACTTTTTGCTCAGCATTGGATTCTTCAACAGCTTCACTGGTTTTTTCCTTCACTTCAACATGAGTAATTGCTTCATTTTCAACCTGAGGCTCGACTTTCTCTGCAAGCGTTTCTGCTTTGCTGTCTTCTAAAAGCAAGGGATGCGCGTCTGAGATCAATTGACTAAATTTTTCATAAGCATCTAATACATCAATTTTTTCATCAGAATGCTGTAGCAGATATTGCCTTGCGCCAGAAAATACGATTTGAGCTTTATCGGTTGCATCATCGACCAGTTTCCAGTTATATGCAGCACTGATGCCCATCGTGGCTAAGGGGGTGAGTCGTGTCAACAGACTAAAATGTGGAAGATTATTCATCCATGGCAACTTAAATGTACCATCCTCATTCGCCACCCATTTTTTTAACAGCTCTATATCATTGCTCGAACCTAAAAGCTGTTGCAATTGACTCACATTGTGGGTTTGCAACACCCCTGCAAAAGTTCGTATTGCCGCCATTAATGCGTGTTTTTCAGCAACAGTGCCTAGATCAATTTGTTTAAAAATGTATTCAACAACAGTGTGATCTTTTGCATTCAACTCAAAACCATGCGCTCGCCCAGTGTGATAAACACTTCGAAGTGCCAAAGCCAGTGAACTAGGTACATCAAGAATTGCGCCTAAGCCGCCGAACGCGCCTGTAACCGTACCTTGAATTGCAGCAATAATTTTATTCTGATTCGCCAGCGCAGTACTGATCCGTTGTGAACGTTCAGGATCCTTGGCCAATTCTGCCAAGCTTTTTGCACCCACTTCTTTTAGAACAGCATCTACAGAAGTCAGTTCTGAAACAAATTCATTGAGCTTATCAAAAATAAAATCAGACAATTTATCGTTTAAATCTGGTGAAATAAACGAAGCGACATTATTGATTTTTTTATAATGTTTCCCCAAAAGCTGCCCGGTTACATTGGGTAAATGTTCCCGTAGCATTTGTTGAGGATTTTCATATTGTTTACGTTCAAAAGCACTTTTTTCTTGAGCAGTACCTTGTACAACGGATTCATCTTTAGGACTGTGGCTCAATTTACTCACCGTACCAGGAGCAACATGATTGATCACACTTAAGCCTGTTTCGCTTAGCTTTTTGGCCACGCCAAAAGCATTTGAAATAAATCCGCCTGATTGTTTTTTATTAGAATTTGCCATGTGCACCCTCGTAACTGTGGTTTTTCAAACACTAAAGCTTGTATTAAATAGTTTCTCAACACTTACATTAATGTACTGATTCATGAATCAATACAATCACTATTTCACAAAATTTCAATACAGATCATCATACTATACAATTATAAACAATCTACCCCTAGTTCACTTGCAATTACAGCACTCAATTTACTTAAAATACTTTTTATAACAAATACATGTCACAATTTGTCGCAGACAACTTATGTACCAGTGGTCATCTCAGCCTTTGCCAGTTATGATAGATTCATTGGATAAAATATATATAGAATCATTATGAAGCAAAATTTTCAAAATCAAATTAAGCACAGTTCAGAACAAAAATATCAAGCGGAACTAGAACGCTTAAAAGAACAAGATCAACATAGAAAGCCAGCAGGTTGGCAACTTTCTGCCTACGCTGTTCGCTCATTTATCTTGGGTGATGCCAAGCTGGATATTCAAAAAAAGTTTTATGGTGATGATGCTTTAGTTGACCGCGCCTTGGTTACGTTGATGGGCAATCAGGGTTTGATGCTGGTGGGTGAACCAGGTACAGCAAAATCGATGCTTTCAGAGCTATTTAGTGCTGCCATTTCAGCCAATTCTCAGCTCACAATTCAAGGGACAGCAGGGACAACCGAAGACCATATTAAATATTCTTGGAACTACGCACTCCTTTTATCGGAAGGACCAACAGATAAATCACTGATTCCCTCCCCGCTCTTCTATGCCATGAAAAACGGACAAATTGCCCGCTTTGAAGAAATCACCCGTTGTCCACCTGAAATTCAGGATGTGTTGGTGTCTTTACTGTCTGAGAAGCAAATGATGATCCCTGAAATGGGACAAGATTTTAGTTTGCAAGCTACACAAGGATTTAACATCATCGCAACAGCAAACTTGCGTGATCGTGGCGTACATGAAATGTCAGCAGCATTAAAGCGCCGCTTTAACTTTGAAACAGTAAAACCAATTCGTGATCAAAAATTTGAAATCGAACTGGTGGGATTACAACTTAAGAACCAGCTTGCTGATTTATACAGTGAAATCCAAGTTCGCCCAGAAGTTATCGAACTCTTGGTGACCATTTTCAATGAGCTCAGAACAGGACAAAGTCTGCAAGGCGCAACACTTAAAACGCCTGATGCTGTTATGTCTACTGCTGAAGCGGTCAATATTGCCCATGCGGCAGGTCTACAAGCCATTTATCTCAGTGATGGAAAATTAAAAGCAGAACACCTCGCACAACAATTGATTGGAGTTGTGTTTAAAGATAATCCAGATGACGCTAAACGCCTACGTTACTATCTGGATACTGTGGTGAAAGAGCGTGCACGTAAAGATGCCGACTGGAAAAGTTTCTATGACGCCAGCCGAGAGTTTTAATCATGCAGCTGTTGGATCGAAATATAGAGAGAGGTGAAATGCCTGAACGCTTAAAACAGGCATTTCAACTGAAACAGCAAATGGCAGAGCAAAACGTTTTTTTTGCGCCAATCCGCCATCATAGCCCCGCTTGTGCATACGCGTTAAAACAATATATCGATGAACTGAAGCCCACACACATTTTAATCGAAGCACCAACAAGTTTTGAATTCTTAATTGAAAGCTTACAGAACCAAGCCACTCAACCTCCTGTGGCTATATTTGCACAAGCACAACGCTCTTCAAATAAAACCTCACCCAAAAAAGGCGCTACAAATAAAGAGAGTGCTGGCGAAGAACATGAAAGTGATGACGAGGTTCAACCAGAAATCTTTTCTGCCTACTTCCCTTTTTGTGAATACTCACCTGAATGGGTCGCCATCCAACAGGCAAAACTCATTCAAGCAGAAGTTAAGTTTATTGACTTGGATTGGGCAAAACAAAGTGCCTTAAAAACACAACAGTCCGATTTGGACTGGCAACAAAAAAGTTTGCTGTCTGAACGTTATTTTGCGCATAGCCAATATATCCAAAAACTTGCTGAAACCATGCATTGCCGAAATCACGATGAACTTTGGGATCATTTATTCGAGCTGCAAAATGTTGAACAACTGCAACGTGCTCAAACTTTTTTTGATGATGTTTTTGCTTGGTGTTCATTGGCACGTCTGGATTATGAGCGTGAGGTACTCTTACAAGATGCTTCATTACATCGTGAAGATGTGATGTGGAATTGCATCCAAGACAGTATTGATCCCAAGCATAAAATTTTGGTGATCACGGGTGGCTTTCATAGTCTTGCCTTAATTGAAAATCTAGCAGTCCCACAGCAAGCAGAACGTTTTATTGTCCAAGATCAAAAGCAAAACTGGCAAGAGCAAGCTTGGCTGATTCGCTATAGTTTCGATCGTTTAGATGCTTTAAATGGCTATGCTTCAGGTATGCCCTCACCTGCATATTATCAACAACATTGGCAAAATTTAAAATCTGCAAACAATCCAACGGTTGAACAAACGCAACTGCAATTTTTTCAATATTTAAATGAGTTATGCCATTTTTTAAACCAAGAAAATGCACTGGATGTAACGCCTTATATCGCGCTAAAAAATACCGCTGAACTTGCTTGGCAATTGGCTTGCCTTCGAGGGCATTATCAACCGAGCCGTTATGATTTACTCGATGCCTTACAATCAGCCCTAATCAAAGGAGAAATGGATGATGGACAACAGCATTTATTTACCCTGATTTTTCAGTTTTTAAGTGGGCAACAGCTTGGTAAGGTTGCTCAAAATCAGCACAGCCCTGCCTTATTACAAAATACCTATCAACAGATTAAAACCTATCGTTTTAATTTAAATGACACCATTTTACGCAATCGAAAACTCGATATTTATCGTAAACCTTTACATCAGAACATTAGTCAATATTTGCATTTATTGGAATTTGTCGGCTGTAATTTTGCTCAACGTATTTCGGGTCCAGATTTTGTTCAAGGTGCCAGTCTGGATTTGCTGTTTGAGGAATGGCGTTATGCATGGACACCCAGTGTTGAAGCACGTTTGATTGAACTAGCAGAAATGGGCAATCAACTCGAACAAATTGCACTGCTTAAAATTATTAAACTACAGCAAGAAAATGAAGCAAAAGGTGTCGGGCAATCTGCCTTTGAAACTGCCAAATTGCTGGCTTTGGCATGTCGCTTAGGATTAAAGCAACATTTAGAATTGCTTCGTCAACAACTCGATACTTTTTTAGAAAGCGATCAAAATCTTGCCTCGGTGATTGGTGCAGCACAGCAATTGTATTATTTGTGGCATGGTCACAAGCTGTTAAATTTACCCGAAAATATCGTGATACAAAGTTTAAGTTTTGCCGTCTATCAGGCCTGTTTTTTACTTGATCAAATTTACGATACCCACGAAGAAAAAGTTGAACAAAATCTTAGCAACTTAAAAACCTTGCATGAACTGATTTTAAATATCAAGCAACGAAATCTTTCACTACAGCATGCAGTCGTAAATGCACAAGATGTAGATTTACTGGAACTGATGTATAGCCAAATTGATCTGGCAAAAATTGATGAGTTTCATCTTAGTTCACTCAAAGGTGCGCTACATACTTTACAGTTTTTAGATCATGAAATTGAGCAAAATCAGCTTCAACAACAATTACAACTGGCTTTTGCAGTGGGAAGTGATCCTGAAGACGCTGTGCAATACCTACATGGCATGTTTTTTATTGCGCCTGAAATCTTTGTGCAATCCAAGGTTGCAATTGATGCACTTCACCAATTGGTCAGTCATTGGACGGAAGACACCTTTATTCGGATTTTACCTGATTTACGCTATATCTTTAGTCAGCTCACCCCAAAGCAAAGCACCAAAGTATCGAAAATTATCGCAAAAACCACAGGACTTGGAGAGCATGTCATTCTCGATCAGGTGCTCAGTCATATTGGGGAACAGGATGTATTCCAAGGCATACAACTTAACCAGCAACTGCAAAAAATATTTGAATATGATCACTTAGATCGCTGGGCAAGCAATCGCTCAAAACAACTCAATCCAGAACAACAAGGAGTGAATGAATGAGTCAATTACCTCCTGAACCAAATCTTGATGAAAACTCAGATACCCCCGCTTCTCTTGATGCAATGGATCAAGCACGCCGTTGGCGCTTGATGCTCGGTCGCTATGCCGACCAGAATTTATCAGCAGCGGCATTGTCAGGCGATCAACTAAAACTTGAGCGCAACCTCGATTATCTCTACCAAAATGAATATAAACGTCGTGGTATCCAACAAGGAAAAAATCGCCATGGCGGTTTGGAAGCCTCGCAGCTTAACGCGATTAACTGGCTCAACCAAAGTCGAAAACTGTTCCCAAAATCGACCTTTGAACGTATGCAAAAACAAGCCATAGAACGCTATGAGTTAACTGAGTTATTTAAAAACCCAGAGCATGTAAGACAACTTGAACCCAACCCTGCAGTGGCTAAAGCTTTGCTGAGTATGCGTGGTCGTTTAAGCAATGAAATGAAAGATGCGATTCGAGAATTAATTCAAAAAGTCGTGGAAGAACTCTTACAAAAAATCCGCACACAATTTTTAAAAGCGCTACAAGGTCGTCGTAATCGTTTTAAGCGTTCACATCTTAAACAGGCACAAAACTTTGATTGGAAACGGACCATTCAAGCCAATCTCAAGAATTACCAGCCTGATTTACAAAAACTGATTATCCAAACCCCTTATTTTAATGCCCGTGTACAAAAACATTTGCCGTGGGAAATTGTACTGTGTGTCGACCAAAGTGGCTCGATGATGGATTCGATCATGTATGCAGCAGTATGTGCCAGTATTTTGGCAGCTCTCCCTGCGGTCAATATTAGTCTGGTCCTGTTTGACACCCAAATTGTTGATTTAAGTCATTTGGCACATGACCCAGTTGAAGTCTTACTGACCATTCAACTCGGTGGCGGAACCAACATTGGTCAAGCTTTGCAATACTGTCAAAAAAAGATTAAACAACCCAATCGCAGTATTTTAGTCTTGATCAGTGACTTTGAAGAAGGTGCATCCGTTCAACAAATGCTCAACACCACCAGTCAACTCAACCAACAAGGCTGCAAACTGCTTGGGCTTGCGGCGCTGGATCAAGCAGCTAATCCTGTTTATGACATCAATATGGCACAAAAACTCCAAGAACGCGGTATGCAAATCGCAGCAATGACCCCTGAACATTTGGCAACATGGTTTGCAGAGGTGATGCAATGAGTTGGCATATTTATACCCAATACGATGAAGACAGCCTAACCATGCATAGCAATGCTGGTCTTCTACGTCGTGCCCGTAAAGCCTTAGATGCTGTTGAACTACTACAACAAGAGCACGATCAACTGGTATTTAAAGTCGAAGAATGTGAGGTTAAACTGCCCTTTGAAGGCATCACCAAAGCACTGTGTAATTGTTCAGCACAAGGCTGTTGTAAACACATTCTCAGCAGTATTTTATGGGTTCAGGAACATGAAACACTACTGGCTACCGCAAATAGCCCAAGTGAAAATAGCCCTAACAATAATCTAGAAAATGCAGTACCACTAACTCAACAGGAAACATCTCAACATACTGAGCCATCTGAGCAAGTAGCAACATCAGCCCTTGAAACTGTTTTAGAATTTGATCCAAGCAAAATCCAAAAACAAGCAGGCAAAGCCAATATTCGTTTGGCTCATGAATTTGTACAAAATTGGTTGCTTCAACCTGAATCCTGTCAAATTGATATTCAAGAACATAAAATCACTTTTCAAACCGATTTAAGTCCCAATCCAGTTGTTCTCTACCCCGCAACAGGGTTTGAAGGCATGTTGTCAGAAATTACAGACAAACAAAAAGTTGCTGGGCATTTGGCATGTATTGCTTATTTAGTTCTGAAAAATGCCCCTGAAAAATGGCAATGGTCAATTGATACAACAGCGCAACATCATCATCCTACACAGCAACTTTCGCCGGATGATCAGGTATTGATCCAAGAACTTAAAATCATTTGTCAAAACTTTATTCAGCAAGGTTTGTCACATCTGGCCAAAGAAATGGTCATGTCACTGCATATTTTAAATATGCAAGCACGCGCACAAAACTTACCACGTTTAGGGAGCTTATTGCGTGCCTTACATGGCTCAATGAAGCAGTTTTTGGAAGCAGATGTACAGGTTGATGAGCAGCAGATTTTTAATCAATTGGCACATTTGTATGCCTATTTGGCTGCACTGTCAGAAATCGAGCATTTAGGTCCAGATGTTCAAGCCGAAGCATTGCGACAACTTCGTGGTGCTGTACAACGCGACTATCAACAAGAAAGCATAGCACATCTGATCCCGCTTGGTTGTGAATGGTGGAATACAGAGAGTGGTGCACATGGTCTAACAGTGTGCTTCTGGGATGCAAAAGAGCAACAACTCAAAGAAGTGACTCAGGCACGTGCCAATCATTTAGATCGTACCTTTGATATGCACAGTGCAGCCAATACTGGAATTTGGGGAAGTTCTCTCAGCTTTTTACTCCAACATCAACTTGAACTAACCCATGCAAAATCCAGTTCAGATACACAACTGAGTGCCAGCACAGATACTCGTTTTTTACCAAAAGGCTTGTTGAATGCACTCAGCCAATCTGACTTAGAACAGATGAATATTGGCATTTCAACATGGCAATCTTTACAGGAAATGCTTGTTCCGCATTCAAGCCTAGAACAGCTTAAATCACGTTATGTACTGCTTCGCCATAAAAGTATCACAGCGCCTGAACTCAACGAACTAGAGCAATATTTTGAATACCGTATTACTGACGATGAAAATAGAGCACTCAAGCTGGTCTTTCCGATAGAACCAGAATACCGTACACGAATTAAACATCTCACCCAACTGATTCATAATGAAAAAATTATCGCAACATTGGTGCGTATCGAAGCAACACAGCAACAGATTCAATTCATTCCATGTAGTGTGTTTTTAACAACGCCAAAAGGTTTAAAAATATTCAGTCTGGATTATGATTATCCTGTACAGAAGAAAAGTAGCTTGGTTGAGCTGATTACTGGTCGAATTGAAAAATTGCTCGAACAAAAAAAACAATGGAAACATCAGCAACATTTATCTGCATTAGACCTTTTGATCTTGGAATCACAAGCCTTGTTTGAATTCTATGCAAATACAGGTCGTTCAAAATTGGATACGGATGATCTGGTTAAACTGGATGATTTTGCTGAAAAGTTTGCAGATTTGGGTTTAAGCTTTATTCAAAACTCACTCAAATCAGATTCCACACAGCACAATTTAGCCAGTCAGCTTTTAAAATGGCGACATGTTTTATTACAACTACAACGTCTAAATCATAGAATCGCTTTAGAAGGACAAGTTACGTCGTGATAAATTAAGCTTGCTATTTAAATTGATGATATTTTTCTATAATTTTAGTGAACTACCAAGCACAGTATTAAAGCCTAAAGTATTAGCGCCTATAGAAAAGCAACAGCGAGTTGCTCAAAAGGAATACAGATGTTAAATAAACTTTTTTCAAAAATTGAGTCGATGTTTTTAAAGCCTGAGGATAAGGCAGTGAAAACGCAACAAGCAAACTCAACCGCTGATCATGACCACATTCAAAAACATAATGAAGATCTAAAAAATAAAGTTGAAAAGCTCTACCATATTTTCCAGCCTTTGGCCGTCATTGAAGACCAACTTGATCAAAATGTGGTTTTGTTTATTTTGGATGGAGAAAATCCAGAAATATTACTTAAATTACAGCAATACCCGAATGAAAAAGCACTGCTTTTACTGGAAAAGCCAGGTACCTATAGCTGGTATTGGCCTCAAAACAATCAATCACTGGATAAAAAAGAAAATAAGCTTGCTGAAGCGGCACTAAAACTACGCCGTCGTTATTATGGTGAGATCTTTGAAGAATTAGAATTTGAACAAATTATTCGTTTTGCCAAAGTGCTTGAAGCGGCAACACAACAGAAAAATTTCACCAATATTTATGAAAAAGTGCCCGCTTGGTTTATTTATCTCACGGTAGATACATTTATTACTGCTTTTGATAGTCATCATTTTAGCGAAGCAGATCCGAATAAATTGTTAAAGCAAAATTGGACTCAACAGAAACTATTTGATTTGCTTGAAAGTGATCAACAGGGTTTAGGCGATGAACTACTGCCTTATTTATTTGAACGCCAAAATATCGACAGTTATCATTCTAGTAAATTAGATAAAATATTATTACTCAAGGACACCCAAGATTTCATTTCAGCCCGATTAGATCAACTCAGAAAACTTATTCCAACACTGAGCATCATTGGACAAGAAAACTTTTTAGACTATATCGCCAAACAAACGACATTGATCAAACAAATCCCTGACTTGATTGTAAAACTTTCTGTAGGGAAATCTAAAACCATTCGTACTAAAGCCACCAGTTTATTGACGAATTTAAATCCAGAAGATAGCCAAAAATATTTAAATCAAAATCTATTGGAAGGTTCAAGTCAGGAACGTGGCTTTTCTGCAGATCTATTGGCACGTTTAGGTGCTGACAATCTAACTGTACTAGAACAAGCTTTTGCACAAGAAAAACAAAAATCTGTACAACAAATCTTACAAATGGCAATTCAGCGCTTAAGATCTGTTGATACTGCTCAATTACAGCAAGATTTTGAAGCACCAACCTTTCAACCGTTTGTTGAACAAAAAATTCCAGCAAGTTTTACCGAGGTTATTTTAGAAAATTATCAAGAAATTTTGGCTAAAGCTGAACAGAATGCTGCCGATGAAATTGAAGAGAATAAAACAGCAAGTTATAAAAGAACTTGGGCTCAAGATCATTTAAAGCAGCTTAAAAAAATCAATCATCAAACCTTAACGTCGATTGTTGACCAGCTGAACGGTGATGCATCTTTTAAAAATGTACACCAAGTTGAAAATATTATTACCCATAAAAATAAATATAAAAAATATCCTGAGTTTTCCATTAATCATGCCATGAGAATCATTGCGATACGCAATCGGAATTGGATTTATTGGCCTAATTTATTTGAAATGCTTAAACCTGAAGAATATGCCAATTATGAACTTCGTCATATCGTTCAGGCCCTAGATGCGGCTAAATTTAACAATCCCAAACGTAGAGTCGCTCAAGGGATTCTAGCGGGATCATCCTATTATCAAAGTTTACAAGATCATATTTATGAAAAAGATAAAATTTGGCCATTTTTTGCGGAAAATCAAGAATATTTAACTGAAGCGTTGGGGCTTTCTCCATCTTTAGAAAAAAATGAATATCAAAGCTTTAACCCATCCGATGCCATCTTTGTACTTAAATGTTTCCCATCCTTACCAGTACAATTTATTCCGCGTTTACTCGAATTTGCATTGGGTGAAAATAAGCGTTTGCGTTATGAAGCGCAAGAAACCTTACAACACCTTCCACACATTCATCAACGTGCCATTGAAGCTCTAGATTCGGGTAAACAAGACATTCGAATCACTGCAATTGAATGGCTAGCACGTCTACAAAATCAGGATGCAGTAAAACCGCTGAATGCTTTACTTAAAAAAGAGAAGAAAGAAATCGTTCGAGCTGCTCTTCTAACGGCATTGGAAAAGCTTGGACAGGATATTAGTGCTTATCTCAAACCAGAAGTGCTGCTAAAAGAAGCAGAAGACGGTTTAAAAGGCAAACTTTCAAGCAGTTTTACATGGTTTGATTTTGACACATTGCCAAAAGTGAAATGGCAGAATGGCAAAGAGGTTGACCCTAGAATTATTAAATGGTGGGTGATATTGGCTGAAAAACTGAAAGAGCCTAGAGCCAATGCCTTATTACAACGCTATAGTGACTTACTCGATCAAAAAGATCAGGTACAACTTGCCAATCATTTATTACACAGTTTTATTCATCAAGATACCTTACAAACACCATTGGATGAAGCAACGCAATATGCAACCACAGAAGCGCCTGGCCGTCTGAGTTCTTATCGGGATTCATACAAACGTTATGGTGAAAAATACCCTGAATATTATGCCAAATATGGCACCATCACCTTAGAAGAAGTGATTGAAGAGATTAAACGCGAACGTTTAGGACTTTATCTGGGTTCCGCGATCAAAAGTAAAGGTATGCTTTCACTGACCGCCAATGCACAAGGAAGTTTTGCAGTAAAACAATTGCAGAACTATATGAAGCAACACTACCCTCGTCGCTCACAAATTGAAGCCATGATTAGTGCATTATCGATCAGTAATGACCCATTAATCATCCAACTGTTGCTTTCACTTTCACGTCGTTATCGGACTGCTTCAGTGCAAACACTTGCAAACACATTGGTTGCTGAGATTGCTGAACGCAATCAATGGACAAGTGATGAGCTGGCCGACCGTACTATTCCAACAGCAGGTTTAGATGAAAATGCTGTGTTACAGCTACAATATGGCTCACGTAACTTTAGCGCCATTGTTGATGATAAAGACAAATTCATTCTTAAAAATGAAGAAGGTAAAGAAATTAAAGCACTACCTGCTGCCCGCCAAAATGATGATGAAAGCCTGATCAAAGAAGCCAAAGCACTGTTTAGCACCAGTAAAAAAGAGTTTAAACAAGTGGTTGATATGCAAACAGGTCGTTTGTATGAGGCGATGTGTAGCGAACGTCAGTGGAATGTTGCTGAATGGCAAGAGTATATCTTTGCCCACCCAATCATGAGACGCTTAATCCAAAAGCTGATTTGGCTTGAGATCAAAACCAATGGTGAAAAAATCAGTTTTAGACCAAGTGATGATGGTGCATTACTGAATTTAGATGATGATGAAGTCGAGCTGAGCACAGACAGCAAAATTCAAATTTCTCATGCGGTTTTGGTCGGTGAAAAGGAAGCGAAAGATTGGATTGCACACTTTAAAGACTATAAAGTGAAATTCTTATTTGAACAGATGACTCATCACCTGCCGAAGCTTGAAGATGATAATGTCACTGAAATTAAGGATCATAACGGCTGGCTTACAGATACCTTTACCCTCCGTGGTGTAGTGACAAAATTAGGCTACCAACGTGCCAGTATCGAAGATGGTGGTTCATTTGACCGCTATACCAAGCCGTATAAACAGTTGGGTATCGATGTAGAAATTACATTTAGTGGAAGCTATGTACCAGAGGAAAATATTCCTGCTGTACTTTATGAACTGACTTTTAGTAAAAAAGCCAGCCGCTCTTGGAACAACAATGAACTTCCACTTAAACAGATTCCACCAATTTTATTGGCTGAGAGTTATGCAGATTATTTAAAAGTTGCTGCATCGACATCAGGTTTTGATCCAGAGTGGGAAAAGAAAACGCCTTGGTAATTCATAAAGACAAAGAAATTTTGTTTAGGCTTGCTACAGGCTATAACAGTTGTATTGCAACCGATATGATTGGTCTTGATGGTCATCATATCGGTTATATGGGTAATTCAACTCAGCAGGTAAAGAGAAGCCTTGTTCTACAATAGGGATAAAACACCATGCTTGTTCCAGCAATTTAAAATTTATTTCAAAAATTAGTGCTTCAAACCATCTCTAGTAAGCCCTGCTTATGGATGGTTTTGCCTAATTGATGTAAATATCCATCATGAATTCATATTATTATAAAAATAATAAATATATTTATTTTCAGTTATTTAATTAACTTTTAAGTATACAATATATTGTTTTAAATGATGCACAAGAATCAATATCTTTCGCCATTGAACTAAAAAAGTAAACGCGTTTAAATGTAAACATTCATTCTGTATTCTAAAATAAAGGACTTTGCATGAACCGTCGTGTTGTCATCACTGGTATGGGCATTAACTCATGTATCGGTAATACATTGGAAGCTGTTAAGCACTCTTTGGAAAATGGTATTTCAGGGACACGTCATAATTCAACTTACGAAGAACTTAATTTTAAAAGTCATGTCAGTGCCGCAGCAGAACAAGATTTTGATGGTATTGACCGTAAACTCAAGCGCTTTATGGGCGTATGTGCAATGTATGCCTACAATTCTGCGCTTGCAGCCGTTGAACATGCAGGCTTAACGCCAGAACAATTGGGCGGTAATCCACGTTACGGTATTGCAGGGGGTTCAGGTGGTAACTCAACTGCGTCTGTTACAGAGATGGTTAAACTTTTAGAAGAAAAAGGTGCGCGTAAAATTGGCCCGTTCTTCGTACCACGTAATATGTCAAACACCATTACTGCCAATGTCGGTGTTGCATTTAAATTACAAGGTGTTGCTCATTCAATCACCAGTGCTTGTGCAACTTCAGCTGATGCGATTGGCTATGCTTACAACCTAATTCAATTGGGTAAACAAGATTTAATGTTGGCCGGTGGCGGTGAAGAAGATCACTGGTCACAAAGCTTATTGTTTGATGCGATGGGCGCACTATGTTCTAAATATAATGATGCTCCAGAAACAGCTTCACGCCCATACTCAGCTGACCGTGACGGTTTTGTGATTGCGGGTGGTGGTGGTTTTGTTGTACTTGAATCACTTGAACATGCTCAAGCACGTGGTGCAAATATTCTTGCAGAAGTGGTTGCTTATGCTGCAAATTCGGATGGTGCGGATATGGTTGCACCATCAGGTGAAGGTGCTACCCGTTGTATTTTAATGGCTTTAGAAGAAGCCAAACAACATGGCGTAGATAAGGTTGACTATGTCAATACCCATGGTACTTCAACACCCGCTGGTGATGTGACTGAACTTCTTGCGATGGGTCGTGCATTTGGTGAAGGTAATGTTCCACCATTAAGCTCAACCAAGTCTATGACAGGTCACAGTCTGGGTGCTGCTGGTGTTCAAGAAGCCATTTATTCTGTATTGATGATGCAAAATGACTTTATCGCGCCAAACATCAATGTCACTGAGCTTGATGAAGGCACAAAAGGTTATGACATCGTACTTGAAAAACGCGATACAAAATTGAATACTGTGATGAGTAACAGTTTCGGTTTTGGCGGTGTCAATGCTTGTCTCATTTTTAAAAAATGGGAAGGCTAAACAAAGAATTGTTGATCATTCAAATTTAAAATAAGTTTGGATGATCAACATCTCGCACACTGCCCTTAAAAGGGTAAATTGATGGATGCTCCTTCAGAAGCTTTCCTTTGGGTAAAAGCTTTACATATCATTGCAGTCGTGTGTTGGTTTGCAGCACTGTTTTATCTCCCGCGTTTGTTTGTCTACCATGCCATGAGCGATGACAATCTAAGTCATCAGCGTTTCGAGATCATGGAGCGTAAATTATATCGGGGCATTATGTGGCCTTCGATGATCGCAACATTGATCACCGCACATTTTCTCGTAGACTGGGGTGATGCTACACGTCATTACCATGAAGCTTTATGGTTTTATCTAAAAGTCGGTTTAGTTGGTCTTTTAGTAATTTACCACTTTGTTTGTGGCTATTACCGTAAAAAACTGATTGGCAATGCACATTATAAATCGCATAAGTTTTGGCGATTTTTCAATGAGATGCCAACCCTGATTTTATTTGCAGTGGTGATTTTAGTGGTCGTTAAACCAACATTTTAAATTGTAGATAGAAACCTCCTAAATGGAGGTTTTTTTATACATCTCGATTGGGTAAAGGCGGATCATAAGCATCACCTAAATATTGAAAATCATCTTGTAACCAATACCAGTATTGCCCTTTATTCAAATATAACTGATGTAAAAGCGCAGTAAAGCTCTGGGCAATAATAGGTGAATCACCAATCGTTGCATGGGTTTCAAAAAAGCTATCATAACATTGACCTCGTCTAGCTTGCGCCATATCAATACTGATGTATTGACTCATTTCATCTACCTTTGCGATTAAAAACCAGTCATGACTGATATCATCATTTTCCAATTCCAAATCGATTGATTCGTCTGAGAATAAATAAGTATTAATCGGTATAAATTGATGACTCGCGACGATTTCAATTGAATAAGCTTCTTGTGGAAAAAATTTTATTCCATTGGTTTCACGATAAAAGATCTTCACATCATCAGGAATATTTTGTGGCAAATTTTGTGCTAACTGTGCAGGATACACCTCACAGCTTGGATCTTGTTTTATGGTTTCTATTAACTGCAATATTTCCATTTTTATCACCCATTTTTAAGTAAAACTTGGCGTATTTTTCTGTTCATCGGTGTTGAATAGTACTTTTCAATGGCCCAACTCAATACAAAAACAGCAATAAAATAAATTGGTAATAGCATTAATTTTTCAACAGCTAAGGTTTCTTTGGGAAAATAAAAAACTTTAAATAAACCCAAGATAATCAAATGAAACAAGTACATTTCATAACTACGTTGTCCAATCCACGCTACACCTTTTGACAATATAGAGCGAGATTCAGTATATGGGTTCTGAGCAAAACAGAAGATCAACATTGCTGACAATATGGCAAAAATGCTGATTCCCCACGTACTAACCTCTTTGATTGGTGCATATAAATAAACAGCGGCCATCAACAAAACAATGATTGGAACCACGATTTTTGAAACCTGTATTTTTTGTCCCATCCGCTGAGTCATTAAAGCAGTTAAGCAACCCATCGCAATTCCGTCAAAACTTGAGAAGTAATGATAAAGATAAGCCCCGCTTTCCTCAGCAAAATGCAATGAACGGAAATAAGGTGCATAAATGATGATTGCCAATAAAAATATAATAAAGCCTTTACCACGGCCTAATACAACACATAAAATTGGAAATGCTAAATAGAAGACTTCCTCAACAGATAAAGACCATAGCACGCCTAGCGCATAATTCACCCAGCCATTTTCAATGATCAGGATATTCATCCAAAACGTAAAAGCAGAAAATACAGTTAAGCCATAAGAGACTTCAATACCGTTTGGCACTTGATTGATAAAGGGTTTTAACCCCATTGCACCCAGTGCCGTCACCAGCGCTACCAGTAGGACCAAACAAGGCATAATTCGGGCAATACGGCGGATATAGAAATCTTTGAGCTTAATCTGCGCGAGTGTGCCACTTCTTTGTAAAGTATGTTGGGTGATTAGAAAACCTGAAATCACAAAAAATAGGGTCACACCATAATTACCATTGCGGGCAATTAAGGTACTTAAGCTTTCGCCAAAGATTGGTATACCTAGAAATGTGTCATGCAGTTTATAAGGAATATTAAAATGGTGGAGAAGTACCAATAAAATTGAAATTCCACGTAAGAGATCGATCTTGTTATTGCGCATATATGCTGTTGTTTAGCGTAAATGATGCTATTAAACGTGCTTTTTATTTTTATTTCAGTAATTTATTTTGAATAATTTGTTAAATTTCACATTGAATCTATGCAATCAATCACGGATAAAACCAAAAAGTTGAGTATGTTATATTTAATCTAAGCGTTTAATTTTTAAATTTAATTTATATCAAAAATTTTCATATCATAGTTATTCAGGAGATGATCTAACACCATCTCCTGATCAATTGAATATTCAACATTAAAGCTGCTGATTACGCTTTTTCATACGCGGTTTATACATCATTTGATAGGTCACCGCTAAAATAATCACCCACAACGGGCTGATGATTAAAGCTTTTAAGGTATCAGGCTCAAGGCTTAAAATCACCAAAGTAAAGGCAAGGAAGATCAAAACAAGATAAGACATCCATACACCACCCGGCATTTTAAAGTTTGATTTCTCATGCAATTCTGGGCGTAATTTACGGTAGCGTATATAACACACCATAATAATACTCCAGATACTAATGAATAAAATCACACATAAAGAACTGGCTAAGGTAAATGCTTCAACGGTATTTGGAACAAAATATTGTAGTGCTGCACCTGCCATAATAAAGCCACAAGAGAACAATAAACCTTTTGCAGGAACGGCGCGTTTAGACAGTTCAGCCAACTTAGTCGGTGCTTGCCCTTCTTTGGCCAATCCAAACAACATACGACTGGTCGAAAATACACCACTGTTCATCGATGACATTACCGAGGATAAAACCACCAAGTTCATAATCACAGCCGCTGCACCAATACCAGCATGTAGAAACAATGTGACAAATGGACTTTGATCCGCAGGAATTTCATTCCAAGGGGTTACCGACATCACGATAAAGAGTGCCAATACATAAAACAAAATAATACGGGTCGGAATCGCATTGACCGCTTTAGGTAAGTTCTTTTCAGGATCTTTGGTTTCTGCCGCCATAGTACCGATCAGCTCGACACCGACAAAAGCAAACAAGGCAATTTGGAAACCTGCTAAAAAGCCACTTGCGCCTTTCGGGAACATGCCACCATGCGACCAGACATTGCTAAAGCTTGCAACTGAACCTGTCGGTGCTTGGAAATGGCTCAACACCATATAGCCACCAATAAGAATCAATCCGACAATGGCTAAAATTTTGATCAAAGCAAACCAAAACTCAATTTCACCAAACAACTTTACCGTGAGGAGATTAATACCCAATACCAAGAGTACGCATCCTGCACTAATTAAGGCTTGTCCCATGGGGGTAAAGGCGGTTCCGTCAGGAAGCCAAAAATTAAGATAATTGATAATTGCAGCCAAATCCGCAATACCCACTAAGATCCAACCGAGCCAGTATGACCAGCCAATATAATAGCCAGCACCCGGACCAATTAAGTCATGTGCCATATCAATAAAGGATTTGTAGTGCAGATTTGAAAGTAAAATTTCACCCAATGCGCGCATCAGGAAAAAGAACATTGCACCAATGATCATATAAATGATCAGAATTGAAGGGCCTGCAAGGGAAATGGTTTTCCCTGAACCCATAAATAAGCCTGTACCAATTGCACCACCAATCGCAATTAATTGTAGGTGACGATTGGATAATTTCCGTTGTAGCTCATTTGGCGACGATGGTACGTCATCTGAATGGCTTGAAGTTGTCATAAAAATATCCTTTTTGACAATTTTTTGGAGGTAAAACCCGCTTGTGGCATAAGAACATTCCCGTTCTATTGTTCTACCTAACGCGAACTGGGCCACATGGTTTACATGTGACCAGCTTTAATTCGGGGCAAATACTGCTTTAATTATTGACAATAATCAATTCTACTTTATTACAAGAGGTGAATTTATGCCTGCGCCGCAATAACTGCGATCTCAATCAACCAATCTGGATTAACCAAATCAGCTTGAATCGTTGCGCGAGATGGTGCAACACAGCCTTCTAACCAATCAATCCAAATGGTGTTGAACGTCGCAAAATCATCTAAATTTTTGATGTAGACATGAGCAGACAATAAACGTGATTTATCAGTATTTGCCTCAAGCAATAACTGGTCAATTGTTGCCAAGATTTCTTGAGTTTGACCAATAATATCCTGTTGGGTGTTTTTAGGAACTTGGCCTGACAAATAAACCACTTTATTGAAAATGGTGACTGCACTCATCACTTGATTGCTGTTGAGTTTTTGAATGTCTGCGTGTTGAACGTTGTTTGACATGTTGATGTCCTTATTTTGAAATTTTAAAATTTACCCGTGCAGTTACACCACACATGAGCTCATAACCTACGGTTCCAGAACTTGCTGCAACTTCATCAATCGGCAGTACAGTTCCATTTGAAGACTGTCCCCAAAGTACCACTTCACTTCCAACACGAGCATCGGGGATATGGGTTAAATCAACCGCTAACATGTCCATGCTGACACGACCAATAGTTTGGGTTCGTACAGAATTAACCAATACTGGTGCATCCATAGAAATACGTTGGTAACCATCTGCATAACCACATGCCACAATACCGATTTTCATGGCTTGGGTTGCCGTGAATTTAGATCCATAACCCACTGTTTCACTCGGCTGTAAATCTTGAATTGCAATGATTTCACTGCGTAAACTCATGCTTGGTTTAAGATTCCAATCTTGAATTGAATGTGTTGGATAGTCTGGAGAACTGCCGTACAGCATAATCCCGCTACGAATATAATCTGAACGTAAATCTTGTGAATGTCGGAGAATGGCCGCACTATTTGAAACTGAACGCTCTCCGTCTAAATCTTGAATGGTTTGTTCAAAAATAGCCTGCTGGTAGGCAATCCCAGATTGCCCCAAACGCTCACCATCTGCATCTGAAAAATGCATCATATGCGTGATAGATTTCACCACATCAAATTGCTTTAATCTCTGCCACATTGCCCGATACGCATCAGGTTTAAAACCAAGGCGATTCATTCCTGTATTCATTTTTAAAAATACATCGAATTGCGTCTGTGCTGGATTGTCTTTGAGAGATTGGCTTTTAAATTGTTCTAGCCAATTCACTTGATCTTCATTATGCAGGCTAAAACTTAATTGATACTTTTCACAATCCAATAAATCATCTGCTGAAAAAATGCCTTCTAAGAGCAGAATTGGACCTGTCCATCCCGATGTTCTTAGGCGTTTTGCTTCATCGATATCCAACAAAGCAAAACCATCTGCGGATTTGAATGCATCATAAACACGTTCAATACCGTGTCCATAAGCATTGGCCTTGACCACGGTAAAAACTTTACTTTGTGGCATAAATTGACGGGCGACATTCAGGTTATGCAACAAAGCATCCTGATGAATGACGGCAGTAATTGGTCTAGGCATTTTATTCATCCCTGAATATGGATTGGCGTTGTAAATTATTTATCGCTAAACAATTTATTTATCACTGTTTTAATAAAGTGGCACTTAAGCAGCGTGTGGATAACGCTGAATAGATAAACCTTCGGTACTGATATCGGTTTGATGATTAAGTACCAGGTCACTGATCAATTTTCCTGAACCACATGCCATCGTCCAGCCTAAAGTGCCATGTCCAGTATTGAGGAATAAGTTTTTAAAACGTGTTGCGCCAATAATTGGTGTGCTATCTGGGGTCATTGGGCGAAGACCGGTCCAAAATGATGCTTGTGCCAAATCACCACCTGGGAATAAATCTTGGGTCACCATTTCCAAGGTGCCACGGCGATCCGCATTTAAACCATGATTAAAACCGCTTAATTCTGCCATTCCACCAACACGAATACGTTGATCAAAACGAGTAATCGCGATTTTATAGGTTTCATCCAAAACTGTAGATTGTGGTGCAAATGTTGGATCAACAATTGGAATAGTTAAAGAATAACCCTTCACTGGGTAAACAGGTAAATTCAATTCCAGCGGCTTTAAGAAATCACGTGAATAGCTACCAAAAGCCAATACATAGCGATCAGCAGTTAACACTTCACCATTAACCACTACACCTTTGATTTCATCACCTTCAACCACCAATCTTTCAACATTTTGGTTGAATTTAAACTCGACACCTAAACCTTTGGCTAAATTGGCTAAAGCATTGGTAAATAAATAGCAGTCGCCTGTTTCATCATTTGGAAGATGTAAACCACCGACCAATTTATCTTTGGCATGTTCTAATGCTGGTTCTACTTTAGCAAGATCATCTTTAAGCAATAACTCATGTGGAACACCACATTCTTTGAGTACAGCAATATCACGCTGAACCATTTCTAATTGAGCTTCATTACGGAAAACTTGCAACGTGCCTTTTGAACGGTTTTCGTATTCAATCCCAGTATCTTTACGCAGTTCTCTTAAACAGTCACGGCTATATTCTGCAACACGGGTCATTCGTTCTTTGTTAATTGCATAACTTTCTGAGTTACAGTTTTTAAGCATTTGCGCCATCCACTGTAACTGCCACATACTGCCATCGATATTAATCGCGAGTGGCGCATGATGTTGAAACATCCACTTAACCGCTTTAAATGGAATACCTGGGGCAGCCCACGGTGTCGAATATCCTGGAGAAATTTGACCTGCATTACCAAAGCTGGTTTCTTCAGCTGGACCTGCTTGACGGTCTAAAACTGTAACTTGTGCTCCTTGCTGCGCGAGGTAATATGCACTTGCTACGCCAATCACACCACTACCTAATACTATTACACGCATTTCTTATCCTTTATGCATTTACTAGTTTATTTCACTAGTATATTTTTGGTTCAATAGTTTATTTCACTATTTTTAATGCTAAAATTTAGGTGTTTTAATTTATTGTCGTGAAAAATGATTAAAAAAAAGGGAATAATTGATGCGTAAATTAGACCGTATAGATCGAATGATTTTAGATATTCTTCAAAATGAGGGTCGAATTGCCATCAGCGAGTTGGCCTCGCGGGTCAGTTTATCGACCACACCTTGTTCTGAACGTGTCAAACGTTTGGAGCGAGATGGCATCATTATGGGCTATCATGCTCGTCTAAACCCGAAACACCTTGATCGTAACTTATTGGTTTTTCTAGAAATTAGCTTATCTGCAAAGTCTGGTGATGTGTTTGAACAAGTGGCCAAAGACTTAATGGAAATACCAGAAGTACAAGAGTGCCATCTTATTTCGGGAGATTTTGATTATTTAGTCAAAGCCCGATTAAAAGAAATGAGCGCTTACCGACGCTTACTTGGTGATTTACTTAAAAAACTTCCATCTTCAGCCTCATCACATAGTTATATTGTGATGGAAGAAATTAAGGAATCATTGTATTTGGATGTGCGTTAATTCCATCATTTTTACCTTTAGATGGATTGACTTGCCACCCATTTCACATTTGAATATCTCTCCACATCAAACCCATGTTTTATTGGAAGTAGATCGTAAATTTGGCGGTGATGGGTCTAAGCGTTTAATGCTTCCACATCATGCAGTATCTCTACCCAATTGAGTGAATAACATTAAAAGACTACTGGGGATTTAGTCCCTGTTTAAATGTGTGATTACTACTAACTATGTGATTACGAGTAAAATCCCCAACCGAGAATATTTTATCGATGTGTTGGGGATCATTAAGGTAAATTCAAATTATCCCAAAAGTCTGAACTAAAAGCAGATTTAGAGCAGGTTTAACAATTCAGAGAACTTTGCAATTCTTGCTTTCGGCGCTGCTTCATCCAACTCTTGTTTTGAGCCATATCCATATTCTACCGCAATGGTTTCAATCGCATTTTTACGCGCACCAAAAATATCATGTTCCCGGTCTCCCACCATCAAACACTCTTCTGGATTTAATTTTTCTTTTTCAAGGATATAAGTGATTAACTCACCTTTATTGGTGCGCTCGCCATTTAACTCACTGCCATAGGGATAATCAAAATATTTTAATAAATCAAAATGATCTAAGATTTGACGTGCATAAACTTCAGGTTTTGCGGTGGCTAAAAACAGTCGATAGCCCTTACTTTTTAAGGCTTCCAAGGTTTGTGCAACATCATTAAAAACATGGTTTTCAAATAAGCCTGTTACAGCAAAACGTTCACGATAACCCAATAAAGCTTGCTCAGCTAAGAGGTCATTTGCTTCAACATTGAGTAGCTTTGCCAATGATGCCTTTAACGGTGGACCAATAATCCAGTCGATATTTTCACTGTCAGGAATCGGATGCCCAACCTTTGCAAGTCCATAACGTGCAGATGTCGTAATGCCTACTTTTGGGTCGGTTAATGTGCCGTCGAGATCGATTAAAATATTCTTTATCACCATCCAATCCTTTAAATCTGTGTTTGAAACAATTATCAAATTACTATCGAGTGTTCTCGTAAACTTGCCTATACTAACGTAAATTTGTGAATTAAGGACATCATCGTGCGCCCTACTGTACTTTGTTTTTCAGGTCTAGACCCTTCTGGTGGTGCTGGTATACAGGCTGATATTGAAGCGATTGGTCAAAGTGGCGCACATGCGGCAATTGCTTGTACAGCATTAACCATTCAAAACTCTCAACAAGTTTTTGGTTTTGAAGCCAGCTCCAAAGAACTACTGCTTGCTCAGGCCAATGCAGTTGTCGGTGATTTACCTATTAAAGCCATCAAATCGGGGATGTTAGGAACCACAGATAATATTGCTGCACTGGCTGAGTTTTTACGTGAACATCCAGATTATCTATATGTACTTGATCCTGTTTTAGTGGCAAATAGTGGTGGTTCACTGGGTAATCAAGAGACCTTGGTTAAAGCCTTTATCGAACTGATTCCTCTGGCAACAATCATTACCCCAAATACTGTGGAATTACGCGCCTTAACAGCAGAACAAGACATAGAAAAAGCCACAGCCAAACTGTTTGAAATGGGCGCACAAGCTGTTCTGGTAAAAGGTGGGCATGAAGATACCCCAGACTATATTCGCAACGCCTTGTATGTGAATGGTGAAATGATCGCTGAATCTAAATGTCCCCGTTTGGCAGGTGAATACCATGGTTCAGGTTGTTCATTGGCAAGCTTTATTGCAGGACGTTTAGCACTAGGAGATCCGCTTAAAATCGCGGTACAACATGCTGAAACATGGTTATTTGGTGTATTAAAAAATGCCGAAACGCCGATTGAAGGTGGCCAAAAAATTCCAAAGCGCTTTTAAATGTTGAATATTGCTCTGCACTTTTGAAAATAGCATCCAAGTTTCACTAAACAGCTGAAACTTGGAAACTCCCCTAAAACAATGGAAAAGACAATGAGAATAATAATGCACAAAACACTCACGACAACAATGCTATCAAGTTTACTTTTAACCCCATTCGCATTTGCCCAACCTCAACAACAAACTGTAAGTCGCAATATTAACGATGTAGTCAATGGGCAAAAAACTCATTTTATTTTTAAAGATGGTGATGACGAATCAGGTCAACTCATCATTCAAACAGCGGCTAAACAGCAAGCATTTGATCTTGCAGAATTACCATTTGAACGAAAACGACAGATTCATTTTCAAGACTATAATTTTGATGGATATACCGATATTGCTGTGTCTACACCTGACATGGGAATGGGGGTTTATTCTATTTTTGATATTTTTCTCTTTCGACCTAAAAGTAAAGATTATCAAGTGTTGGACCAAGAAAAATTTGATTTTAGCCATGCACAATGTTCTGGATTGACGGATCTCAAACTAATTACCCAGAAGAAACAAATGACCAGCTCATGTCGAGGTGGTGCAAGATGGTGGATCGACACTTACCAATTTAAAAATGGGCAATGGAAATGGTTAAAGTCTAAAGCTGCGGATGAGTGATTTCCCCCCTCATCCTCTGCTGATCTTAATGCCACAGTTACAGCATACGGATCCAATCATACAAAAAATATAATTTAATCTGGACGATGTTGATTATGGATAATCTGTTCATTTCTCAGTATATTTATCTTTAAGGCTTTGTATATGTTGGCGATTGGTTTTCCACGACTTTTCTAAAATTTCTTCCTCTAGACGATACTGAATACGTTTTAATTTCATTGGAGGAATGTTGATTTGCTTAAATTGTTTGACATAATCTGTCCAACCTGCACCACGAAAGACATTGTTTGGCATTTGGGTTTTAAATTCGCAATCAGGCATAAAAACTACGATTGAATGGATCTGAGTAGAATCAACAATATCTGTGAGCACATTTTCTAAAACTTTTTGGTGCTTATAATTTTGATGTAATGGATTTTGGAACTTATAGCTCTTTTTATAAATCTTTTGTGTCCAAATCTTTTGACGCTCGCCACCAAATATCCAACCTTTATAATTCTTTGTTTCAATGACAAAAATACCATAAGGGCTCAATAAAATATGATCTATTTGGGTGGTCTGATTTTGCTCATCAGGCAGAGTACAATCATTTAATAAAATATAATTTTCTTTGTCTAAATAGAGTTTGACATGGGTGCTGACAGCAAATTCACCTATTTTCCCTTTTAAAAAGGGCTTAAAGAATTTAACCAGCATAATCGCAACGAAAAGTAAAACGATCCAACCTAAATTTGATAACAATGGTGCAAAAATTTGAGCAATCATTTTAAATTGTAATGTAATAATAAATAGCGTTGAGTCTATGGCACTTGTTCAATTTTTAAAAGAATATCCTTATTATCCAACCCACCCGCAAAACCAACCAATTTACCATCGGCCCCGACCACACGATGACATGGCGCAATAATAGAGATCGGATTTTTACCATTCGCTGCGCCCACTGCCCGAACCGCTTTGACATTTCCAATCTGTTCTGCGATCTCTTTATAGCTACGCGTTTCACCAAATGGAATCGTCAACAAAGCTTGCCAAACTTTCTGTTGAAACTCAGTCCCCGCAAAATCTAGCGGTAAATCGAACTGGGTTCTTTTTCCTTGAAAATACTCATTCAATTGTTTCGCCGTCTCCAACAAAACTGGATGTGTATTGTTTTTAATTAATTCAGCCAAACGAACCCGTTTAGGATTTTCATTTTCCCAAAGTACTGCAATCAAGGCATGATCATGGGCGACTAATTTTAATATCCCGACTGGGGAGCTCATTTCCATAAATGAAAGTTGCATGTCCTTATTCCCTTTCCAACTCACCAACAGCTTAACTTAGCTTGAAGATAATTTCATCAAAATAAGACCTGAAATAATCAATACAGCAGCCAACATCCGCATCGCTGAGGCTGCTTCACCTAAAAAGAAAATTCCGACGGCAAAAGAACCAATCGCACCAATCCCTGTCCACACGGTATAAGCGGTACCAAGTGGTAATGTTTTCATTGCATAAGAAAGTAATGCAAAACTTGCAATCATAAAGATGATGGTCAAGATACTCGGTGTCAGCTTGGTAAACCCGTCAGACACCTTCATAAAATATGCCCAAACCACCTCAAGCACACCCGCAACTGCCAATAAAACCCATGCCATTACACATTCACCATTTTCTATTGGGTGTTTCCACTATTGATTACACCATGAACTACACATAAAAAAAGTGCTATCTCCTACAGAAATAGCACTTAAACATTTCAATAAATTAAGACGAAGAAAGTTTCATTAAAACTAAGCCAGAAACAATCAGTACAGCAGCGAACATACGCATTGCTGTTGCAGGTTCACCCAAAATAAAAATACCAACCAAGAATGAGCCTATCGCTCCAATCCCAGTCCAAATGGTATAAGCAGTTCCCAATGGCAAAGTACGCATCGCATATGCCAATAGACCAAAGCTTAAAATCATGAAAAATAAGGTGACAATACTTGGTGTAAGCTTTGTAAAACCTTCGGACAATTTCATACTATATGCCCAAACGATTTCAAAGATACCTGCGAAAATAAGAAAAACCCAAGCCATGACCAGCTCCAAATTTAAATTAGAATCAGGCCGTCCTGACGATTTTTCTCAAATTGAGGGAGGTCGTTCCTCCTGAAGAAACCTAATTATATCAACTCATGTTGAGGAATTTATTAAAATTTACAAAATTTGACCTTTTTTACATTTCGAATAATTTTTTTTCATGAGGCTTACTTTATGATCAAGCATGCTAAATATAAAAATCTGGGATCAAAACCATGAAACATGATTATTGGGGTGATATCCACCCGAGCTGGGCTGGGTTTAGTTCAGAAACTTTTTTTTCGCATTGTTTTTTTAATCAAAATGCTGATCGGGAGATTTTCTTAGGGGAAGAGTTTGATGAAGATGGCGATGAGATCGAAGAAGCGCCCAATCTAGATCAACTCAACGCTTTTGCGAAAACCTACCAGTTATTTATCAACAGTATTGAACAACATATTCAGACCATTCAGCAACATGCTTTTGAACGCTATCAAAAGCTTTATGCACATTATTATGAAAATCCAGAAAAATCAGGTGAGGCTGCATTGAATATTCAGGATGTGGAATCTCATAATCCTTATATTCAGACCATGTTAAATTTGCGTGTGAGTGCACCCGATACCTTAACCCTCTCTATTCACTATGATTTAGACACAGAGCATGGAATGGAGTTTAAATTTGTAAATAACCAGCTTGAACGTGTTGCTGGCATTGCAGAAACGTAAAAGGTCACTCCCAAAGAAGTGACCTTTTGCTTTATACGAAAAACGAAAGCTTAGAATCTAAAACGCAGACCTGCACCATATAACCAACCTGATTCGGAGTTAGTTGCAGTTTGCCATGCTGTCTCTTTGTTACCTTTAGAATATGCATAGACCACACTCACATAAGGCATCACCTTTTTTGTGATTTCATAACGGGTTTCTAAACCTGTTTTAATACTGTTTAGGCCTGTTTTTTGGGCATAACGTGAATCATCGCTAAATACCACATTTAAATCTAAATAAGGCTTTAAAATCAGCTTTTGTGTCAGTAGTAAATCACGTTCAGTTTCTAGGCTAAATGCAACCCGACTGTCCTGTCCGAAATACAGATAAGCATCTGTTTCAAAAAAGTACTGTGCCAAGCCGTGTAAACCCAAAGCTGCATCTACACGTTCCTGATCAGTGCTTCGTTCAGGATTATCACTGTAACGCACACCCGCCTGTACATCCCAAAAATCAGCAATGTTACGGCTATAGAGGGCACTTAGATCATATTCTATTTTGTCTGATTCAGCCTTACTGGAGCTCCCTTTAATGAATAACTTATTTTCATCAGTACCTATGCGTAACTCTAAAGATGAATCTAAAGTACCTTTTCCATCTTCATCCAGCATCCAAGCATTATCAATAGTCACTCGCTGATAAACCTGTGCACCATGTTCTTTACGATGATCATGGGTACTATGCGAAGCTATTCTCTCCTCCCCCATAGTGGTTGTGGGCGCTTGATGTTGTGTATGATCTACAGGATTGCTTTGCTCATCCAACTGATTCATTTTTGAATGATCCATACTTGAATGATCAGTTGATCCAGTCGCAATACTCGTATCACTTTGCATCTGATGCACTTCATGGGCCAAAGCCAAACCACTCAGCATAAGTAATGAACTTGCCAGAACTGATTTAGAAAAAAGATTAATGATTTGCATGTTCGTCTCCTTTCACTTCAGTCTTTTGAGTGGTGTTGCTTGTTTGAACTGGCTGAGTGGACACTTTGCCATCACTCACATTGGCAACAATCAATTTATTCATCATCCCTGCACTCATGTGGTAGAGCAAATGACAATGGATTGCCCATTCACCCAATTCATCAGCGGTTAATAATGCTGTAACTGTTTTTGCAGGTGGTACAACAATGGTGTGTTTATTAGGCATATCCACAGCAGGCTGACCATTTTCCAGTTGCATAAACATGCCGTGTAAATGCATTGGATGCGCCATCATACTGTCATTGATAAATTTAATTCGGATACGTTCGCCATATTTCACTTTGAGTGGTTCAGCATCACTGAATTTTTTACCATTAATCGTCCAAACATAACGCTCCATGGTTCCGCCTAAGCGAATCACCAATTCACTGGTGGCATCACGAGTATCAGGTTGAGGGGTTAGTGATTTTAAATCACTGTATTGCAATGCTTTATCTCCTTGCGGCGTCGATGCATTTGCCCAACCATAAACCACTTGGTCATTTTTTTGCGCTGCCGATGAATTGCGATGCTGTGAATGATCTATAGCTTGCGTATCATCCGCATTCATTTTTGAATGGTCCATACCTTGCATATCGTTGGCATTCATTTTTGAATGATCCATGCCCTGCATATCATTCGCACTCATTTTCGAGTGATCCATGCCTTGCATAGCATCAGTACTCATTTTCGAGTGATCCATGCCTTGCATATCGTCAGCACTCATTTTCGAGTGATCCATGCCTTGCATATCACCCATACTCATCTTAGAGTGATCCATCCCTCCGCCTCCATGACCTCCCATATCTTCCATAGTTAGCACAGCACGTGGACGAGCAGCAGGCATATGAATAGCAGCACTTTTTGCTGTTAATTCATTGTGGAGTGTTCCAATCGCAAATCCTGAACGGTCAATAGACTCTGCCTCAATCTGATAATGACTGGTTTTTGGTTCAACAATTACATCATAGGTTTCAGCTGTACCTATACGAAATTCATCCACAGCCACTGGCTTTACAGGCTGCCCATCGGCACTGACCACTGTCATTTTTAGCTGAGGTATACGTACATCAAAGAACGACATTGCCGATGCATTCACAAAGCGCAGTCGAACTTTTTCATTTGGCTTAAACAGACCTGTCCAATTTTGTTCAGGGGTTTTTCCGTTTACAAGAAAGGTATAACCCGTCACATCAGACATATCTGTTTTTAACATACGCATCTGATTCCACATTTTGCGATCAGACCACGTTGCTTTTAAACCATCACGTTGTAACTGTTTCCAAACATCCCCTAAGGTTTCACGTCGATTTTGATAATATTCTGCGGAAATTTTTAGGTTTTTTTGGATCTGGTCACTGGTTTGCTCATGAAAATCCGACAACATCACCACATAATCACGATCTGTGCGTTCATGCACTGCCAGCGGTTTTTTATTCTTTGGATAAATCACTAAAGAACCATATAAGCCATCCTGTTCTTGGCCTTTCGAATGGGCATGATACCAATAGGTTCCACTCTGACGAACTTTGAACTTATAGACAAATTCTTCGTTGGGTTTGATCCCGTTATAACCATTAAAGCCAGGTACACCATCCATAATGCCGAGCAATAAGAGACCATGCCAATGGATCGATGAATCTTGGTTCTTTAAATTATTTTTAACTCGAATCACCGCTTCATCACCTTCTTCAAATTCTAAAAGTGGTGCGGGAAACTGGCCATTTACAGTAATTCGTTTTACCGGTTTACCTGTTACATTGACGATTCCTTCATCAATGCTGAGTTGATATTCTTTGATTGCGGCAATTCCCCAAGTTGAGGAGACCAAGCACAATGTCGCAATCAAGCTTTGAGCTAATCGCTTTTGAGATAACTGAATAAACATAACTTAACCTAAATTTTAACAAGCAATTTTGAATAAAAAAGTGTCTAAAATCAGATTAAGCTTTTGGAGGGCGTAGGATTTCTTGCCAATGCCCTGCGAGGTGCTGAGCTTGGTAATTGATTTGATAGGCTTGAGTATTTTGCAGATGATCAGGTGCAATCAATTTTGGAATATCAGGATTGAACCAAACCACTGAAGATTGACATGAGAATGCAGCACAATCTAAGCATTTAGTCAGCTGCGTATCTTGAGATTGAGCCTGTTGATTATGGCAATCTTTTAAATTTTGCACCTGCTGTTCATGATTGAGATGCAAATTTGGATCATTTTGCTTTTGTTTTATATCTGAACAGTGCTTTTTCATTTCTTGGACAGCACTGCTATTCATCATCGATTGATGTTCATCTACAAGCGATGAATTCATCATTTGCTCATGTTGCATCACATTTACAGATGCAATAGACACACTGCTCCACCCTATGGCAAAAACCATAAGACAAACAAACCAAAGCCGTTTGTGCAGTTGTCTAAACAAAACTAAAACCTATGTTTTAATCTAAGATGAAGCTAAAGCATAGCCAATAATGACGAGTTTGGCAAATATCACGCGGAAAGATTGTCAATATCACTGAATAATTTTCCATCAACTGCACTTTGAATAAAAAATGAATAATTAAATTGATGAGTAGCGGACTATTCTTATTAAAAAAGAGCTCGTTTGAGCTCTTTTTAAACAAAAATTGCATGTGTGATAAACGATTGATCACCCTTTGATTAATCTATACCCAGCTTATCCATATGCTTATCAACATGGTTATCCATATAGTTATCATCAAAGTTATCCACAATTCACACAATACATTTGTGGAAAAGTTTAAGCCGAAACTTGTCCAACTTTTGCTAATTCAGCGCGCATTTCGTTAATCACAGCTTGATAATCAGGTTTACTAAAAATCGCAGAACCAGCAACAAACATGTCTGCTCCCGCTTCAGCAATTTCACGGATATTTGCTGGCCCAACACCGCCATCAATTTCTAAACGAATGTCACGACCTGAAGCATCAATAATTTTACGTGCCTCACGTAATTTATCCAAAGTGGTAGGAATAAATTTTTGACCGCCAAAGCCAGGGTTTACACTCATTAAAAGCACTTGATCCACTTTATCTAAAACATAGTCGAGATAGTGCAAAGGTGTTGCTGGATTAAACACTAAACCTGCTTTAGCACCACCATCTTTAATCAATTGTAATGAACGGTCGATATGATGCGTTGCTTCAGGATGAAAAGTAATAATATCTGCGCCTGCTTCTAAGAAATCACCAATCATACGATCAACAGGCGAAACCATAAGATGCACATCAATCGGGGCTTTGATCCCATATTTCTTTAATGCCTTACATATACCCGCACCAAAGGTTAAGTTTGGAACATAGTGGTTATCCATGACATCAAAGTGGACAACATCTGCACCAGCTGCCAATACATTTTCCACATCTTCACCCAGACGGGCAAAATCAGCAGATAAAATTGAAGGTGCAATCAGATATGGCTTGGACATGAAACAACCTGGCAAAGATAAAAATTTTTCCTATTATAACAAACTTACCCTACTGGGTTGTTTTAAAAAGCAACAGTTTTACTCATCTTGGTTAATTTATCAGATCATAGCAATCAACCTAGTTGAATCAGCGGCTGCCTATTACTTGATGATATGGGTTTTAACGAGTGCACTGGTCTTTGAGAAAAATACAAAAAAATAAAGGGCTTAATTAAGCCCTAGATCAAGTCACCCTCACCTTGCATAATCTATAGATAAGCATCGCTTATCTTTATTGTTTAAGGTTTAGCCTGTTGTTTTTTCTCAAAATCACGAACCATTTTAACCCGTTCTTCAGTTGCAGGATGTGAAGATAATGCATCAAAAATCTCTAAAGGACTCTCTTTTTCAGTAGATTCATTTTGAGGTTGTTTTTTATTTGGATCCGCTTTTTTATCAGCTTCAGCCGTTTTGCCTGCTTGCTTTGGTTTTTCTTCCAGCGCCGTTTCATCACCTAAGCGTTGTAAGAAGTTCGCAAAATGAGACACTTCAATGCCTTTACGATCCATCAATTTCAGCGCATACATATCCGCCTCAGCTTCAAATTTGCGTGAATAATTTGCACCGATCATCGCAGCAGGTAACGAGGTCAATAGGTCTGAACTGTCTCCCGTCATAGCAATATACAACACACTTAACCCCAAACTGGTCAAGCCTTGCTGTAAGCTATGGCGTTCAACCAAATGCCCTTGCTCATGTGCCAATACACCTAAAATCTCTTGATCACTATGCGCCATTTCAATCAGCTCATCGGTGATAATAATCGTATTGTTGGGTAAAGCCACTGCGTTGGCACCCAATCGCCCACCTTCACGAAAGACCAATTTTGCTGGCTTTCCTTCAGCGATGGTATTTAGATATTGCTTGGAAATTTGATCTTTTTGACCTTGAGCCAAATGACTGGGATTAGTCCAATTATTCAACACATATTTTTCCGCTTCATCACCTAATTTATTCAAACTATTTTCAGGCAACTGAAAAGCAACATAATGTGATGCCGCCGGAACACCCCATTTTACTAAAGCAAAAACAAAAGCCACCACAAAGATGATACTGAATACAATTAAACTTGGAGAACGTTCTAATTTCCAGATTGAATGCTGGACATTTTTAGTCCCAAAATTAAACCATTCTGGTAAAGCCCCCTGAAATTCAATCCGTGCGTCATCTTTAAGTTCAATTGCAGGATTTAATTGCCCCAGTGCGCCAATTAATTCCATATCGCGATATGCATAACGGCGTTGATGCTCTAAACGCTCACCATACTGAATCAGCACTTCGAACTCAGATTGAGCAGAAAGTTGGGCATGGTGTGGTTTAGACACCACACCATCATAGAAAATGACTTCTATTGGTCGTGACATAAATTATTCAACTCATATCATTATAAAGAAACATCAATGTCGAAGATGTCACTAATTTCTTCAGCTAAAGCACTTTGCTCTTGCTGTGCAAGATTCATCATTTGATCTGGATCATCATGCAAAATTAAACTCATCGAATCAACTTGATATTTGTGAATACGAATTGCCGCCCATGCAGACATTAAACCAATGCTTAGAATTTTAACCAGCCAATTTGATGCCACAATCCATGCATAACGCCATTGATTACAATCTGTTTTAAATTGGCTGCTTCCAACCGTTGTATTGTTCCATGTGGTAATAAAAATACGTGCCGCGATTAATGGATAAATAAACAACCCTGCCACAGCGTACATCGCAAAGACACCAAAGATAAAAAAGTTTGGCGTATAACCTGCAATAAAGCCGATAATTCCGAAATAAATAATGCCAAATGCCAGCATAATTCCAAAAGACATAAAAATTGGAATGTAAACTGCCGCCATATAGGCTGACCAATCGGCATTCAATTTAAAATCCAACTGCCCTGCATATAAATGATCGATGTAGTATTTTTTATACAACCAGATCCCAACAGGAGCAAATATCCCTAAACTAAAAATATAAATTAGAATACTCAGAAAAAAGACTTTATAGGATTCTTTTGTGGTTCCCGCAAAATAAAACCGACTGTTGCCGAATTTACTGTTTCTTGCGGTAAAGCGCATTGTTGCCCGAATCAGCCATGGCACTGCTGCATATAGCACCACTAAACCAACCACCGTCGCAATAATGGAATACTGCGAGGAAATTGAAAAGGCGGCATAAATACCCAATGCAATCAAACGTCCAACTAAAATCTTGGTGGGGATACCAGTAAAGTCAAAACGTCTTTTAAAGAATTCAGTATTACCATAAAAATAACGTAAACGACGTACTTTCGCCCAAGGCGCGTACAAACTTAAGGTAATGATGGTCAATAAGATATTCACAATCCATATACCAAAATATTCCATCGCATCACCGTGAAATTTAAAACGGTGAATTCTAGGATATTGCTGATCTACGGGTTGCTGTATTTCTGGTGGTGTAACGCCTTTTTCCAAACTCAAATGACTCGGAAATGGAGGCGGTATTTGTTCTTGCATATTCTTCTCTTTATTCAAATTATTTGATGACAATCTAAAATGATATGAAATAAAAAACCTCAAAAAGCAGTTTATATTTTTTCTGCGCTGAAAGAAATAGAGTAAAAGCAAACAACGATTTACTTTTACTCAAAATTCAGTTTTTGTTAGACGATTCAATTATTTTTGTAGTTGCAAAGCGTGAAATTGTAAATGGTCATCAATAAAACTTTGAATGAAATAATAACCGTGATCATAACCTTCATGAAATCTTAAGGTGAGTTTTTGCCCAACTTTATGACAAGCTTGTTGGTATTTCTCGGGATTCAATTGACTATAAAACTGATCTTTTATACCTTGATCGATAAGCACTTCGTCAAATAACTGACCTTTAGAAAGCAGTAATTGAGTCGCATCATGCTTTGTCCACTCAGACTGATCAGCGCCTAAATAATGAGAAAAAGCCTTTTCACCCCAAGGACATTCTGTCGGTGCACAAATCGGTGCAAATGCAGATACTGATTTAAAATAATTTGGATATTTCCAAGCCAGCGTTAATGCGCCATGCCCGCCCATACTATGACCAAAGATTCCCACAGCTTCAGATTGAATCGGTAAGTTTTTTATTAGCAATGGATAAAGTTCATCTACAATATAACTTTCCATCTGAAAATGCTCAGCCCAAGGTGCTTGAGTTGCATTGAGATAGAATCCTGCACCCTGCCCCAAATCCCATGAATCGCCTTGTGCAACCTGTTCACCACGAGGTGATGTATCAGGTGTAATCAAGATTAAACCAAGCTGAGATGCCAAGCGCTGTGCATGCGCCTTTATGATAAAGGTTTCTTCTGTACAGGTCAGCCCTGCTAAATAGAATAATGCAGGACATTTCTGCCCTTTTAATGCTTGAGGCGGAAGATATGTCGCAAACTTCGTTGCCCCTTTTAAATAATTTGACTGAGTTTGGTAAATTCTTTGTTCACCATCAAAACAGATATTTTTACTTAAAAGTTCCATCAGCGCATCGCTCCACATTTTGATCTTTAAATTGTTTAGGGCTACCGTCTTATAGCATCAATAGATTCAACTCAATATAAATTAAAGCGCTTTTGCTTCCGCATTTAAAGCGCCGTTATTTATCATGGCTTTTGTTGCGTATCCAATTTTACATTTTGGGTTTGTGCAGAAGTGATAACACCCTGTTGTGGAAATAAATGTTGTTCCAACTGCGGTAACATCATTTCCATATTTTTCCCAATCACCCATTGCGGCTCAGATGGATCAAAACCTTGTGCATTTTCCCATTTTGCAACTGTTTCAGTCACCTCTTTAAATGCGGCTTTGAGAGAACCTTGCTCACGCATTGCCTGATCAAAGAAAGCTCGACCAAAATAAGTATAATCGGCTTCATTTGAACATCCAAATGAGGCACGATCTGCTGCTGAAGCAGTAATAATCAAAGTATCTGGTGATTGGAGTGCTGAAACAAAGCTACCGGAATAACAGGCTGAAATCACGATCACTTTCCAGCGAATACCCGATTTATCGAGGGTTTCTCTTAACCATTTTGGATCGACATCATCCAAATTAATCGGTTCATTTTCTAGTTCAAAACGATTAGGTAAGCCATGAGAAGTCATATAAAGAAATAATACATCACTTTCGCGATTCATCTGTTGGCCAATACGGCGTAAAGCAAGGTCGATACTGGTTTTAGACGCAATAGGAGTGTCTTTAATACTTTGTGGGTTATTGACCAACTCAACAGAGCGTCCAAAGGTTCCAAAGCGGGTATCAAATTGTTCTTTAATTCGATCTATTTCAAATTTGAACACGTCTTGATAACTTGCACCAGCAACACCTAAAAAGTACCAATGCGTTTGAGCAAACTCACCAAACTGAACCTGTTCCAATGCCTTATTGAGTAAATGGCTTTGTGCATAAAAAGCATTTTCACTGATCGTTGGAGGAACGTCTTCTACTTTCCAAATCGGCTGTTCCTTAATCGAAACCTGCCAAGTGAACAAAGTGGCTACAGTAGCAAACATGATCAAAGCACGTTCCCACCATGGCCATTTTAATTCTCTTGAAAATACCCACACCACAGCAAGACTTTGCCAAATAAACAAAGCAAAAAACAACAGAGGGATTACATCATAAGTGAAATAAGGCAGTAGATCTTGATTGCCCAAATATTGCAGCAAGCATTGAAACAACATGATATGCGTATCAAGCACCAACCATAACAGTGCTGGAACCAACATCAAACGCGGATTATTGGTCCGTTGTGATAGGAAAATCCCTACAATCAAGGCAATAAAAGGCCACAATGCATAGCTGACAAGACCTTGCCGATTAAAAACACCACCATCACCAGCAACTAACCAGCTAAATAGTGTATTGGCACCTGCACCCAACAGCCCCCAAAAAATCAATTGAAGAATCGATGGACGAACAATTTGTAAAGACTTTCGCGAACCTAAGAATAACCAAATCCCTGCACGTTGGTTACTTTTCAAATCATGCCAAAAGTTAATCGAGGGTTTAAGATCTATCATAAAGATTCTGTTAAGGCAGTGGCTTCAATCAGCCTATCTAGTTTAGGCTTGGCTAAAAAATTATCAATGTTTGATTTAACTATATATCAATAATTCGACTATTATTGAAACAGTTACCAAATTACTCAATAAGATTGCTGTTAAAATAGGCATCAAAACGACAAGCATCACCTTGCCATTGATGATCGGTTGCCTGATCATTTAAAAATACAGCCAGTCTAGGACGTTTTACCACAACTCGCTTGGCAATTTGCCGTGCTAAGACTAAAAGATGATCGCCTAAATCCATTTCACCATCTTCAGGTAAAAGCATGTGTAATAGCTGCATTTGCTTTTTCACTTGCGCCTGTTTTTTAATGGCTTGCTGATTTTGATCCCGTTGCGGAAACATCGGATCTAAATAAACAACATCGACAGTTTGGTGCGTGATGATCAATTGTTGTAAATATTCAGCTGAATCAGAAAAAACCAAATCAATACGCTCAACAACTTTGGCTAAAAATGGATCATTTTCCAATAGTTTTTTTGAATCTTCCAGTAATGTAAATAAAATTGGATGACGTTCGATCAGGGTTACTTTCGCCCCTAAGTGCGCCATCAATAATGCGTCATGCCCTAGACCAGCAGTTGCATCAATTAAGTTTGGTTTTTCTGAAATATTACATGCCCGTGCAATCATTTCAGATTTTAAAGTTGCACGTTTTAAACGTGGAATCTCCGCTTTCCAATCAGGCTGCATTTTCATGCCATTGGCGCACAGACTTAACCCTTGTTCATCAACACACAAGGCAAGTTCTGGGTTCAGTCTTAAAAACCTTGCATTGAGTTTTTCAATCGTTGCAATGTTTACCACGACACCACGTAAAGAAAGCACAGTTTGGTAGGACTGTGCTTTCTCAAAAAATGTGGACTCAGTAAATAAGCGAATTTCGCTTACCATAATTTCCAACCTGTTAATGCAAACAATAAAATCAACAAACCTGAAGCAATACGATACCAAGCAAAGACCATGAAATCACGCTTAGAAACATAAGCCACCAAAACACGGATCAAAATTAAAGCAGAAACAAAAGAAACGATAAGACCTACAAAAAACACGGTCCAATCTTGTGTTGTTTCATAAATATGATAATTTTTAAAAAGATCTAATAAGCCCGCACCAACAATGACTGGTATACCGAGGAAGAACGAAAATTCTGTTGCAGCCTTACGCGATACGCCCAGCATCATGCCGCCAATAATGGTTGCACCTGAACGTGAAGTCCCTGGAATAAGCGCCAATACCTGAATTAAACCAATATAAATCGCTTCTTTAATCGAGATATTTTCCACTTCCACCGCATTGACTTTTGGTGGATTTTTTTCAACCCACCAAATGATTAAACCACCGACGATTAAACCAATCGCCACAGAAATATCATTAAACAACAGCTCTTTTACGATATCACCAAAAGTTAAGCCAACTAGCATAATTGGAATTGAAGCTGCAATAATACTGATCCCAAGATGACGCCCTTTCGGTTCACCTGAAAACAAACCAATTGCTGCACCCCAAAGCTTGCCCCAATACTCATAAATCACCGCAGCGATTGCGCCCATTTGAATAGCAACGACAAATAAGTCACTTTTTTCTTTGGTCCAGAAATTCATTAATTCAGATGCAAGAATTAAATGCCCTGTACTTGAGATAGGTAAGAATTCGGTAATACCTTCAACAATACCCATAATGGCTGCTTTGAGTAGCAGTAAAAGATCCATTGTGAAATCCTAAAAATTAAAGCGAAAAACGATTATGGTTTACCTTGTTCTGGAATTTTCTTCCATGCATTATCACGTAAATATACAGGTAAAGCTTGTTCTGCACTCAACCATTGCTTTTGCAGTGCATTTTGACGCGCAATTGTGGCGATATCATTAGCGGAAGCAGTAATCTGTTGAAACGCGACAGCCTCTACATTCACCAAAGCGGAACCTGAACCGATCAAGGTATATTTTTGATATTCTGCTGCGTGTTGATAGTCTAATAATTTTTCTTCATCTACAAGTTGCATAATGTTATTTGGGTCAAGCTTAAAACTTGCCATATAAACTTCCTGCATACGTGCATCTAAAACAGCAGTGACTTCAGTCAATTGGGCTTGCCGATAAGCAGCTTGAGCCAGCGCTTGCAAGGTTGAAACTGGAATCACAGGAATATCATTTGCCCAGGCTAAAGCTTGAGTCACTGCTGCATTGATACGTACACCACTAAATGAACCTGGCCCACGGCTAAATGCAATTGCAGTCAAGTCTTTACTGGAAATTTGATTTTGCTCAAAACCTTGCTCAATCATCGGCAAAATGGTTTGAGTTTGTGCTTTTGCTCGCGTATCAAGTTGAAAATAGAGTGTTTGAGTTTCATCAACAATCGAAACGGAACACTGCTCATTGGCAGTTTCCAATGCCAGCAATTTCATGCACAACCTTACTGTGTTAAAAATGCTGCCTATGATACTCCACTCATTTCAATAGCGCGAGGGCTTAGAGATAAAGCCAGTCAGATAAAATACATTAGATCAAAATTATCCATAAAAATGCCAAGACATTGTGCTTGGCATTTAATTGATAATTTTAGAACCACGACTTTAATCAAATTTAAATTCTTCTAAATCAATAAAATTCTTGTAATGGGACGCATAATGCAAGGCACTCATTTTTAATAAATTCTCCGCATTCTCATCCAAAGTTCGCACGACTTTACCTGGTGAGCCCACCACCAAGGAATTATCGGGAATAACTTTACCTTCTGGAATCAAACTATTTGCACCAATGATGCAATTTTTACCAATCACAGCATGATTTAAAACCACGGCGTTAATACCAATTAGACTGTTATCGCCTATGCTGCAACCATGCAACATAGCTTGATGCCCAATGGTTACATAATCGCCAACGGTTAATTCAATTCCTGTATCTGTATGTAAAACGGCATTTTCTTGAATATTACTAAAATTCCCAATATGAATTTTGGCATTGTCTGCACGAATGACTGCACCAAACCAGACACTGACTTGTTGTCCCAATTCGACCTGACCAATCACCGTCGCATTATCCGCAACCCAACCATCAAAAGGTGCATGTAACGCTTTTGGCACAAAACCTTTAAATTTATACATCATGGTATTACATTCCTTTGAGATATTTTAAGACCATTCACTTGGATCATAACTTTTCAGCATTACTTTTTATTGAATATTTGTGATTTAAATGATGGAGAATTCAATAAAAATGGCCAGTTCTTTTGATAGTCCAAACCATATTTAAATAATGAAATTAGAATTCTGGCGGTTAAACCCCAAATGATTTCATTTTCAATTCTTAGACTGGGAAAATAAACCGATTGATGTGCCAAACGTACTTCATAAGGAATAGGCTGTGATTCCATCATTTTTTTAATCGGCGCATAGAATATACGATCAATTTCACTTGGCTGAGCAATCAATTGAATATCTGGCGGGATTAACCCAACAACAGGTTTTACCGTCATTCCACTTTTTGCCCGTTCCATGGGTAAATCACCAATCAGCTTGACATCAAATGGATTGAGTGCTGTTTCTTCCCATGCTTCTCGCAAAGCCACAACGATATTACTGGTATCATTTGGGTCACGCTTTCCACCTGGAAAAGAAACCTCTCCTGCATGATTTGATAAATAAGCAGAACGTCTGGTCAGTAAAATTTTAGGATCAGCTTCTTGAGTAATTGCAATGAGCACTGCGGCATTGGCGGCATAAGTTCTTTTGCCAAAACGTAATCGATTTTGCAATACTTGGGTTAGCTCATCATCCTTCATTGATCTCACTCTATCTTTTTTGTTCTCGTTCTATCATATAGGAAATTTTATCGATAAGGCTATAAATGATGCGAAAGTAGAATTTTTCAGTTATGCTGAGTTATCTCACATTTTTAATGAAGCTTATGAGTTTTTGCAGTGCTTGTGGTCATCCAACCATAGAAAAAATTCCTTTAGGTGATCAAAAAATCCGTAAAGTTTGTACACACTGCGGCACCATTCATTATGTTAACCCTAAAGTGATTTGTGGTGCTTTAGCGATCTGGGAAAATAAAGTTTTACTTTGTCGTCGTGCAATAGAACCACGCTATGGACTATGGACCTTACCTGCTGGTTATATGGAACTTTTTGAAACCATGGAACAAGGTGCAGCACGCGAAACACGTGAAGAATCAGAAGCTGAGGTTGAGATTGAACAGCTTTACTGCATGTATAATATTCCACGTATCGGACAAGTTTATGTTTTATTTAAAACACAAATAAAAGATGGCGTATTTGGTGCAGGTGAAGAAACCATTGAAAGTCGTTTATTTGAAGAGCATGAGATTCCTTGGAACGATTTAGCTTTTCCAAGTGTAGAACACACGTTAAGACATTATTTTGAAGACCGAAAAACCAATACATTTCCAATGCATCTAGAAACATTGGGTACCCGATTAGATCAGACAGGATAATAAAACCAGATATTGCTTCGACCAATGGTTGAGCATTAAAAAAATATTGGCACAAAAAACCTCAATTCAAATCACTTGAATCGAGGTTTTTTTAATTAACATAAATTACTTGGTTTTAATGGTATAACACTGCGGTAAACTTACAGTTAAAGTCCCTGATAAACGCTTCGCTAGCTCTTTTTGCTCAGGTGTAACTTTCTCTTTATTAGCTTCTACATTGTTATAAATTGACTGATAAACCGCATGTAAATTCACCCAAGTCGCTGGCAGCGTCGTATTCCCCGACCAACTGGTAATGTTTACACCACTGGTGGTATTTTGCTCATTGATTAATCGTTGAAGATTTAAACGTATACCACCAGAAGAAACCGAAGCCTTGGCTAATTCATCGTTAGATGCACCACTTGTTGGTGTAATAACTAATGTTTCATTTAAACCTGCCAATGCACCATCAAGATTACCAAATACTGGGTTTGCAAGGATCATACGCATTGTAATCGATTTTTCAACATTGCCATTAATATAAGCTGTACCTGTGGTACCAATACGATACTGTTGTACCCCAGTTTCTTTATCTATATAAGTGCTTGGATCTACATCAGCACATGTAGTTGAATTTAGTGCATTATTTTTTCCTAAGTTGGTACGAACATCTCCATTTTCATCAATCACAATACCGAGTGTTTGCGTATTTGGATTAACTTCTTTGTTGTCAAAGGTAAATGTAATATTCGCATACAGTGGGAAATAATATTTTTCACCTGTTTTCACGGTATTTTTAGTGAGGAAAACTTTTCGATCTAAGTAATTGGCAGGATTAGTTTTATAGATATCAATCCCCCCAGAAAGCTGATCACCATTTAAAGTTTGACGCCATTTCCCATATACCGTTGGATCTGTAGGTGCCGTGGTTGCACCTGTTACTCGCTTATACATATATTCAGTACCTGCAACACTAGTATTATTCAGCAAAGCACCCTGATAAATTTCAAGCTTATCCGTCGAACTTTGATCTTTTTTAAACACAAGTGGAGAGGTAATTTTACGGGTGAGTGGATTAATCCAATCTGGTTGACCATTTACATTGAGCTTTTGTGGAACAACTTGATTGAGCAATAAGAATTTTAACAGTGAGTCGGCAATTGTACTGCCTTCTACTTTTTGAGGTACACCTACCCATTGCATTGCATAGCCAGAGGTATAACCTTGACGGTCAGTGACGACATACATATTGGCAATAGATTCATTTTTGGTACTTAACTCACTTTTACCTGTAAAACCTTGAATATCAACATTCGCACCACTGAAAATAAGGAAGTTTGTCGAATAAATATTAACCAATGACTGTTGAATCAAGCGTTGTGCAGTCTCTCTCGCAGAAGTTTCATCAACTGCCTCTACATTGACCCATGGTTTTAGTTTTGCAACATAACCACCATTAATAAAATCACTTACAACAATATCGGCATCAACTGCTTTTAAATTATTTTTAATATTATCTGTTAATTCAATTGGTTGTACATCGCCAATCTGATTGGCATCTTGCTCCAATCCAATCGCTTGGAAAACGCGAACCAACCCAACCATTACTTTAAATGTATCATCACTCATGGTCATACTGGTTGGTGGCTTGCCTGTCATAGCACTTGCAATATCAATCAAGCCAATTGCTGCAGGTTGACCACGCACTTTTAAAGGACGAATTTTGGCAAGGTCAACATCACCTAAAATAATTTTTCTTTCCGATTGAGAACCTTGTATAAAGAACTTCGCTTTATCACCAATTAAACAACCACCGAGTGCTAAGCCACCCTCGAGTTTAGTCACATAATGATTTTTAGTATCTGTACTACAATCAAAATTTAAGCCATCCACAGGATAGTCTACATAAAAACCTAAACATTTTTCTGTGGAATCTGCATCACAACCATTTGAATAGGTTTTTATGCCTTTATACGGGTCTTCATTGACTGTTGAGCTTTCACCACCACAACCTGCGAGCGCTAAACCTAAACTGGTTAAAACCAAAGGGGTTAATAATCTTTTTTTCATATTTTCATCCTTACTGAATTACACTCAGCTTAATTTGTCCATGATTTGTTAACTGTTTATTTTCCACATCTAATGCTGAGGATAATGGTGTTAAAAATAGATATACAGCCTGATCAGGTTTTCTTAAAACGCCTTCCATCGCTGCATATTGTAAATTATTGTCGTGAGATTCTTCACTTTTAAAACCGCTAACGCCCTCGAGGACACAACCTTGTCCATCTAAAAACACCACCAAAGGCCAATAATAGCTTTGAACTTTTGAAGACGATGCATAGGATGTTAATAATACATTTTGCACTTTAGGATCTAATTTCACTACTTCATAAGCAAAATTTTCTTTAATGGGAGCAACTGGCCAAAGTCCAATTTCTTGATTTTTGATTGATAAATCTTTTGCTTTGACTATTTTTTTACCAGAGAAGCACGCCTGCTCTAAGTTTTGAACAACCTCATCTTTAGGTAAGCGGAAATAGGTTGAAGATAAAACAACAGGCTTTTTTTCTTCAGATTCTGAATTACCACGAATACGGTTTAAAAGACTCGCACTTAAACCTTTTTGTCGCTCAATAGTTTCATAGCGTCCATGTACTGCGCCAATCTCTGGCGTCATATAGAATCTTTTTTTACCCTCTAAATTGAATTCGCGATCTTCTAAATACTCGTTATTTACATATTTTTCACCATCAATGACCGTGAAATGCTGATCCTCTATAGTTTGATTACTTTTCGGTGCAACTTCTTTATTGGTCTTGGCTGCATTTTGGTCTATTGGAGTTGCTTTTTCTACTTTATTAACATTATTGGTTTGTTGAGTAATATCAGCAGGCTGCTGTGGCAGTTTTTCCACAACAAGCTGAGGCACTATTGTCTGTGATGCTGGTGCTAAAGGCTGATCTGGTATCTGAACAGGACTTTGAATTTTAGCTTTATGCTCCATTAAAGCGGGTTGACGTGCAGGCTGAGCAGTAGTAACCACTGATGGTTCATTTTTAGGCTCGATCTCTTTTTGACTTTGTTTAACTACGGGAGGTACTTCAATCACTGGTACATTAGGCTTAGCAGCTTGAGCCTCTTGTATTTTTTTAGCTTCTTGTATTGGCTTAACTTCTTGTACTTGTTTATCTTTTTGCTTTACTACTACTTTTGGAACTGTTTCAGGCTTCTGAACAATCATTGGGTGCCCATCAGGGCCAATAATTGTATAAAAATTGGCAGCATAAGAAACTGATGTGGCTAGACTAAAACTTAACGCTAGCCACAAAGAAGTTACGACTGTTTTTTTTTCAACGTTCAAACGCATTACCATCTCGTTCTGTAGTTAAGCCCTAGAATTGTAACTTTTGTATTGGTTTTTACATTTAAACCGGCATATGGGTTGAGTAACAAGTTATCTACCCCAGTCTTGTTTGCCAAACTACTGCTGTTTGCAGGGATATTATCTCGGCTACGTAAGAAACCGATCGATAAGTCAATATCACTATCTTCATCAAAACGATAACCTAAACCTAAACCAAATAATTGCGCATTGTTAATCGGCACCATGGTATTACGTTTATTATCTGGAATCGCACTGGCACGAGGTTCATAACCTGCACGAAGCTTTAAACGATCATTTGCTGAATATTCAATACCAATTCCCCAGCTCCATGGTGACTGAAAGCCTAAAGGAAAGGCCAATGAGGTATCTGTAACTTGATTGGATAATAATTTGGCAATTTTTAATGCTGAAATCTGTCGATCGAATTCAAACTGAAACTTTTCCCATGCTTTAAAGTCAGTCCAACCTACATCAAAGTTTACCTGTAAATCAGGTAAAATCTTATATTTTATACCCGTTTGGAAATGAGCAGGATATTCCAAATCCATTGAAATCAAACCAGATTCAGTCGGCGGAATATAACCTGGAAAACCTAAAATCGCCGCAAGAATTTGTCCTGTTGCTGAAGAGTTTAAACCTTTTATAAGTTCTCGCGGTGCGTTGGCATTATCGATAAAATATTTACCTTTCATACGCATTTTGGCAGAGCTTTGATACACCATACCAAAACCAAAGTTATCCGTAGGTTCCCACATTAAACCTAAGTTATAGCTTGGACTTAAACTCTGCTCAAGACTAACCTGCATCTTACCGAATTGACCAAATGGATTCATTCCCTCATCAGCATTACAAATACCAAATAATAGAAGGTCAGTAATCACATTTGAATTATTTCGGAAAGGCCCACAAACCGATTCATCAATCAGTCGTAGAACACCAATCATTTCATTTGGAAATCTTAGATCGGTTTTTAATGCCATCGCGTTGTATGACATCCCGATCGAAGCACCAATAGACAATTCATCACTGACTTGGTATGCAATAGATGGAGATAAGTAGGTTATACGTTCAATAGCAACTTGTTGCCCCATGTAGTTACCAGGGTTACCGTCTTCTGATCCAAAACCAGCCACCATTGGTGCATATACAGCAGTTGCATAGGTCAGTTTTGAACCAGGTGGGTTATAGGAAATCCCCCCTGTTGGTGCTAAAACAGGCCAGCCAGGCCCTAAATCCACCACTTTCTTTAGAATAGGAACATATAAACTGGCATATTCGACATCGCCACGTACTGAATCTTTGTAATCGGTACAAAGGCCCGAAGGATTGTCTGGTGCGTCATTACAAATCAATGGATCATCAGAATAACCAAATACGTTATAACCAGGCGGAGCAGAAAATTCACGCTGTATATCAAAGTTTGCAACAATCCCTTGTACGTCAGTTTGCAAGCCCTTAAGTTTAGTTAATGCTGCAGGGTTAAAATGAATGGCACTAATTCCTGGTGGGTCTGCAGTTACTGCATTCCCCATGGTTAGTGAGCGTATATCTACCGATAGGTTAAGTCCTAACGCCGCAAATACTTGAGTTGAACACCCTGTTAATAAAATCGCTGTAACTATTGGGCGCAAACGTATGTTTTTCATACTTTACACTCCTTTAGTGAGCTTTCTTCTTACCGAAGCCTAAAATATCCAATGGGAAAGATAGACCAAGCGAAATATCTGGTGAGTCTTCTGTTAAGCCAATCCCCAACGTACCATTGACAATCGTATCTGGATTGACACGTACCCCTAAAGCAATGGAAAACATCCCGCTAGATTGGTCTGCTGCCTTATATGAATCTGCAAGTCCTTCTTGAGCTCTATATTTAAATGAAGTATTCATATTGAATGATTGTTGATATGACATGGTCATCGAAACATCGTAGTTAAACGAATAGGCAAAACCAAAAGAGAAACCACCGGTCATACCAGGATCAAACTCTTCTAAAACGCGTTGATAGGACTGATCACCACCAGCGCCATTGGCATTACCCCCACCACGAACTTGATTCAAACCAGTTTCTTTAAATCCATAATTGGCAGAAACAGATGCAAACAGTACAACAGGGTCGATATATTTACGGGTACTTGCGCCAACACCTACAGAATAATAGCCTTTACCTGTTGAAAGGTCTTTTTCTGGGTTTATCTCATATGGACTATCACCAGTTTTGGTCGATAAGCTACCAAATAAAATAAGTGGTAAACGCCCTGCTTTCAGCGGGAAAGGTTCCCAACGTGCGCCAAAGTTAATATCCCCTAGACCCGCAGCCGTAGCATCTTTTAAACTATCTGATTTGGCAATAAAAGGAATAGATGCAGTAAAAGTTAAATTATCACGTATCCCATACTGTGCAGTAAATGTATTACTAATCGTATGGCTGGCATCTTCATCAACACGAAGCTGATAAGCTGTGCCCTCATTGATTCCTAAATTTAACTGTGAATCACGATAGTAGGAATAATCCAAATCATAAAAAGTTGAGAATTCACCTTTTTTAATTAAAGAGTACTGACGTTCGTTCGATGTAAAAACTTCTTGTAAATTGGTTTCTTGAGAAGCATCACCTTCTTTCTTCTGTAATGCTTCCGCAGCTTGTGTGCCTGGTTTAGGTGCTAAAGATTTTGTTTCATCTTTATTAATTTTTACATCTTCTGTAGCTTGTGCCACCTCTGCAACTGGAGCTGTTTGACTGCTGGTTGCTGAACTGGCATTGTCTGTACTCACAGCCTGATCTGCTACTACATCCGCACTTGGCTCTGTTTCAGCTGCATATAAACTTCCAATTGCAAACTGAATACTCACCGCAAGTAAAGTCCGTTTCATCCACTGATTATTCATATTCTTCCTATTCCAAAAATTCCAATTCAGTTATGTAATTTTTTAATCCATCTTTTACTTACGTTTATAATAGAGTCGCATATAAGATGTAATTGGCTGATTGTATGTTGCAGACTTGGTATCTTGGTCAATCACCTTACGCATTGTCGAGGCCTTATCTGCTAATTTATTGGTATAATCTGTTGAATATTGCGCTTCAACTAAAGCGTAACGGTTAATTGTTGCATCATCTACATGGCGCATATCCGCATCTTGTAGTGCCAACAGGTTGCGTTGTTGATCTTTTGGCGCATTAATCACAAATAAGGTGTTATTTTCCCAAATTTGCTTAAATCGCTCTTGATCAAAACTAATATTCCCCAAGGCCGGATCTGCCACATAAACACGGCCATCTTTATAAGCTTTAAATACAACAAAATGTTTAAAACCCGCATAAGAGATTGGCACAATCACCGGTTGATTTTGATTGATTAGGTCTGTGAACTCGCCTCTATAGCCACCGCTTTCATATCCAATTGCAGCAACAAAACGCTTCATATCCAGCAATGAAAAACTTCGTCGCTCAATAATACGGTTGTATTCTCCAAATCGTAATAAGCCTTCCATGGTTTGTTGTTCAGTTAAGTTCGTCCCAACATAGCCATTTAACAGTGTTGTTAACGCAGCGGAACCGCAACTATAGTCATATCCTTGACGTACGATGCCACGGAATTGATTTTCTAAAGCAGGTTTAACATGCACCATTTCACGGTGATTACGTGTAAATGATTTATCTCTGGAATCCGCAAGCTCAGTGTAGTAAATCGCATCCTTTGGCTTGGGTTTCACATCTAAGGCGTGGTTGGCAAAATAATACATTAATGCCGAACCTAAAGTAATTTCTATCATAATTTTAACTATCAAGTTTCGGCAGTATTTTGCCTAAAGTGCTGATTTTATTTTTAGAGTGAACACTCTACGTCCCTGTGATTATGAAGATAACGGTTTTTGAAAAAAAAAACAGTCTTTTTTTCAACTTTTGTCGCTTTTTCCCAGCTTTTTTGTAAAAAAAAGACGCATGCTTTGCATGCGTCTTTTCTGAAATTTTAATTCTAGACTTAGTGACCAGAAATCGTCAGTTTTACACCATTCGGCGTTGCTGAACCACCGTTATAGAATTTCATACCTGTAATCGCAACATCACCAATTGAACCAGAACCTGTTCCAGTACCTGGGGTTCCAGGCGTGCCTGGTACAAAGCCTGTACCACCACCCAACACAACTTTAGTTAGGTAAATGTCTGTACCTGTTGTACTTTTCATTGCAGTTACAGCCAAACCTTGTGTAGTAACAGCAACATCAGCATCTAAAGCCAAATTACTAGAACCACTGTCAGTCACTTTAATGCCGCCCAGTACGATATAACCACCACCTGCTGCAGAAGCATCTTTCAAGGCTAAGTTACTGATTGATAAACCACCAATCATCGAACCATTCAATTTAATCATTGCACCTTGAGGCGTATTACCCAATTGAATATTTGCAGTAGTAGAACCTACATTCACAGTCAAACCACTTAAAATTTCAGCTGATCCAGTACCAGGCTTATATGCACCTGCCGCACCAGTAGTATCGTTTACTTCAATTTTACCTAATTCGATTTTTAATGCATTAATTGCAGCGGCAACGTTTAAGAATGGCTTACCAGCAGAGCCGCCATCAGTATCAATGACCAAGTCAGCTAAGTTACCCGTAGCGCCTGTTTTAGTTACAACTACATTATTTAAAGTAATCGCACCAGCATTCCCAGTACCACCAGTAGTTGCATTTACCGCCAAACCATCACCATCAAAAACATGTAGTTTTGCAATTTCAACTTTAGATGCGTCAATACCAATACTGATACCATCCTGACCAGTGGTTGCACTCAGCGCTGCATCATCCATTGCTTGCATTGCCATTGCGTTTGAACTCATAGCCACTGCAGAAACTAAAGCAAGTTTAGTAAATAATTTCATAATCTGTACTCTCCCAAGAGCATTTTTTTTCATTTTTAACCACTCTCCATAGTTCCCTGTTGTTTTTAGTTGTTTTACAACTTAGAACACCAATCCTTGAGTAGTCCGTTTTGCCCTTTTAAATTAACGGTATGTTACTTTTTGTTCAACTGCTGTTTATCAAAAACCCAATTAAACCGATAAACGGTAAACACTTTTATAAGTGCTATTTTCAGGTAGAATAGTGCTTTATAAACCCTTTTCGCGCTTGAGTTAACCCTCCCTATGTTTCGGAAGTTATTAGATTTTTCATCAAATAGCACTACAGATTTATTATACCGTATTGATGCATTATTCGGTTGTATCTATTTAAAAAACGCGGGCGAAGATATTGTTGCTTTTTCACCTGAACAATACTGTATCTCAATCCAGCAACAACTTTCTTGCTATACCAGAAATCATTTTACCCATTATCAAAAAGATAAAGCCGATCCTCATTTAAGTCACTTCTTTAACTTCAGCTCTCAATCTGCCCCGAAACAGCATGCTTTTCAGGGTGGATATATGGGTTTTATTGACTACAACTATGCCTCTCAGCAACACATTGATGCTACAACCAAGTCTCAACCTAATTTTTACATGGGTGTTTATAAAACATTTATCAAACGAGAAAATGAACAATTCTTTTTTTATAGTTTAGAAGCCTGTGCAGAAGAGTTTTTCAACTTTATACAAGATTTATTAACCAGACCAGTCACACAAAATCAAAGCTTTAAACTTTTATCAAACTGTACTGCGACGTGGACAAAGCCACAATATGATCAAGCATTTACACAAGTCCAAGAATATATAAAAGCGGGTGATTGCTATCAAATTAATTTAACTCAGGAATTCACTGCAAAAGCACAAGGTTTACTTTTAGATACCGCCGAAAACTTTTGGACACTCACAGATGCTCCCTATTCGGGTTATTTAAAAATCAATGATTTTGAATTACTGAGTTGCTCACCTGAGTTATTTATTGATTTCGAAGCTGATCGTAAAATTATCACCAAACCCATAAAAGGGACAATGCCTCGTTATGACGATCCAACTTTAGATGCGCAATCAAAAAATGCTTTGATTCAATCTAAAAAAGATCAAGCAGAGAATGTCATGATTGTGGACTTATTACGCAATGATCTAAGTGTCTATGCTGAAACTGGCTCAGTAAAAACCCCAAAACTGTTTAATATTGAATCTTTTAACCAAGTACATCATATGGTGAGTGAGGTGACTGCCATCCTAAAACCGGATGTCAATCCATTTAATGTCTTATTTTCAGCGTTGCCAGGTGGTTCAATTACTGGTGCACCCAAAATTCGCGCCATGCAAATTATTGAAGAACTTGAAAGTGCGCCAAGAGGCGCTTATTGCGGATCACTGGGCTATTTTAATTTTGATGGAACCGGTTCTTGGAACATCTTGATTCGTTCAATTCAAAAATATCAAGATGATGTTTCATTGTGGGCAGGCGGTGGAATCACCATCGCTTCAGATTGTGATGCAGAATATCAGGAATGTTTTGATAAAGTTGCTGCCATGCTTGATTTACTCAATACAACATGGCATCAACCTCAACATGAATCCTAGACTAAAATCTCATGCTTTAATGTATCAACAAGGCGTTGGTTTTGTTCATCTGTACCAATAGTGATACGTAAGAATTGATCAATCCGTGGCTTATTAAAATATCGAACAATAATGCCACGTTCACGCAATGCTTTTGCCAGTTCACCAGCATCTTTTGAGGGTAAACACGCAAAAATAAAGTTGGCTGAAGATGGTAATACTTTAAACCCAAGCGCCGCTAAATCTGCCACCAGTTTGTCACGGCTCACAATGACTTTTTGACATTGTGCTACAAAGTATTCTTGATCTTCAAATGATGCGACAGCTGCAGCTATTGCAAAACGATCAATTGGATAGGAGTTAAAACTATTTTTAACAGCTTCCAATGCGGCAATCAAATGTGGCTGTGCAATTGCAAAACCAACGCGTAAACCTGCCAAAGAACGAGATTTTGAAGTCGTTTGGCAAACCACTAAGTTTTCGTATTTTTCAACCAGATGCACAGCTGACTCAGCACCAAAATCCACATATGCTTCATCAATCACAACCACCGAATCAGGATTGGCTTGCAAGACCTGTTCAATTGCAGACAGCCCTAATGCAATACTGGTTGGTGCATTGGGGTTGGTAATGATAATCCCACCATTCGGCTGTTTATAATCAGCCACATCAATTTCAAAATCATCATTTAACGGCAAGATTTTAGTTTGGGTTGAAATTCCAAAAAACTGACTATAAACAGGATAAAAGCTATAGGTAATATCCGGGTATAGAATCGGCTTATCTTGAACAAAAAATGCTTTAAAAATATGGGCTAAAACCTCATCAGATCCATTACCAACAAAGACATTTGCGACATCTACATGTTGTTGTTTCGCAATCGCTTGTTTGAGTGCCGATGCATCTGGATCTGGATAAAGTCGTAATACATCTGCTGAATCTATAAGTACGGACTGAACCGCTGCAACCACTTTTGGCGATGGTGGATAGGGGTTTTCATTGGTATTCAGTTTTAATAAGTTTTGGATTTTAGGCTGCTCACCCGGAACATACGGTTCTAATTCACGTACATCAGGGCTCCAAAAACGCATTTGCTCAGGGCTAATATTTGGCATTTTTATCTCGTATTTTTTCTCACTTGACTTACTTTATATAAGCACTCTCACTCTAGGAGAGGGTTTGGGTATTTCAATAGAATCCCCAAACTAAGTCAGTTAAATTTTTACACCCTCATCCACACCCTCTCCATAAGGGAGAAGGATTTTTTACGGATACTGGGCCATTGGTGAATTACTGATAACGATATCTTGCTGATCGGGCATGCGCATCTAAATTTTCTTGTTGTGCAAGAATATCTGCGGCCTTGGCAAGCGATTTAACTCCTTGCTCAGAACACATAATCAAACTTGAACGTTTTTGAAAATCATAAACACCTAAAGGTGATGAAAAGCGTGCTGTACCAGAAGTAGGTAGGACATGGTTAGGTCCCGCACAATAATCACCAATCGCTTCTGGTGTATAGCGCCCCATAAAGATTGCACCTGCATGGCGAATACTTTCTGACATCTGCTCAGCGTCATCTAAGCACAATTCCAAATGCTCAGGCGCAACTTGATTAATCAAATCAATGGCTTCTTGACGATCTTTAACCAAGACCAAAGCACCACGATTTGCAATCGAAGTTCGTGCAATTTCAGCTTTGGGTAGTGCAGCCAAATGTTCTTCAATGGCTTGCTCGACATCATTTAACAGCTGTTCATCAGGCGTAATAAAAATCGCTTGTGCCACCGTATCATGTTCAGCTTGTGACAAAACATCCATCGCCAACCATTTCGGGTCATTGTGACCTTCTGCATAAACCAAAATTTCAGAAGGCCCTGCAATCATGTCAATACCGACTTGACCAAAAACAGCACGTTTTGCCGCAGCAACGAAACGGTTACCTGGTCCTGTAATTTTATCCACTGCTGGAATTGTTTCTGTTCCATAAGCTAGTGCGGCAACTGCTTGCGCACCGCCAATCGTAAACACACGACTTACACCCGCTAAATAAGCAGCTGCCAATACCAAAGGATTTAAATCACCATTTGGCGCAGGTACCACCATAATAATTTCTGCTACCCCAGCCACGTGCGCGGGTAAAGCATTCATCAACACAGAGGATGGATAAGAAGCCAAACCACCTGGAACGTAAATACCAACACGGTCTAAAGGGGTAACTTTTTGACCCAGGGTATTTCCTAATTCATCCACATAGGACCAACCGTCTTGTTTTTGAGCCTGATGGAATGAGCGAACCCGATTGGCCGCCATTTCCAAAGCTTCACGCACTTCTGAAGTTAAACCCTCAAATGCAACTTTAAGTTGTTCTTGTGTCAGTTCTAAATCTGAAAATTGATGCGCTGGATGTCGATCGAACTGTTGAGTGAGTTTAAGTACATGTGCATCGCCATGTTGACGCACATCTGCAATAATTTGGTCTACTGTTTTTAAAAGCTCAGGATCACTCACTGTTTCAAAAGCTAACAAGTCAGCAAAGACTTGTTTAAAGTTCTGCTCTTGAGTCGATAAACGTCGCATCAATTTACCCACAAGGTTGTTTAAGAAAGATTTAGTTTACCTTGTTTTGAGTATCTTGTGGGCAACATCACCGCAACATTTCAACTTACTTTAATAGGAAAGTTTGATTGCAAAAAACTTTTGACACAGCAAATTTTTATTTAGGTACTCACATCAGGATGATCCCAGTCACTATCAGCCTGAATCAGCCAGTTCAATGCACCATGCCGTTCCACAACAATAGATGAATTTAAATTTTCAGGTGCATCCTGTTGCTTTAAGCGCGCATTTACACATGCCCAATCATAACGATAGATTAAATCAGCCTGATCTAAAATTTCTTCGCTATCCCGCAAGTGTACTTTTGCCATAAATTCAGCAAAGGTATCGCACGACGATACAGCTTGAATAGCAAAATCACAATCAACGATATCTGCTGGATAACTTAACTCATCCACAATCCCCAAAGCCCATAACAATACCCAATATGCCTCATATTTCCACACCATATTGATGATATCTTGCGCTGAAGCCTCACGATTTAAAATTGCCTGTTCTTTGCGCTGTTGAGGTGTTTTCATAAGCTCTTTTTTTTAAATCATGGATGGTTATTTTTTAACATAAATCGCATAAAAAAACCGCCTAAAATTAGACGGTATCTTTATCGAACAAACATGAATGGACTAATTGTTCTTTTGACGCTCTTCTACTGCTTTTTCAAGCTGAGTAAGAATTGGATTTAATAAAGTTTGCTTACGCTTAAAGCTGGCTTTATTGACAATTAAACGTGAAGAGACTTTACAGATTTCTTCCAGAGGCTCTAGACCATTGGCACGTAATGTATTTCCGGTATCCACTACATCGACAATATAATCACCCAAACCAACCAATGGGGCTAATTCCATTGAGCCGTAAAGTTTAATCACATCAACTTGCTCACCTAAGCTTGCATAATATTGACGAGTTAAATTTACATACTTGGTGGCAATTTTTAAACGTCCTTTAGGACGAACCATGCCCACTTTACCGGCGGTCATTAATTTACAGTTGGCAATCTTTAAATCTAATGGTTCATAGACATTTTGAGCGCCATGTTCCATCAACACATCTTTACCCGCCACACCAATATCCGCGGCGCCATTCTCAACATACGTTGGCACATCAGAAGCACGCAAGATTAAAATACGAACGGATTTGTGTGTGGTTGGAAAAATTAACTTACGAGATTTATCAGGATCTTCCAATAAGTTAATTCCAGCAGTTTCAAGTAAAGGCAACGTTTCTTTTAAAATACGCCCTTTACTCAATGCCAAAGTTAAACCATGATCAAAATTGCCCATTACGTCAAAGTTAGGATCATCGTTTCTCATATCGCTCATTAACTTACTCGCTCACTCGCTTAATTTGGGCACCTAGACCTTGTAACTTTGCTTCGATATCTTCATAACCACGATCAATATGATAAATACGATCGATGATAGTTTCCCCTTCAGCAGCTAAAGCAGCCAAAACTAAAGAAAACGAAGCACGTAGGTCAGTTGCCATAACAGGTGCAGCAGATAATTTTTCCACCCCTGTCACAACAGCATCATTACCTTCAACCTGAATATTTGCGCCCATACGAGCTAACTCAGGTACATGCATAAAACGATTTTCAAAAATCGTTTCAGAAATTGTTGCAAAACCACGTCCAATGGCATTTACCGCCATGATCTGTGCTTGCATATCCGTTGGGAATTCTGGATGTGGCAAGGTACGGAAGCTGACAGCCTTCGGACGTTTCCCCAGCATATCCAATTCGATCCAGTCTTCACCGCGTGTGACTTCTGCACCCATTTCTTCAAACTTATCTAAAACAGATTCAAGAAGATTTGGGTCAGTATGTGTGGTTTTTACCTTACCGCCCGTAATTGCTGCCGCGGCCAAATATGAACCGGTTTCAATACGGTCAGCAACCACTGAATATTCACAGCCATGGAGACTTTCAACACCAGTGACCACTAAGGTATCTGTGTCTAAACCTTCAATTTTTGCACCCATTTTAATAAGCATTAGTGCAAGGTCTGTAATTTCAGGTTCGCGCGCAGCATTACGAATTGTTGTAACACCCTCTGCCAATACTGCAGCAGTTAAAATATTTTCGGTTCCACCTACAGTCACCATATCGAAGATGACTTCACCGCCTTTTAAACGGCCATCCACTTTGGCGTGAACATAACCTGCTTCGACCTCAATTTGTGCACCCAAAGCTTCTAAGGCTTTTAAATGCTGATCAACAGGGCGTGAACCAATTGCACAACCACCAGGAAGTGAAACTTTTGCACTACCATAGCGCGCCAACAGTGGCCCGAGCACCAAAATAGATGCACGCATGGTTTTAACCAGTTCATAAGGTGCAAACTGATTATCCAGTGTAGAGGTATCCGCGATAACCGTTTCGCCCTCATAACTCATGGTGATACCTAAACCACCAATCAGCTTAACTAAAGTACGAACGTCTTTTAGATCTGGAACATTTTTTAATGTAATCGGTGTATCTGCAAGAATCATTGCAGCCAATAAAGGTAAAGCCGCATTTTTCGCACCAGAAATACGAACTTCACCTTCGAGTTTTACACCACCTTGAATGACAAATTTATCCATTGACGCTTAAGCTCCAAACATACTGGCTTTGCGCCATTCTTCTTTAGTCATTGCACGAATAGTTACCGCATGTACCTCACCACTGGCAATATAAGAATTAAGTGGCGCGTAAACAGCTTGTTGACGAGGAACAGGACGTTTCCCTTCAAACTGATTGTCGACAATACGGAGGTCAAATTTACCTGCTTGTCCACTGACAGCAACTTCAGCATCAGGAAAAGCTGCTTTTAAGATTTCAGTGAGCTGTTCACTATTCATTGCATCGACCTCTTATAGGACTGACAGTGTAAAAACCGGATATTTTACTATAACTCACCGAAATAATTCATTAACTTGTACAAAAAATATAGATAAAAAAAAGAGGTCTTTTCAACCTCTTTTAAAATATCAATTTTATGTCGCTAAAATTTCCATTGGTTGATAATCCAACTGCATTTTCCGATGCTTATCTAATTGCCTTTTTAATTTATCTGTCAATTTTGTAATCGCATTATACATATCATCAGCGCTCGCTTGGGCGAAAAGCTCTATACCCGGCAAACGAACAATTGCCTCAGCAATATGATTTGCACTGCCTTTTTTTGATCTTTTATCCAATTGATGATCTTTACTCAGCTTGACCTGCATACTATTGACCTGATCAATATGCTTGGTCATCTGGGTAAATCGATCTCGAATATTTTCTTCTATTGCTGGTGTAATACTTAAGTGATGTCCACGGATTGTAATTTGCATAGCTTTATCCCTCTCCTTATATAGGAATATGAAAGTCATAACCCAAACGATCTCATGACAGCATTCACCAAGGAAGAAACTGTGCTCAATATCATGCAATCATTTAAGTTACTCCAAAAGACAAAAAGCGATTCATTATTTCGTCATAATGAACAATTAGAATAGCCACACTTTAAAATTTAGATCAACACTTTTCGGTCAGATGAAGACGGAATATGTAACGATTCACGATATTTTGCGACTGTCCGTCGTGCCACATCTATCCCCTCTTCTTTTAATAAATTGGCAATGGTATTGTCTGACAACGGCTTACGTGGGTTTTCATCTGCAACAAGCTTTTTGATTTTTGCTCGAATGGCCGTCGACGATGCTTCTCCTCCAGAAGTGGTTCCAACGTGACTCGAAAAGAAATATTTCAGCTCAAATAGACCACGAGGTGTCAGTAAAAACTTATTGGTGGTGACGCGGGAAACTGTTGACTCATGTAATTCCACTTCTTCTGCAACATCTCGCAAAACCAAAGGTTTCATTCCTTCAGCACCGATTTCTAAAAACTCACGTTGATGTTGCACAATGCAACTTGCAACTTTTAATAAAGTTTTGTGACGTTCATCGACACTTTTAATAAAGTTTTTTGCTTCAAGCATTTGATTGCGTAAATATTGATTATCATCACTTTGATCAGCACGTTTAATCATGCCTGAATAAAATGAGTTAATTCGAAGTTTTGGTAAAATATCTGGATTAAGTTGAACATACCAATGGTCATTTTTCTTGGACACCACCACATCTGGAATTTGATAATCTGATTCTTTTTGCTCAAATTCAGCACCCGGATAAGGTTTAAGGGTTTTCAATAAATCAATTGCTGACTTTAATAACTCAGCATTTAAACCCGTTTGCTTAATCAGTTTATTTAAGTCATTACTGACCAAAAGCTCATAATGTTTCAACAACATCAGCGCTTCTTTCCTAAACAGTGTGGTGGTAGCTAAAGCCTCAATTTGCACAAAAAGACATTCTGCAAGACTACGAGCACCAATACCAATCGGTTCTAAGCGTTGGATATGTTTTAAAACAACCAGAACCTCATCCTCTTCAACTTCAATGTCATAATCCATTGTTTGTAGTAGATGCTGTACTGAGCTGACAATTTCTTCAATATCGGCAGCCAAAAATCCTTTTTCATCTAAAGCATCGACAATGCAATACGCAATCAATTTATCCACTGGAGAAAAATGCAATAAATTGACTTGCCCCAACATATGTTCTTTTAATGATGCTTCTGAATGACGATTGTCTTCACGATCCTCAAACTCAGGGCGCTCCATTGCAGTTGATTGATGGGTATAGACATCATCCCAATCTGTATCTACAGGCAGTTCATCAGGTAAGTGGTTGGCATTTAAAGAATCTGAAAGCTCATATTCTTGTTGTTCTTGTTTTACATTTTCAGGGCTTTCATGTGTCTCTTCTTCAACTTTTTCAAGCAAAGGATTACTATCAAGTTGAATTTGAATTTCTTGCTCAAGCTCCAAACTCGATAATTGCAGTAATCGAATGGCTTGTTGCAGTTGTGGCGTAAGCGACAACGAATTTGCAACTTTTAATCCAACCGATAACTTCATACCCATAATTCCCACACTGTATTATTTCATTTCATCTTATGTGAATAAGCAATGCAAAATTCATGCCTACTGATTTTTTATATCACAGGAAAGGGATTAGGACTAGTAAAAAAAATGAATACGTTACATAAAAATGTTTGTTATTTATCAATTAAAGATAAATTTTAATTATGTCGTTTTTTTATTCAATTTTTTAAAAAGACCTTCGATCCAGATCTGTTGAAATAGTCATCAATTATATAAATAGAGATTTAAAACCTATAAGCAAAAATAAATGGCTTTAGGGCTATTTATTTCAAAATATTTAAATAAAATAGGTTCCACTTTGTGAGACCAGTCACATTTCTAGTTTATGAAATTTATTATTTTTATCCTTTACTTATTGGAATAGTGAGTATAAAAATAATGATATAAAGAAATATGATGAATCGTAGTTTCAAGGAAAAGGTTTGGCACGATAACTGCTTAATTTTAGAAACGAGCGGCTTAAACTGCCAAAAAAATCATGTAATGGAGAACTCAAATGACACTATCTACAAAAACACTATCAAAAAAAGTTTTAACCACAGCGCTTGGTGTACTTATGGCTGGCGGTGCTTTTTCACAGGTTCAAGCAGCAGATACATTAGCAAAGATCAAACAATCAGGGAAAGTGATCATTGGTTACCGTGAGTCATCTGATCCGATTTCTTATGTGATTGGTGGTAAACCAATGGGATACGCTGTTGATATTTGTAATAACTTTGCCAATGAGCTGAAAAAAACGCTCAAGATGCCAAATCTTAAAGTTGAATATAAAGCAGTTACCTCTTCTACGCGTATTCCAGAAATGTTGGCAGGCAATATCGATATGGAGTGCGGTACGACAACAAACTCTATTCAACGCCAACAACAGGTAAGCTTCTCAACCAACTATTATGCAACAGAAGTACGCATGGCAGTTAAAGCCAGTGCACCAATTAAAACAATTGCAGATTTAAATGGTAAAGCAGTTGTAACCACGCAAGGGACTACATCTGACAAATACATCAAAATGGGTGAGAAAGGCGAAAAAGTCAACGTAAACAACGTTTATGGTAAAGACCACTCAGACTCATTTGCCATGGTCGCTTCTGGCCGTGCTGCAGCATTTGTGATGGATGACAATATTCTTGCAGGTTTAATTGCAAAATCTTCAAATCCAAAAGACTTTAAAATTGTAGGTCCAGTACTTTCTTCTGAACCATATGGCATTATGTTACCGAAAGGCGATGCAGCATATAAAGCAATCGCAGATAAAACAGTAACAACAATGTGGAAAAATGGTCAAATGGCGGCGCTATATAAAAAATGGTTCCAATCACCAATCGCACCTAAAAATGTCAATTTAAATATGCCAATGAGCTCATCATATTTAAAGCTTAAAGCCAATCCTACGGATGCTGGTATTAACTAATAACGTAGTTTAAAACAACGGTTTATAGATCAGACTCGATTTAAAGTCTGGTCTATAAATTTTTATAAAATTAAAAATACAAGGAGCACACATGTCCGTAGGCTCACTTAACTGGACAGCATATTGTCTCCCCTCGAATGAATATAGTCTTGATAAAGCTGCATGGGCTGAATCTGTCTGTAAAGCGATTGGTGGTGAAAGTTATTCCCCTGTTGCAGATGCACCAACCTGGTTACAACTCCTAGGCTCAGGTGTTTGGACTATGGTCTGGACCGCGATTGCTGCATTTTTCATTGCATTTCTTCTTGGATCTCTCATCGGGATTTTACGTACATTACCCAATAAACCGCTTTCATTTATTGGTACCTGTTATGTCGAACTTTTCCGAAATATTCCCCTGATCGTACAACTGTTTTTCTGGGCATTTGTATTCCCGCAATTATTACCACTCAGCTTAAGTACTGGTAGTGGAGAGATGGTTCATGGTGGATGGTGGCAAAATATTCTCAATGACAATCCTGCAGTGGTTGGGGTATTTGCACTCGGTCTATATACTGCGGCACGTATTGCTGAACAAGTACGTTCAGGTATTAATACGGTTTCAAATGGACAAAAAAATGCAGCTTTTGCAATTGGTTTAAATCAAAGCCAAAGTTATCGCTATGTCATTCTCCCTGTCGCTTATCGTATTGTTTGGCCAACGCTCACTTCTGAAGCAATGAATATTTTCAAAAACTCTGCCGTGCTTTATGCACTGAGTGTTTTGAACTTCTTTGCTTATACCAAAACCATGCGTGAAGAAACATCCCAAGATATTGTTATTCTTATTCTTTCGACACCAGTTTACTTAGTCATTACCTATACCATTAAGTTGATCATGGCTTGGATTGAAAAACGTATGGCTGTTCCTGGTCTAGGCTCGGGGGGTAAATAGTCATGGATTTTAGTATTTTACAAAATCAAGATGTTATTCAAACGCTGATCGCAGGTTTTAAATTTACCGTTACGGTGACGATTTTATCGATTATTGGCGGGATTCTGATTGGCACACCTTTGGCCATGATGCGTTTATCCAACAATAAAGTCGCCAGTAATTTTGCTAAAGTTTATGTCGATTTCTTCCGTGGTGTACCACTGATTCAAGTGATCTTCATTTTCTATTTCTTATTGCCAAAGATTTTTGAGTTTCAGTCAGATACCTATTATGGCCCACTGTTTTCAAGTGTGGTGACCTTTGCAATTTTTGAAGCAGCATTCTTTTCAGAAATTGTACGTTCAGGGATTCAGTCTGTTTCTAAAGGTCAGGTCAATGCAGGTTATGCACTTGGTTTCACCTATGGACAAACCATGTCCAATGTGGTGTTGCCACAAGCTTTTAGAAACATGCTACCTGTCATTTTGACTCAATCTATCGTACTTTTCCAAGATGTATCATTAGTTTACGTGATTAGTGCGCCAGACTTCTTGGGCAATGCCAATACCTTAGCAAATACCTACGGTGCTGAAACCAAAGCAACTTTCTACCTGATTGTAGCAGTTGTTTACTTCTGTATCTCCTTTGCGCTTTCACGACTTGTGAAGCGTTTACATCAAAAAATAGCAATAATTCGATAATTGGAGAATCAATATGCCCATGATAGAAATACAACATATCTCAAAATGGTATGGAGATTTTCAAGTTCTTACAGATTGCACCACTTCAATTGAAAAAGGTGAAGTTGTGGTGGTGTGTGGACCTTCAGGTTCTGGTAAATCTACACTGATTAAAACTGTAAATGCATTAGAACCGTTCCAAGAAGGCAATATTGTTGTTGATGGAACAGCGTTAAAAGACTCAAAAACTGATCTGGCAAAATTCCGTTCTCGTGTGGGAATGGTATTCCAACACTTTGAATTGTTCCCACATATGACTGTTTTGGATAATTTAACCATTGGGCAACTTAAGGTTTTAAATCGTTCTAAAGCAGAGGCTGAGAAAAAAGCGTTGCAATATTTAGATCGTGTTGGTCTGGCAGCCCACAAAAATAAGTTTCCAGGGCAACTGTCTGGTGGTCAGCAACAGCGTGTTGCGATTGCTCGTGGTCTGTGTATGGATCCAGTGTGCATGTTATTTGATGAACCTACTTCGGCATTAGACCCTGAAATGGTGGGTGAAGTGCTTGAAGTCATGAGTCAATTGGCAAAAGAAGGCATGACCATGATGTGTGTAACTCATGAGATGGGCTTTGCTCGTAAAGTCTCAAGTCGAGTTATTTTCATGGATCAAGGCAAGATTTTGGAAGACTGTGCAACAGATGACTTCTTTAATAAGCCGGATGAGCGTCATGAAAGAACCAAATTCTTCTTAGACAAGATTTCTATGGTGCACTAATCAGCAATATGCTTTAAACATAAAAACCCCAATTTTTAAATTGGGGTTTTTATTTGATGCTCACAAACAGTACCAGTGCTTAAGGTTTCACCGCATGTTGGGTGAAGTTTGGAGATCGTGGTCCATATAACAGACCTTTTTGCTGATTTAGACTCGGTGAATATAATTGAGAGCTTACAGTACTGGATAAAGTATAGGCTTTGTCTGACAAATGATTGGATATTTGATCAACTAAAGCACCGACCAGCGCGCCAATCAAACCTGCATTGCTATTATCATTGGCTTGCTGAAGTCGCTGCTCACCTTGCCAGAGTAATGTTCCAGTTTGCAAATCTACAAGTTTGGCTTCTACTGCAACTGCAGCTACAGATTGAATCACCTGATATTTAGAACCATACTCTTTAACTTTAATGTATAACGCAGCGTCTGCTCCGAAAATCTCTTTTAACTTTTGTGGTGGGATTGCTTGGGCATCAAACCCATTGGTCACCCCATTCTCTTTAAACATGGTGTCAACAACAGAAATTGGAAATACATAATAACCAGCTTCAGCTACAGGCAATGTTACTGTTGACCAATACCCATAGGTTGCACGCGTATCAGGAGACTCATTGATTGGAGGAAGTACCAAAATCGACTTAGGGATATGCTCACGATATGCTGCTAAATCACGATTCTGTTTAGGTGATACCGCACAACCGGTGAAAAGCATCATCAGCAAACCAAGTACCAATAATTGTTTTATATTTTTCATTTGGAATTTACCTCAGTCGATTGAGGGGTCATTTTCTTCAATAAACGATCCATCAAAACAGTTGACTCAGGATAAATTTGGCGCTCTAACTCAAAATATTCAATTGCACGTGGGCCATTTTGAATATTAAGATTTAACAAGCCCAAATGCGCATATAAACCTGGCGGCACTGCGGCATTTTTTGCTTTTGCTTTCTCAACATCTTTTTCAAGCGCTAAAATTTGTTGCTGAGGCGAAGTTTTCTCAGGAACCGCCAGCATTAAATAGGTTTGCTGTGGATATCCGCCCCAACTATATAAAGATTGTGGTCCAGATGCACACCCAACCAAAGTTAACGTTGCAAAAAAGCTTAAAAATAATAAAACCCGTTTCATTTATTCAAACCTATTGTACGGACCACTTATTTGTTTGAATATCTGTGACAAGGTGATTAACCGCTTCGCGTACAGCCAGATCTAAAACCTTACCATTTAAGGTTGAGTCATAAGATGCTGTAGAACCAAAACCTAAAATTTCGCGTTCACTGAGCGCGTATTCACCTGCACCCTGCACAGAATGGACAACTTCTGCTGTTTTTACATCAACAACATTAATATTGACTTTTGCATAGGCAATTTGAGTTTTACCACGCCCTAGTAGCCCAAACAATTGATGATCACCCACTTCTTTGCGCCCAAATTCAGATACATCCCCAGTGAGCACATAACGTGCCCCCTTAATGGATTGAGATGCTTTACCAAAACCAGCCTCTTGTTGCAGCTCAGATAAATTGTCTCGATTTAAGACTGAAAAATATCCTGTTTGTTGCAAGTGCGTTTCTAAAATCGTTTTTGCTTGACCGCCTAAACGATCGACATTATCAGAGAAAATTCCACGCATATAACTTGAGCGGTTATCAAACTTACCAATCGAAACTGCTGTTTTCGCACCTGAATATTTAACCGCTGAAGTCGCTACAGCAACTTGAGGTGCTTGGATGGTTTTAGAGCTTTCAGTGGTAGAACAAGCTGTAAGTACCAAGCCATTTAAGGTAGCAATCAATAATATTTTTTTCAAAATTACATCTCTCTAAGGTCTAAACCATTATAATGAATATATATAACACAAACTAAACACACTATTAATTAATTTTTAACAAATGGGATCTACTGATAAAATGTATGACTATTTTTACTCGTAAAAACAATCATTTCATACCAAAAATTAACTTTAAACCAAGTAATGTCATGACACAGCCTGCGACTCGATCGAAGACTTTTTTAAACTTTAAATAAACACGGCGCGGCTTTTCCGCTGAAAGCGCCACTGCAACTAGTGAATACCAGCCTGCATCGATAAAAAAGCACAAGATAGGCAAAACAAAATAAAAATATGTTGGAATTTCTTTGGGTAAAAGCGCAGTAAAAATACTGGCTAAAATAATCGCAATTTTAGGATTACTTAACTGGGTAATTAAACCTAAACGAAACGCTTGTTGATAACTCATCACCGTGGATGAGTCAGATGCCTGCGCCATTGGATCTTTAGCATGTTTAATAATTTTATAAGCCAGCCAAAGTAAATACAGACCACCACAAATTTTTAAAGCTAAATATGCAGAAGGTACAGCCAATAAAATTGCCTGTAATCCCATTACAGCTAAAAAACCAAATAAAGCTGCGCCCGTGCCTGTCCCTAAAGCGGTAAACAGACCATGTTTACGAGAAATCGCAATTGAATTTTTAGCCACATAAACAAATGTAGGACCAGGGCTAATTGCGCCAAGCATTAATGCCAATGCAATTGAACCTAAAATCAATAATGATTCCAAGAGACACCCCGACCTAGACTATTTTTAAGAATAGATATTTTACGCTACAACCGATTTTTGAAGATATAAAAATCTTTATTATTTCGCGATTACACTTTTATTCAATGCAAATTCATCAAAATTTCAATCATAAATTTAAGTACACTTGTGTATTATCACCACAAACAGAGTAAACAAATATTTTTAGAGTAAAAACTCAATAAAAAATTTATTTTTCAATATTTTAATTATATCAATAAAATCATCAAGGTATATAAAATATCCTAAAAAGCCATAAAATAGACCACATTAATCACAAAAATTAACTTCCATTTTCATGTATTTATAGGCTATAAAAAACCATAATAAAACTATGGTTTTAAATTATCCAAAATCAATATTTATACTCAGGGGTAAAAAATGCACAACAACAAAACCAACCGCTTAGATGCAAGCCAAGCACATTTGTGGATCATTGGCGGTGGAATTGCTGGAATGGCAGCTGCCGCATTTGCCATACGTGATGCCAAAGTACCGGCTAAAAATATTCACATTCTCGAAGAGTTAGATGTCTCAGGTGGTTCAATGGATGGCGGCCATACACCACATGCTGCACAAGCATGGGTTACCCGTGGCGGGCGGATGCTGACAGATGAAACATATTTATGTCTTTGGGACTTATTTTCGAGTATTCCATCCTTAGAAAATCCTGAAATTTCTGTTCGTGAAGAATGTCGTGAGTTCAATGAGCAAGTCAAAACCCATGCACAAGCCCGTTTAATTAATGCGCAGCATGTAATTTCAGATGCCGCTAAACTGGGTTTAAATACACACCATCGCGCGCAAATGCTACGCTTATTGGCAGCGAAAGAAGAGAAAATTGGCAGCCGTCGTATTGATGAATTTTTCGATGAGACCTTCTTTGAAACGAACTTTTGGCGTATGTGGCGTACGACATTTGCCTTCCAAAAATGGCACAGTGCAGCAGAACTTCGTCGTTATTTCTTACGTTTTATCCAAGAGTTACCACGTATTCATACCCTCGCTGGGGTAAAAAGAACCAAATACAATCAATATGATTCCATGATTTTGCCACTACAACGTTGGTTGCTTGAACAAGGCGTAGATGTTCGTTTTGGCAATTATGTGACAGATGCAGACATTCAAACCGATGAAGCAACCCTAGAACGTCGTGCAACACGCTTGTATGTCAACCTTCCTGAAGGTACTGAGCAAATCAATCTTCAAGAGAATGATCTTGCCATTTTTACTTTAGGTTCAATTACAGCAGATTCGCGTTATGCAGGGAATGATGATGTTCCAGCGCTTATTCGTGATCGACTTGATCATGGTTGGACATTATGGGAAACCCTTGCGAAGAAAGCACCTGACTTTGGCCGACCAATGACCTTTTATGGCAACATTGATGAACATAAATGGGAGTCTTTTACACTCACCATGAAAGACGATGTTCTGTTAAATCGCATCATTGATTACACAGGCAACCAGCCAGGCACTGGGGCACTGATGACTTGGTTTGAATCTGGTTGGCATTTATCGATTGTGGTGCCTGCTCAACCGCATTTTGCAAATTTACCAGAAGGCACCTTTACCCTCTGGGGCTATGGTTTCCAAATTGATCAAACAGGTGACTACATCAAAAAACCGATGTCACAAGCAACAGGCAATGAAATACTCACTGAACTGATTCATCAACTCGGTTTTGATGACATTCTTGAGCATGTTCTAGCAAACACTATTGTAACAACAGCCATGATGCCTTATGCATCAGCTTTATTTGCTTGCCGTAAGCCTGGTGACCGCCCACAGGTTATTCCACAAGGCGCAAAAAACTTCGCATTCTTGGGGCAATTTGTTGAAATTGAAGATGATGTGGTTTTTACTGTTGAATATTCTGTTCGTGGTGCCATGATTGCAATTTATGAGTTCTTTGGCGTAGAACGTGAAATTCCTGAGATCTATAATGGATTACTTGATCCTAAAGTCGGATTAAAAGCGTTAGAAACAGTTTTTCATTAATTCATTTAAAATCAACTGAGTTAAATTGAATTAAAACCAAACGAGTGCATCCTCTTTTGATGCACTCGTTTTTATATTTTGAATAAAAATCAGGGTTGTGCATCCACTGAACGAGCACTGAGACGATAATCTTTTTCATACACAGGCATACCTGCGATATGGATTGAACGAACTTCAGTTTTTGTTGGTGTAGGTGGTTTCTTTTCACACCCAGCCAAAAATACTGCAAGTATTACACTCAAACTGATGGATAGCTTTTTCATGGCATCTCCTCCATTTTTTGTTTTATTTATAGTTCGAGCATAACAGTTCTGATTAAAAATACAGCTATTTTTTATTTCAAAAGGTGTCTATCTATAGAAAGTGGCTATACGTCACAAGCATGTATCATTAAAACAGCTTGATCTTCACCATTTTTATTTTTGTAACGGTAGTGAAAGCCACTATTTCCATCAAATTCCATGTCACTAAAATATTGAAAAGCATCTACGCTTACAGACTCAATTTTAGGGTATTGCTCTGGCTGAAGTTGAATTTTGTTTAAAATTTTCGCGGTAAATGCTTTTTGGAAAATAATCGTAGGCGCATCTTTTAATTCAAATCGAGCGATACACCCAGTGTTTTCATCCACAGCAACAACGTTGTCTAAAGCCTGAACGATCCCTGCCTTCGATATGAAAAGACTATGATGAACATTAAAGGTATAGCCATAGCTTAAATGCAAGAAATCCTCGGTTTGGTTTTCAACATTTAAACCACGCTTCCAATCTACGACCAAGGGCAATCTATAATCATCGCCTTCATAGAGTACAAAATCACAATGATCATTTACATCTTCATCGCATGTTTGCTGAATAACTGAAAATTGTCCTATCTTCGCCACTGTGCGATGAATCTGCTCGGCATAACCACTACTGGAATAAGCCATCATGCTAAATAATATCGGAAATATTGTATTGATTATTTTTTTTGGCATCAGATTTCTAAATCAAGTTTTACTCAATACCAAATATACAGCTTCACTGGTAAATGTACCATCTTGCTGAATCTGATAATACTGTTGTACTTGATCAGCGGCTTTGGACTGTAAATAGCGAATGGTATGGATACCCTCTACTGGTGTTTGCATACGCTCCACCCAACTTTGAAAATTTAACAGTAAACTTTGCTTTTCAATGGTTTCTACCTTAAAGCCTGCTTGTTCTACGATTTTTACCCATTCCGCCAAACTATAATTTCGAACATGGCTTGGATCACGAATGGTTTCTATGGTCTGAATAAAGGTGTCTAAAATTGGATTAGAATTGCCAATAATATCAAATAGGATCACTTTGCCATCAGCACGTAATACACGATAAATTTCATCAATCGCTTGAGTGATACTTTGCCAATGATGCGCAGAATAACGACTGATCACACAATCAAAATGCTCAACAGGAAAATCCAATTGCTCTGCCGCACCAACCTTCCCTATGACATGATCGAATCCCTTTTGTTGAGATTGCGTGGTCACAAGATTGACCATTTCAGGCGTAATATCATAGGCAATTACTTGCTCAGTGAATGCAGCAATCTGATACGTGACATGCCCACCACCGCAGCCTAGATCCAAAACTCGTTTGAATTGATGCTGTTGGATTAAATTTTGCATTTTTTCAAACTCAATGCCTTGTGCATGTACTTGGCTATTTAAGTATGCTTCTGATTTATTTTGATATTGTGCCTGATTAACTTGCTGTTGAGTGGTCATTGTCGTGTCCTTGTTGTTGAATAAAACGACAATAGACAACTCAATTCAAAAATAAAAATGATGAATTTTAATAAAATTAATAACTTTATTTTATTTATATTAACTCATAATTACCCGATAATCAGACTGACAAGGGTTTTGAATGATGACATCCTGTACACCCATCTCGTTTCCGATCTTGATATTATAGTTAAATGAAAAATCACCATTATCCTCAAAATTTGCCGTTGCAGGATAGTTCAGCTTTTTAAACTGTGGCACTTTGTTGTTGAGCACTAAACGTACCCGAAAATCAGGAATACTATAAAATACCAATGAATTTGGCATATTTTTTAAATTCGATTCAAAAGTTACAAAACAACTTTGCTGCCCATTCATCGCAAGAAAACTGCCATAATCTTTTTGTTGATTTTTATTGTTAATCACAGTGAGATTATACTCACTTCCTGTTACCCCCAACAAAAAACCCATTAAATTTGGATTAAATTGATAAACGTTTGCGGTTTTACTCCATTTTTCCATTAATACCTGCTTCTTTCCTTTAGCATCATAGAGTACATAGTCACAACTAGAACCATGCTGAGTGCAAGACTCTTTTTGAATTTTCAGTTTCCCTGCACGCCCCAATACCTCGTATTCAGGGTCAACTTCGACAGCAGCATCAGCTTGCGCAAAAACAGAATAACTACTGAAAAAAGGCAGAGCAAATAAACAACCCTTTATTAGGGTCTGTAGACATTTCATAAATAACGTTCCAATCTCTCAGCATTTTTTAATATAGATTCAAGTTCAATTCTTGCTCAAAAATACAATTTTAACTTTTTACACACGGCGAACTTTTCGATTTAAAGTCCTTACCCCAAGTACGATATCCTTGGGTATCAATATGATAGCGATTATTACCATAAACGCCTAAACCCATTTTATAACTTTTGCCTTCCACTTGCCAAAAATGACACATTTTTTTAACTAATAATTCGCGCTCTTTTTTAATGGTTTCTTTGGGTGATAGCACATGAAAATCAACTGCATAATTACTTAAATGTTTACTTTTTTCCGCCCCACCTATGCATTTATTTAATTCAGGGGCACGATAGATTGCTGAAATCGTATATGTTTTAAAATATTCATTTCGATTTAACTTTTCCACCAATTGCAAACTACTCACCACATTTTTCCAAAAGGCTTTAGGCGGGATGGCAAAACGTTTTGAATAACACTGTTCCGGCATATAGTTTCGGCTGGTTGTCAGCTCCATCAGACTAGGCGGATGTTTTAAATACTGCGACATAAACTGATAATAATCCGCCAATAATTGGGGGTCTTGTTGCGCCTTCCAAAGCTTGAATTGTTGTTCAATCTGTTGATCTGATGATTTTCTTGAAGATGCAGCCTGATCTGCTTTTTTCTCAGATGGCGTACAGGCATTTAACGCCAATACACCGATGCAGCAGATCGAAATAACAATATTTTTAAAAATTTTCACAATTTCAGCACACTTATTGTTTTATTTTAAAGGGTAAATATTTAGAAATCTAAACCTATTTATACGATTTATTAATCATTGACCTAAGTCATTCTAACCAATCTCATTCACTTTAAAGCTGCAATTTACAAAAATCCACAGAGTTAGCAATTTACAACGGACAAAAATGTCCGTTAAATATCAGAATAAAATTTAATGCAATTTCCCCTATGCGTATACGTCAAAAACAAGCGGCACAAAATCGCGAAGATTTGCTCAATGCTGCACTGAAAATATTCCGTAAACAAGGGATTCGTGCGCCATTACAGCTTGTGATTGATGAAGCTGGCGTTGGACGGGCAACCTTTTATCGTAATTTTCAAGATCGCCGTGAGTTGGTCATCGCCTTGATGGAACAAGCATTAACTCGTCTAGATGAACGGGCAAAAAGCTTTTCAGAATATCCTGATGGTTTGATTCGGTTAATTCGCAATCATGTCGAGAATCTGCCTTATCTCACCGCCTTGATGGAATATTGGCGTGTGATTGATCGTAATGACCCAAGTATGGTGGATATTTATCAACGGCGTGACGCAATTCTTCAACCACTGATTGATCAAGCCATTGCCCATCGAATTTGCCGACCAGATCTTACCCCAAAAGATTATGCGCTAATTACCGGTATTCTAAGAGCTTCCTTTCAAGGGCTAACCGACGAAGAACAAGTTCAACTGGCCACACGTGCAGTTGACTTACTGATTGATGGCATCAAGGCGTAATTGAGGCACTTATGGATAAATCGCCACGTTTACTTGAACCTGCCCCAGATTGGACACCTGAAGAGCGTCCAACCTTACCAGGCTCGCCTGCGGCTATTGCACATCCAACACATAAAAAGCTGATTTATTTTTTTATTGGCCTGTTTGTTGCGATCTCAGGCAGTTTAAGTAATGGTTTTATTACTGCAAATTTACCACTTATTCAGGGTGAATACTCGCTAACGCCTTCAGAAGCTGCATGGATTCCCGCAGCTTATGTGATGGCAAATATTAGTTCCAACATGATTCTGTTTAAAGCTCGGCAACAATATGGGTTACGGCTTTTTTCTGAAATTGGTTTAGTGCTTTTTATTTGTGTGTTGGTGCTGCATATCTTTGTGCACACCTTTGAAATGGCATTGTTTGTCCGTGTGATCAGCGGTTTGGTTGCCGCCCCCCTGAGTTCTTTAGGCATGTACTACATCATGCAGGCCTTTAAACGAGAAAACTTTGGGCGAGGAATTTATCTCGCGCTGGGCTTTCAACAATTGGGTATTCCACTAGCATGGATCATTTCCCCATCTCTGGTTGATGTAAATGACTGGATTGTGCTCTATACCTTTGAGCTGGGTTTAGCGATATGTTGTTTGGCTATGGTGGTTTCTTTAAAACTACCACGTAGCTTAAGAATCGAAGTCTTTGAAAAACAGGATTTCTTCACTTTTGCTTTGCTTGCACCCGGCTTTGCCCTGCTATGTATCGTCCTGACCCAAGGCCCTATCCTTTGGTGGTTTGAAGTCAAATGGTTAGGGTATGCCTTAATTGCTGGCTTCAGTCTTATTGTTATCGGACTGACTTATGAACATTACCGTGTCAATCCGCTTATCATTACCCGTTGGCTAGGTTCAGCCACCACACTTAAATTTGTGTTTGGTGCGTTGGCGATTCGTTTGCTTATGTCTGAGCAAAGTTACGCAGCCGTTAACTTTTTAAAGACCATGGGCATGGGACCTGATCAGTTCGTTACCTTGTATAGCGTGATTTTTCTTGGCATTGTGCTCGGCACCGTTTTTAGCGCCATGACCTTTAAAAGAGAACGCATCTCATGGCACTTGGTCGGTGCTGTAGTCTTGGTTCTTATTGCCTGCGCTTTAGACTATCACCTCACCAGTGATGTTCGACCTGAGAATTTTTACCGCAGCCAATTTATCGTTGGCTTTGCCAGTGGTATGTTTATCGGACCATTGCTGCTGACAGGGATTATTAATGCCTTACAAAAAGGCCCATCACACATGGTCACTTTTGTGGTGTTGTTCTCTGCAACACAAAGCTTTGGTGGTTTAATTGGAAATTCATTCTTTTCAACCTATCAACAATTACGCACCCAAAATTATCGGGCTGAAATTGTCAGTGACTTATCACCCACTGATCCATTGGTGGTGCAACGACTTGCAGCCTATCAGCAAGCAGCCAATAAATATACTTTAGATGCATCACTTGAACAGAACCAAGCTTATCGCAATTTAAACCAGATTGTGACACGAGAAGCACAAGTGCGTGCCTATAATGATGTGATTGCATTAAATGGAATTTTCGCCATTTTACTGTTGATTTGGAGTAGTTTTAATATTGCTTGGACACGCTATCAACTCAAAAAACAGCAACAGGTCCTCAATAGCAGTTAGACAGATCTCAGGCTATTCCGAAATCAGATGATCCATGATGTCACGCTATGTATTAAAAAATATTTGAGAATTCTTATGTCGCAAGATCAAAAACCAACAGAGCAAGCAGCAGTTACACCACCACAAGCACCTGCAGCAGCGCCACCACCATCCAGTAAGCTTATTCCAACAGCAAAAAGAACATTGCTGTTGATGCTCTTGGTCTTGTTGGTGGGGATTGCTGTGATTATGCGCGCATGGAAAATTGGTCCTTTTGATAGCGCCATAGAATCCACCGACAATAGTTATATCAAAGGCAGAACCACAGTTTTATCTTCTCAAATCAATGGTTATGTCAAAGATGTGTTGGTGACTGATTTTGACCATGTCAAAAAGGGGCAGCCGTTAATGCATATTGATACCACAACCTATGATCAGAAAGTGACTCAGGCTGAAGCAGGTGTTGATCAGGCCAATACCACTTTAGCCAATCAAACCCAAGCGATTGAACAACGCAAAGCGGACATTGTGGCTGCACAAGCCAAAGTTGAACAAGCCAGAGCAAGTTATGAACTTTCAACAGCACAACTCAATCGTTATCAACAATTGGGAAATACTGGTGCAACCTCTAAAACAGAACAAGACAAAGCGGCTGCGGATGTAAAGAATAATTTAGCCTTACTCAAACAAGCTGAAGCCAATGTATTGGTTGCTCAAGAAGCATTAAAAACAGCTCAAGTGGCTCAATCGGGCTTAAAAGCACAAGTCACCAATGCCAAGGCACAATTTGATCAAGCGGTGACAACGAAAGACTACAGCGTGATTGCAGCACCGATGGATGGACAATTGGGCGAAGTTAGCCCTCGCGTGGGGCAATATGTTGCAGCTGGAACCCAGTTAATGTATCTGATTCCGCAACAAACTTGGGTAATTGCCAATTTCAAAGAAACACAAATTGCCGATATGCACATCGGGCAAAAAGCAACATTTACCGTAGATGCCATGAAACATCAAAAATTTACTGGCCGTATTGAACAAATTTCACCTGCTGCGGGTGCTGAGTTTAGTGTGCTTAAGCCTGACAACACCACAGGTAATTTTACCAAGGTCGTACAGCGTATTTCTGTGCGGATTGCTATTGATCCCAATCAAAAAGGTTTAGAATTCTTACGACCGGGGATGTCTGTGGTGACTTCCGTCGATACCAGCACTCAATGATCCGCCTAAGTGAAAAGCTTGAGTTAAAACCTAGAAATTTATCCCCAATAATAGACATGAAACTCAATCAAACCTGTCTTGTTTTACAGGTTTGATTAGAATATCTTGAACAGGCTTAAGTCAAAGCTACTCATACACACCCATTCAGTTAAAAAATCAGCATGTTTGATCATATTGCCCAAACTATTCCCTACCAAAGTTTAGATTTTGCTAGATCTGTTCAACTTACAGTTAAACGGCTTGATCTAATCCATCCACAAATTTCTGGCAATAAATTTTTTAAACTCAAATATAATTTGATTGAAGCACGTCAGCTTGGCCTAAAACAGATTCTGACGTTCGGTGGTGCTTATTCCAATCATATCGCTGCCACAGCCTATGCAGCACAGTTATTTGGATTTAAAAGCATCGGGATCATTCGGGGCGAGGAGTTAGCGCATAAACCGCTCAACACAACTCTAACGACAGCACAGCAGTTGGGCATGCAGCTAGTTTTTGTTTCACGTGAAAAATATAGACAAAAAAATAATCATGACTGGATCGATGAATTAACACAACATTATCCAAACACTTATATTATTCCTGAAGGTGGAACCAATGAGCTTGCTATACAAGGTTGTCAGGAAATTTTAACGACAGAAGATTTAAATCATTATGATGTGATTTGCTGTGCGGTAGGAACAGGTGGCACAATCACTGGGCTGATTAACGCCAGTTCACCACAGCAGGAAATTTTAGGATTTTCAGCACTTAAAGGTGATTTTTTACAACAAGATGTCAGTCAACTCACCCATAAAAGCAATTGGAAAATACTGGATGATTATTGTTTTGGGGGCTATGCCAAAACCACTGCTGAATTACTTAGCTTTATCAACAACTTTGAGCAACAATATCACATTCCGCTTGAACAGATTTATACTGGAAAAATGTTTTATGGAATTTTTGACTTAATTTCAAAAGGTTACTTTGAAGAAAATGCAAAAATTTTGATCCTGCACAGTGGTGGCTTGCAAGGACGTAGCTAAATCTCATCTGTTTATAATTGTCCTGAAAATTACTTTAAATTTGTCTATAATCCCCTGCTCAAAGTTTCCATGAGTGTGATATGTCTTCTAACCAATATGATGTGATTGTCCTCGGCGCGGGTGCTTCAGGTTTAATGCTTGCGGCAAAAGCAGCTGCTCGAGGTCGTAAAGTCTTAGTGGTTGAGAAAGCCAATAAAATTGGTAAAAAAATCCTCATGTCAGGTGGTGGTAAATGTAACTTCACCAATCTTTATGTTGAGCCTGAAAATTTTATTTCACATAACCCACATTTTGTCATCTCTGCCCTGACGCGTTATACCAATTGGGACTTTATTGGGATGGTCTGTGAATATGGCATTGACTATGAAGAACGCAAACATGGACAACTGTTTACCTTAAATGGCGCAAAAGAAATCTTAAGCATGCTGCTCAACGAATGTGAAAAAACACATCATGTTGAGATTAAAACCAGTTGTGAAGTCAAAGCGATCAACACGGTTGACGATCAGACTTTTCAAGTCGCCACCAATTTAGGCTATTTTCAGGCTGAATCTGTTGTTGTTGCATCAGGTGGCTTATCTATTCCAACATTGGGTGGCTCTGGCATCGGCTATGAAATTGCCAAACAATTTGGTCACCACATCTATCCTACACGCGCAGGTTTAGTTCCCTTCACTTTTTCAGATCAATTTAAAGAAGTTACCACTCGTTTAAGCGGCAATGCAGTTGAAGCAACACTATCTAACGAACTGATTGCATTTACTGAAGCATTGTTGTTTACACATCGTGGTTTAAGTGGTCCAAGCTCATTACAACTTTCAAATTATTGGAATGCAGGACAAGCATTCCATATTAACTTTTTACCAAGTCTTGAGCTGTTTGATTTTTTAAAGCGCAAAAAGCAAAGCCAACCCAAGGTGTTAATCAGAACCTTACTGACTGAACTTTTACCGAAAAGTGTGGTGATTGAACTACAAAATCTCATTTGGTCCGAGTGGGCTGAAACGGCGATTGGGCAATTAAGTGATGAAAAACTTGAAACGATTGCCAATAAACTACAGCAATTTGAAGTCAAACCCTCTGGTACTGAAGGCTATCGGACTGCAGAAGTCACTTTAGGCGGTGTTGACACCACTGAAGTTTCATCAAAAACCATGGAAAGTACAAAACAAAAAGGTTTATTTTTTATAGGTGAGATCTTAGATGTAACTGGTCATTTAGGCGGGTTTAATTTTCAGTGGGCATGGGCTTCAGCACATGCAGCTTCAGAATATGTTTAATTTAAATTGATCAATAAAGATCTTTCATAAATCAAAAAATGATTATGTGGAGTGAATCATGTGGGTATTGAAAGCGCCTTCTCTCGCTGGGAGAAGGCTAGGATGAGGACACTTTTATGTTGATTTATGGTTTTAAAACGGACGTATGAAAGAAGTCTAATAGAAAGCTTATTCCAGATAATCTGTTTTAAATAAGATAAGTTGATTCTGGATTTGCTGCTTCTGGGTCACACGTTGAATCGCCAAATCCATCGACTTTAGATCATGGTTTTTTGCAAATAACGACTGATGAATTTTGTGTAAAAAATAGATGATCTTCATTTCAATTCCTTTGAAAATGATATTTATCAGATGAGTGTGTTTTATATTGCCTACATATTCACCCATTCAATCTAGACAATAAATCATCTGATGTCTATCTATTTTCTATAAAAAACCGATAAAATTCATGCTTTGCGAACACAATCACTCTTGAGATTTGTTTTGAGATTCATGTTGTTGCTTAACAATTTCTGATGGCTGCTTTTTCGGTTTTGCAAACACAAATTTATAAGCGCTTGCTAAAAAACCCACAGTGATTCCTGCAATCACAATGGGTGCAATGAAATTATTTGGCTTTTTCTTAGACATCTCTATTCCCTCTCACTTTTGACCTAAAAATAAAAAGATCGATCAAGCATCAATCCTGATCGATCTTTAAAAGAATTTAAATGTTAATTCGGGTCATCTTTGTCCTGTTTCAATGAATCAGTAAGTGACTTGTACTCATTTTCAATCGCAGGGGTATCCGCGGTTACTTGCGTAGCATCTGTACCACTTGGCTGTGATGAATAAGTCTTTTCTTGCTTTAATGGATTCGGTTGATTTGCCTCTTTCTTGGCTTTATCGATTAAATCCGTTAAAACGCGTTCTGCAGGTTGACGTCCACCTAGACCAAAGGCCAATGCAAAAGCAACTGCCACAGAACCCAAGGTTAAGCCAAAAGCAAGATTAACGATCGAATCGGCAATTCCCATGGCTTTTAAACCCATTGCAATCACCAGCCCCATGATCAAAACACGAACCAAGTTGCCTAACCATCTTGAGCTTTTGTACTCACCACGCTGTACCACATTCGCCACGATATTGGCCAACCAGAAACCGATCACCAAAATCACTGCGCCTAACAAAATGTTGGCACCAAAGTAAATAAACATTGAAATCAAATGACTAACTTGCTCAAAGCCCAGTCGATTTGCCGCTTCGGAAACAGCAAATAACATGGTAAAGAAAACAATCAGATAACCAATGATACAAGAAACTTTCGTGTCACCTAAAAAGCGTTGCAAATCTAATTTTGCAGGAATTTCATCAACACCTGTTCCAGCAACAACTTCTGAAACCAAACGCCCCACAAAACGAGACACCACATAGGCCACAATTAAAATTAATCCGGCTGCAATAATATGTGGAATTGCATACATGATTTCACCCAGCATTGCGGTTGCTGGTTGTGAAATAGCCTGTATACCAAGTGCTTCAAAAGCCACAATTAACGCAGTAATCATGACAACGGCAAAAACAAAAGAGCCTAAAAACTTCGCTAAACCTTGGTTTGAGTTTTTAAATAGCCCTACTTTTTCTATTTGGGTTTGTAAATTTAGACTGTTGATTAAACCCTCAACAATCCCGCGCAGGATTTTTGCCAAGATATAACCGACAAAAACGATGACACCCGCAATGAAAATATTTGGTATATAAGAGACTGCCTCATTCAGCATGTTCTGCACTGGAAGCAATAAGCCTTGCAAACCTAAAATTGATAATACAATTGGTAGGAACAGCAATAAAATTAGCCAGTACACAATATCAGCGATATTCTGACTGATCGGACTGACCCCAACATCGGCACTTAATTTTTCATCAAGTTGAGTCCGATCCAAGGCTTTTTTTAAGCCGACTTTAACCAGATTTGCCACAATCCAGCCGATAAACCCTATGGCCACGGCAGCCAGTAATTGTGGAATAAACAATAAGAATTGCTGAATCATCAAACTAAATGGGCTGCTTACGCTGGTAAGATTCAGCACATTTAATGCACCAATCACCGCGATCACCATCACCACCCAAAAAACAATTCGAGAAAGAATACTTTCAATATTTGAACGATGACCTGTTGCTGAAGACAATTTTGTATTTGTACCTAGTTTTTCTAGGATTTTTTTAATTCCTGCTGCAACAATCAGTGCAATAATCCATCCCACAATAAGGATGGCAACAGCGGCGAGAATCGGGTGGAATTGATCCCAATAATACATGGCATCAAATCTCCCCCTTGTTTGTAAAATTTCATTCATTTTTATTTCCTCAAGTTATAGATTTATAACAATCTGAGTGTGCTCAAATGACTTTAAGCAACATTCTTTATTTGAATTGGATACTTGATGAATTACTCTTCTACTTTATCTATTGCTTATATAACGAGCAAATTTAACTGCATAAATACAACAAAAGCATGCAAAAATGAAAAACTCCAGCTTTGCAGCTAGAGTTTGTCTTATCAATATAATCTTTATAGATGATATATGGGATTAAACCCAGTCGGCGATCATGTAAACAAGCAAGGAAACAAGAAATAACCCCACAAGAATAAGCATATAAATGGGTAAGCGATTCTTATGCGTTATATCTTCAGTACTTGTTACATAAGATGGTTTATTGAAATCGTGTTTCATGACGTCCACCTCCATCGAATTGATGTATTTTTATACTAACAGGCTATTTGTGATCTGTGTGTAAAAATATTTTAAGCAAAAGTAAATTTTAATTCGAACAGTTCTTGATAGATAAATGAGCTATAATATGTACCCCATTTTTTGGCTATTGTAGATATGGCTTATCAACGACAAAGTGTCGGGTTGGACTTGGACACTGATGTCACGCATCAATGCTTCACACATACCTCAAGAGATGATCATCTCATTGGAATTATTGAATTTAACAAGCCAAGTTATATTCTAAAATGGGGCGATTTAGAGTATTTCCGTCGCCGTACAGATGAATTGTCGGTCATGCCGTTCCCAGAATGTGTCAATGCAATGATTATTGATATTCGCAATGTCGTACCATTTCTGGATAATGAAGTTCCAATCGTGCCATGGCGTTTACTTGAAGAAGACTGCCCGATACGACTTGTTGTTCCTCAAGATCGTTTAGAACATTATGCAGGGATCTTTGAACCAACGTGGTTAACCACAGACATTGAAATTGCTATTCAAGAATTACGCGAATTTATGGATATGTTCGTACACTAACAGCATATCCATAGCTTAAAAATAAGATTTATTTTTTGATTATTTGTATTGATACAAATTTCATCAATGACTTTGATTTCTCAAAGTAAAGTCAACAATTTAAACAGATCATTGACCAAACATTTTAACTGCCATACGCTGCGCTTGCTTTCCATAAAACCAATAGGTAATTAAATATAAAGGGATTGCCAACATCAACAACATGATCAATGCAGTGAGCAAAAATTGAGTATTTTGCAGATACATCACAAAAGTTTTCCACACTTCTGGATCATTTTGAGAAAAAAACCAAACACCCGCAAATACCCCAAGTAAATTATAGCCCCAAAATATTGCAGTATAACCAAGGGTCAGTTTTTTACGCTCTTGGTCTGTAGGCGCACGGCGTTGTTGTTTGAGAAAACGATATAACACAATAATCATCGCGATCAGATAAGGTATTGCTGTTAATACCCCCGCAATTTCATTGGGCAATAATGCAGCCAATACACCTGTAACCATGGTCAAGACTAAACAAAGCAGCAAAAACCACAAAAAATATTTGTTTAAAGACACCATGACGACAGCCTAGATTGCATAAAGAACAATATTATAATTTTTTTTCAACTTTTTTTCATTTTCTTGTCAACCAATTTGAAACTGTTGTCGTTATATAAGTATAAGGTCTGCAGCAACCAAATTGATTGCACGGCATCCGCAAAGAAATTTGGAGACCTTCTCTCAGAGAAACTAAAAACTTATGCTTCTTAAGATTCAACTTAGCAGCCTGAATCTTTATAACGAAGTATTTTGGCCGACGATTTACTCATCACTCGAATCGTCGGCTTTTGTTTTTCTGGCGTTTGTGTTTTTATCGTTTCTGCTTTGACCGCGTGTATGTGTATCGCGTACTTGTTCTAACAATACAATCTCTTAGAACCTGTCAATTTCCTCATACTTGAATAAAAAATACAGATCGTCTTTGATTCAATAAAACAAAATTCACTTTTGTCTTGTAAATAAACAAGACGATCTCTTGTTCAGTATCGATATAAGCTTAAATTTGTTTCATCTTGAACTGTTGAGCCACTTTTAAAATTGCCATAAATCCAGCCAGAGTAAAAGCCAACATCAAAATTCCCATATTTAATAAATGATTCCATATGAGAAAATTCAATACCACACCACCCAATAGACCACACGCAAATTGCATACTGCCCATAATTGCACTTGCAGTTCCTGCTCTTGAGCCTTGTTCAGACATCGCCAATGCCATCGCATTCGGTCCAGTAAAACCAATCCCTGAAACAGAGAAAAATAAGCCCAACATGACAATCACCAATGGTGCATCAGACATGAAACCTGCGCTGACAATAATCAGCCCACCTGTGACTTGAATCAAACCACCAATTTTTAACCGCAGGATCACCGAGAGTTTGTTGGCTAAACGCTTATTGATAGAAGACAGTAAAATGATACCAAAAGCATTAAAACCAAAGGCAATAGCAAACTGTTGCTGAGTTAAATGATAACCATCCATCAACACTGCTGCCGCGGAACTGATATAACAAAATAGTGCTGCACCAGTAAAGCAACCTGCCAACATTGGAAAGCGAAAGCTTCGATCTTTAAAAATAGCAGCATATAAAATAAAAACTTGTTTAAAGTTGAGACGCAGCCTACGTTCTGGTGCGAGTGTTTCCTTAAATAAAAAATGTACACAAAATAAGCAAAACAGACCAATCACAAACAAGGCAATAAAGACACCTTGCCAACTAAAGAATTGTAGAATGGCGGCACCCAAGGTTGGAGCAAGAATTGGGGCAATCCCCATCACAATCATCATACTGGAAAAAGCTTGCGCTGAACCTTGCACATCTAAACGGTCTCGAATTGCAGCCCGTGCCATCACCACACCCACACAGCCCCCCAAGGCTTGTAAAACGCGTGCGGCAATCAACGACCAATGATCAGGTGCTAAAACACACAACAAGCTGGCAAAAGCAAACAAGGTCATACCAAAATAAAGCGGTTTCTTACGCCCAATACGGTCACTGATTGGACCATAAATCAATTGACCAACAGCAAGACCAAAAAAATACGCCGGCAAGGTATTGGCGACTTGCTGGGTCGTCACATTAAAATCTTGCGCCATTTGTGGTAATGCCGGCAAATACATATCAATGGATAATGGACCCAAAGAAGTAAATAAAGCCAAAAGCATAATCCAGCCCGTTGAATACTGCTGACCAACGTTTTTTTCAGACATAGATGGTTTATAATTTGATAAGGAATGTTGCAGACAAGTTTACACTGTCCATTGTATGATTTGTCACAAAGATAAGTGAAAAGTCATATAAGCCAAATCGCATTTCCCAAGTAAATAACACCCTATTGATTTAACAAGGATTTCCTTTGAACACTTGGCTGTTAAAACTCAGAAAAGCAACCTACAACACAAGTTTCATGTATAACTTGAGAATGATCATTGCCTTTACAGGGACTGCATTTGTACCTTATCTGTTGGGACAGCAGCTAATGACCATTCCACTCACCTTAGGGGTGGTTGCAGCAGGTCTCAGTGATATAGACGATCGCTTCTCTGTACGTATCATGAATTTGATCTACACCTATATCGGATTCTTTATCACCGCTGCCTCAGTGAGCCTGCTCTTTCCTTACCCTATTCTGTTTGCCTTAGGTTTGATTGTTTCTTGTATCGGTTGGATTTTATTGGGTTCTTTGGGACGTCGCTATGCCACCATTTCTTATGGCTGTCTGGTGGTTTCTGTGTATTCCATGCTTGGGGTGCATTTATTTGATCAATGGTATATCCAGCCAAGTCTATTGGTGGTTGGTGCAATTTGGTATGGGGTTATTTCAACCATCAGTTTTTTACTGTTCCCAGTACGGCAAGTTCAAGACAAGCTGTCTCAATGTTTTTCATCATTAGGTAATTTTCTATTTTCCAAATCCAATTTGTTTGATGTCGATATGACACCAACCAGCTATCAAGACAGTATGATTAGTTTGTCTATGGAAAATGGGCAGCTCATCAGCATTTTTAATGATATGCGTACCGCCTTGTTGACGCGTTTAAAGGGTGACCGAGGACAACGTGATACACGTCGTAGTTTACAATATTACTTTGTTGCACAAGATATTCATGAACGGGCCGATTCAGCACATATTGATTATCAAAAGCTGGCCAAAATGTTTGAACATAGTGATGTATTATTTCGTTTTCAACGTATTTTAGCGCTGCAAGGCAAAGCCTGTAAGGATCTAAGCGATAGTATCTTACACCGCACCACCTACCAGCATAATGTCCGTTTTGAGCATGCTTTTAAAAACCTCAGATACTCGCTGGATAAACTCAAAAAAGAAGAAAATTATGACTTAATTTGGATCAATTCATTGTTTGCACTTTATCAAAACTTAAAGTCGATTGATGCCCAATTACAAAATCTCGAAACTGAACGACATATAAAATACGATCAAAGTAAAAATTTCGAAAACCAACTTAAAGATGATGACCTCAAAGGTTGGGATGATATTGTCATTCGAATCAAACAAAATTTAACTCCCGAGTCTGTACTTTTTAGACATGCAATTCGTGTTTCGATTGTTTTGTTTATTGGCTATGTTTTTGTGCAACTCACCAATATTGAATATGGTTACTGGATTCTATTAACCGCACTGTTTGTCAGCCAACCGAACTTTAATGCGACCAAACGACGTTTAAGATTACGGATTATTGGAACATTAGGCGGCATTATTTTAGGCTATGCAATTTTGTATTTTGTGCCCTCTATTGAAGGACAACTCTTATTACTCGTACTCAGTGGTGTATTGTTTTTTGATTTACGCAGTAAACAATATGCCCAAGCCACTGCCTTTATTACCATCATGGCGCTGATCAATTTTAACTTGGATGGGCTTGGCTATGAGGCAGCGCTACCTCGTATGATTGATACAGTGATTGGCTGTGCCCTCGCCTGGTTCGGTGTCAGCTTTATTTTCCCTGACTGGAAATTCCGTCGTTTACCCCGCACGATTCAACGCTCATTGGAAGCTCAATGCAATTATTTGGCAAATGTAGTCGCTCAATATCATCAGGGACGCAATAATAGTTTAGAGTATCGAATTGTTCGCCGTGCTGCACATAATCGGGATGCAGATGTTGCCTCACTGATTTCAACCCTTGCCACTGAACCAGATTTTGACCCAAGTCAAAAAAGCTTAGCTTTTGAGTTCTTATGTCTAAATCATACCTTTCTTAGCTATATTGCAGCACTCGGCGCACATCGTGAGCAAGTGAAAGACCAACAGGTACTTAATTTATTGGATCAAGCTTTAGATGATATCTCCGGGGCTTTATTACGGGATGAAATGCCTGATTTAACCGCGCACAATATGTTGAAAGCCATTCGTACCCGTTTAAGCCAATCCGAGTCAGAAGACTCTAAATCACTCATTATTCTTCAACAATTGTCATTAATGTTCAGTATTTTAAAGCAACTAAGTAGCTTGAAACAGAATTTAAGCCATGAACGAGATGATCAATCTACTGAATTGGCTTCTTTATAAATGTGCATCAAAATTGCATCGTTATTTGGTACAATAGGTGCACTAAATCTTGAGATTTAGTGCTAAACTCTGACTAGATTTACATACATTACTGACACTATGACTGCCAAGAATATTTACGCTTATACCTTACAACCTGTTCCGTACGAAGTTTCGGAAGCCGAACAACGCGGCGCTCAACTTGCAATTTGGCGTAGTACCAATAAAATTGGGATTAAAGCTTGGGCAATCATGGGTGTAGCAGTGGTACTCTCATTACTTGGCATCGCTTTAATTAAAAACTATTCAACCATTATTTTTTGGGTGGTTCTTGCTGCAGTTGCCATCTATCTTTTGGTTCGCAAGTTCGGTCTTGAATGGTATGTAAAACGCAAGATGAATGAATTTCCAGTTCAGGAAATCAAAGGTGTAAAATTAGGGGTGCAGCCAAGTGGTATTGTGATGCGTCAACAAATGGGTGTACAAGAAGGTGTTGGAACCGTGGCTTGGAAAGACATTTATGAATGGTACAACACCCCTGAATTCTTACTGGTAAACTTTAAAGTAAAAGGCCAACAAGGCGCATATATTCTACCTAAACGTATGGATAGCAAGAATTTCCCCTTTGAAACACTGCGTAAACATTTAAAAGAAGTTGTTGGTGAACCCAAGACACTTTAATTTAAAATTTTAAAAGACCTCCATTTTTGGAGGTTTTTTTGTACTTCGCTATTTTAATAAAAATGATAATGAGAATAAATATTATCTGCAAAATTCATTATCTCTCCGATTTATTCAGCTATAATTTGCTATCAAAAATATTCTGCCCTTTGCATTGCCATGTTTAAAAAGACTTTTTTTCAAATTCACTGGTTTCTAGGGATTACGGCTGGTTTAATTCTCTCAATTATGGGAGTAACTGGTGCAATCTATTCTTATGAACAACCTATTCAAAGATGGTTAAACCCAGACAGCTACACGGTAAAAGTTGAAAATCAGGCAAAACTCACGCCTGCTGAAATTTATCAACATTTCCAAACCCAAAACCCTGAAATGAAGATCAACAGTATTACTGTCGCGAAAGCCGCTGAAGAAGCTTCAAACATTAATATTGTCAAAGAAGGCGCTCGTAGAGGTTATACCATGATGGTAAACCCTTACACGGCAGAAGTTCTCCCAGAAGTGAAAGGCAAAGATTTTTTTCAATTTATACAGCAACTGCATCGTAACTTAACTGTCGGTGAAGTCGGTAAACAAATTACTGGCGCCAGTACCTTGATGTTAATTTTCTTTGTACTCAGTGGCCTCTATTTACGCTGGCCGAAAAAGCATTCTTTTAAACAATGGTTTGCCATTAAGCCTAAACTCAAAGGTCGTAATTTCCTTTGGGATCTACATGCTGTAGTCGGCACATGGGTGGTGATCTTTTATTTACTTTTAGCATGTACTGGGCTGTATTGGTCGTATGACTGGTGGCGCAATGGTATGTTTAAAGTAATGGGGGTTGAACGACCTCAGCCTGAAATGCAAGCGGCACGCGGTGGAGAAGGTCAAGGGGCTTCTGGCAATCCTCAACAACAACCACAACAACGTGGCGAAAAGCAAAATCAAACGACAGGTCATCAACAACCAGACCGTGAAAATAAGCATGAGAATAAAGAAGGTTTAAAACCAGAACAAATTCAACATGTACTTACTCAAACATGGAATGGGTTTAATTCTCAAATTAATCGTGACTATTCGACACTGACTGTTTCGATCCCTAAAAAGCCAGATGGTAAAGTTGAACTCACTTTTGTTGATGCTATTCCACAACATGAGCGTGCACGAAATAAAGCAACCTATAACTATCAAACTGCACAAATTGAAAAATTAGACTTATACGAAAGCAAACCACTCAATGAAAAAATCATGGGAAGTATGCTCCCTGTACACCGTGGTAGTTTCTTTGGCCCAGTTTTTCAATTCATCGCAATGCTTGCGGCATTGGCAATGCCATTATTTTTTGTTACTGGATGGATGCTGTATTTAAAACGTCGTAAGCAAAAGCGACTTACGCTTGCTGCAAAACAAGCGGGTTCAGCAATTCAAATTGATCCAAATGCAACACCTTGGTTAATTGCTTATGCCTCTCAAACAGGAATGTCTGAACAATTGGCATGGCGCACCTCAACCAGTCTACAAGAAGCCCATCAGCCAACAACGGTAAAAGCTGTACAACAACTCTCTGAAGATGACCTCAAGCAAGCCAAACAGATTCTCTTGATTGCAAGTACCTATGGTACAGGTGAAGCACCTGACTTAGCCTCGCACTTTGAGAAAAAGCTTATGGCTACATCATTGGATCTTTCGCATTTAAAATATGCGGTTTTAGCATTGGGTTCACAAGACTATCCTGAGACCTATTGTAGCTTTGGGCATCGCATAGACGCATGGTTAAAACAATCTTGTGCTCAACAGTTGTTTGCTACGCTTGAAGTCAATAATGGCAACAATGCAGATATCCAACACTGGAATGATGCTTTAGCAAAAGCCACAAAGCTCGATCTACAAACAATGTCTATTGATAAAGTTTTTGATCAATGGCGTTTGACAAAACGAGAATTACTCAATCCAAACAGCTTAGGCGCACCCGCATTTAATCTTGAATTACAAACCAGTTATGATACAGCTTGGCAAGCAGGTGATATTGCTGAAATTCAAACGGGAAATAGCCCAGAACGTATTCAATTGTTCTTGGATAAATATCAAGTTCATGCAGAAACAAAAGTGGATTCACTCGAACAAAGTATTCAAGAAGCGCTTTGGAATCGCGATTTAACTGTTGCTGTTGAACCTTTTGCCAATATGGAACATTTACTTGAGCAACTCCCTACACTACCGACTCGTGAGTATTCGATTGCCAGTATTCCAAGTCAGCAAGTGTTGCGTTTGGTGGTTCGTCAGCAACAAAATCCTCAAGGTGAGCTTGGTCTCGGTTCTGGTTGGCTGACAGAACATGTGCAATTGCGTGATAAAATTGCGTTAAGAATTCGTAATAATGAATCTTTCCATTTAATTACCGATAACCGTCCGATTATCTGCATCGGAAATGGTACTGGGATTGCGGGATTAATGAGTTTGATTCATGCCCGTGTTCGTATGGACTATACTGAAAACTGGTTGATTTTTGGTGAACGCCAACAAGCAAACGATTATTTCTTTAAAGATACAATTCAAGCTTGGCAAAATACAGCGATGCTCAAACGTATTGATTTAGCCTTCTCTCGTGATCAAGCTGAAAAAATTTATGTACATCATAAACTGCGTGATCAAGCGGAAGAACTGAAAAAATGGGTAGCCAATGATGCGGTGATCTATGTCTGTGGCAGTATCAATGGTATGGCAACTGATGTTGATCTCGCTTTAATTGATATCCTTGGAGAAGACACAGTTGAACAATTACGTTTAGATGGTCGTTATCGTCGTGACGTTTATTAGGGTCTATTGAATAAATTTACCCGCCAAAACCGAGCTCGATTGCTCGGTTTTTTTTGATTCATATATAATAAATACACAGATTTCGTTTAGAATTAGACTAATTTTTAATGATTTGTTTTCACCCATGTATAACAATAAACTCTTCCGCATTGTCTTTTTTTTGCTGGGATTTGTCTTATTCCTCGATGGATTTATTTTAATTTTATATAAAAAAATCCACTTAGGAACAATACTCCCTTTGCTGATTGGCTTAGCCTTTATCACTACAGTGCTATGGAGCCAACACATTCAGCAGTATTTAGCACAACACTTAAAGTTAAAGAAAATCTGGCGCTTAGGATGGATTCTATTTACGCTTTGGTCTGTCAGCTTAATCGGCTTCTTTGGTTATATCCACTTAAAATCCCAACAAAATACAGCAGAAAATAATCTACAAGCAATTATTGTTTTAGGCAGTGGCATTACCCAAGGGAAAGCCTCACCGACCCTCGCAAAACGTTTAGATCAAGCCGGTGAAATTGCAAAACAACAATCACAAGCTTTGATCATTGTCAGTGGTGGTTTAGATTTTGGTGAAGAAAAAACCGAAGCAGAAATTATGTCGCAATATTTACAAGAGCATCTGCAAATCCAAGCCAGTAGAATCCTACAAGAAAATAAAAGTACCAGTACTGACTTAAATCTAAAAAATAGCCAAGCAATTTTAAAGGCGCATGGTTTAACTTTAGACTCTAAAATTGCGATTGTGACCAGTGATTTTCACACCTTACGTGCTGCAGCAATCGCCAGAAAACAAGGCTATCATAACTTCATTACTGTAGGTGCTGAAACCCCACTCACGACACGTTATAACGCATGGTTAAGAGAGTACTTTGCCTATATCAGCGGATGGGTACTCGGTGAATATGAGGCACAGAACGCCATATCATTGTTTGTACAGCGTTACTGATGTAAGCGAATTTTACGTGGTAACGGTAAGCGTTTATTGTTTTGAAACAACTCAGGTTGAGTCGTATACATCTGATATAAATAATTTTTGATATCGAGTAAAAATTTATTTGTTGAAACTAAAATATTCCGCCCTTCTGGGGTTAAATTTATAGAAATTGCGGTATTATTTTGTTTGATAAATGGAATCATCTGTTCAATAAAAACAATGAGTTCAACTTCTTGAACTGCATAACGGCTCCAGTTATCTTTAATCAAAAGTTGTGCCAAATTTTTACTTTGCCAAACAGCTAAAGACTGTTGCCCTGTCGGTGATGCGCACAAAGCCCAGCCGTCATCATAAAGAACAAAAACCTTGGTTTGCGAAACAATCATTTCGACAAAATGTTTGTATTGGTCTAGGGTTTGAACTGAGTTTTTTTGAGTTGAAGACGCAGCTTTACGTTGATATGGATTTCGCATAGAAAATTTATTTTTAAAATACTTATGCTTATATATTATACAGAAGTTCTAAACAAATAACTAGATTGGAAAATTTGGTGGGCGCTGACGGGATCGAACCGCCGACATTCTGCTTGTAAGGCAGACGCTCTACCAACTGAGCTAAGCGCCCTGAGTGTGGATAAACAAAGTTGTTTACTCTGTTTGAACCTATAAGAAAATCGATGATTTAATCTTAAGTTCTATCCTAAAGATGGGGAGTAAGCGATATGAAGTCTATAATGTTTGATCTCTAAAAATCAAAAAACTTCAAATTCTTACAATTCCAAATATCTTGATCTCAGGAAATAAGATAAATGGCGCAGCGGACGGGACTCGAACCCGCGACCCTCGGCGTGACAGGCCGATATTCTAACCAACTGAACTACCGCTGCGTTGTATATGGTGGGCGCTGACGGGATCGAACCGCCGACATTCTGCTTGTAAGGCAGACGCTCTACCAACTGAGCTAAGCGCCCTGAGTGAGGATCATCACAATATTACTTTATCAGAACATAAAAGAAAACAATATTCCCTTTCAAATTCTTATACATCCAAATATCTTGATCTCAGGAAATAAGATAAATGGCGCAGCGGACGGGACTCGAACCCGCGACCCTCGGCGTGACAGGCCGATATTCTAACCAACTGAACTACCGCTGCATTGTATATGGTGGGCGCTGACGGGATCGAACCGCCGACATTCTGCTTGTAAGGCAGACGCTCTACCAACTGAGCTAAGCGCCCTAAACTAGAATAAATAAAAAACTATTTAGACTCTAATTCAGTATTACATGTCACTGCAAAATCATTATAAAGTGGCGCAGCGGACGGGACTCGAACCCGCGACCCTCGGCGTGACAGGCCGATATTCTAACCAACTGAACTACCGCTGCACTTTAACAAATGAATTGCTATACATACGATGATTGAATTTAAGTGGCGCAGCGGACGGGACTCGAACCCGCGACCCTCGGCGTGACAGGCCGATATTCTAACCAACTGAACTACCGCTGCACTAAAAATTCAACGTTAAAGCTTGGTGGGCGCTGACGGGATCGAACCGCCGACATTCTGCTTGTAAGGCAGACGCTCTACCAACTGAGCTAAGCGCCCTAACGACTTCATCGTTTGTGAGGTGCATTATAGAGAATCTTTACTGAGTGTCAAACGCTTTTCTCGATGTTTTACCTATTTTAGGTTTGAGTGATTAAAAAATAGATCATTTTAGTTTAAATTGGTGTTTTTTGTTTATTATTTATCTATTTATAAGGTTTTAAAACCTGTATTTTAATTAAATTGAGTTGATCATTTAATCAATATTTTAACCCTATTATCTATTTGCTCTAAACTTAATAAAATATTCAGTACTGAATGATCAAGAATATCAAATAAAGACTATTCGGATTTATCCATTTCATTCAGATTTTTTACAATAGGTTTTGGTTCAGGGCGCAACCAAAGCCAGATTGCCACAATCAACATGGTCACATCGGTAAAAATTTTCACAGCCAGTGGCGCATTGGTGAATAACATGATCACTCCACTGATCAACATCATAATACTGGCAATCCACTTTGCTTTACGTGGCACAGTACCATTTTCACGCCAAGCACGAAGCGTTGCACCATATTTTGGATGATTAAGTAACCAAGCATCAACCTGTGGCCAACCTTTTGATGCCGCCCAAGCCGCCAAAATCAGAAAAACTGTCGTTGGCATTCCTGGTAATATTGCCCCAATAAACCCGAGTACAATAAAAACAATCACCAATGTTCGCCAAAACAAAACTTTCATAGATTAACTCAATCTGTCCATTCGACTAGTATAGCGTCCAAATGATTTTGCCAGTATATTTTAAATCAATTGAAATCATTGTATTTTAAAATCATGATGTTCATCATTTCCAATACAGTCAAAATTGCGCTTGCATGTTTATCCACTTATTTGCTTGAATCTCAATACGCTAAAGACATTTTCTTGAAAATAAACTGAGTGAGTCCTCAGTTTAGGACAACATACAATGACAGACTACTTTGAACCTTGGTTAAAGTACAAACATCCTATTGTTCGTCAATTGGCTTTTTGCATTGCCAGCCCCAATATTATTCAGCATCTGCCTGATGAATTAGAAATTAAAAATCATTTTGAAATACACAACACGGTGTTTTGGCAGCAACAATATATAGATTTTCAAACGCGCTTAGATCAACTCGATCACGACCCCACCCCACTCATTGAATTTGTGCAACAGCTTAAAAGCACACGTTTAGGTTTACGTTTTGAATATTTATTTTGGTTCTGGTTACAAGACGAAGCCAATCAACACTATCAACTGATTCAGCATAGTATCCAAATCATTGAAGCAAAGAATACATTAGGCGAAATTGATTTCCTTGTTCGTAATCAGGCCACAAAACAGATCGAGCATTGGGAAGTTGCTTTAAAGTACTATTTAGGCGAATCAACCTTACACTTAAAGCATTGGTATGGTCTAAATCGTAGCGACACCCTTTTACGAAAACTGAATCATTTCTCAGAAAAACAATTTCAATTTACCCAGGCTTTAGATCTTAAAATTGAAAAGAAACTGGCTGTAATGAAAGGACAGCTTTATCTGCCTTACAATAAAGACGATGTTGCACCGCCCTCATGGATCAACACGCAACGTCGATTGGGTCAATGGGGACATCACATTGCACAAGATTTTTACCGTCTACAACGGCATGAATGGATTTGCCCAGATCTAAAGCAAAGCTCAGCTGCTGCCCAATTTTGGTGTAATGGTTTATATCATGATAAAAATAGCCTGCAATTTTATATGTACCGCCAAGCTCCTCTGGCGCTTTTCTTTGACATAAATGCTTAATTATTCACGTTTCTTATACACGGATTAACCAATCCACTCATAAAAACATAACGATATATTAACCCGATGCTCGTATACTAAAATTCTAATTAACGCGTGAAACACGGAGATAGTAATGAAAAAAATTTTAGCAGTTTCAATGTTATTCGCTTTTGTTTTAGCTGGTTGCAACACATTTAAAGGTGTTGGTAAGGATGTATCTAAAGCGGGGGATGCTGTTACGAATTCTGCAGAAAAAGTTGAAAATAAATTGTAAGTATCAACTTCATTCTACAACATGAGCCTTATCTAAATAGATAAGGCTTTTTTAATGCCAATTTAAATAGTTTTATCCTTTCTCAAGCTTTAAGGTTTTCATTCGGTTTTATCTTCCTCTATTATATTGCTCAATTTACTTACTTGATCAATGTCCATGAATCATTCGGATACCTTAGAACTGAGTTTACAACTTCTTCGCCAGCCTTCTGTGACACCTATAGATCACACCTGCCAAACCATCATGGCAGATCGTCTGTCTGCTATTGGCTTTAATATTGAAAATATGCGTTTTGAAGATGTTGATAATCTTTGGGCAAGACGCGGAACAGCATCTCCAGTTTTCTGTTTTGCAGGTCATACCGATGTTGTGCCTACAGGTCATCTAGATGCATGGGAGTCTGATCCATTCCTACCTGAAATTCGTGATGGCAAACTCTATGGTCGTGGTAGTGCTGATATGAAAACAGCATTGGCTGCAATGGTGGTTGCATCTGAACGTTTTGTAAAGAATCATCCGAACCATAAAGGTTCTATTGCTTTTTTAATCACCTCTGATGAAGAAGGTCCTTCGATCAATGGTACGGTTAAAGTCGTCGAAACTTTGGAAGCACGTAATGAAAAAATGACATGGTGTCTTGTCGGTGAGCCTTCAAGTACAGATACACTCGGTGATATCGTAAAAAATGGCCGTCGCGGTTCATTAAATGCCGTGTTAACGGTAAAAGGTAAACAAGGCCATGTTGCCTACCCACATTTAGCCATTAACCCTATTCATACCGCTTCAAAAGCCTTATCTGAACTATGTGATACGGTGTGGGACAATGGCAATGAATACTTCCCAGCGACTTCATTCCAAGTTTCCAATATTCAAGCAGGTACAGGCGCAACCAATGTTGTACCCGGCACGATGACCGTTACCTTTAACTTCCGTTACTCAACTGAAGTGACTGCAGATCAACTCAAATTACGTGTTCTTGAGATTTTAGATCGCCATCATGTTGATTATGATATTGAGTGGACGTTATCAGGTTTGCCATTCTTAACCCCAGTCGGTGAGTTGGTCAATGCTGCACGAACTGCAATTAAAAATGTGACAGGGACAGAGACCGAACTTTCAACCAGTGGTGGGACTTCTGATGGTCGTTTTATTGCACCGACAGGCGCTCAAGTCCTTGAGTTAGGTGTTTTAAACGCAACGATTCATCAAATTAATGAGCATGTGAATATTGCTGAATTAGAGCCTTTGGCTGAAATCTACGAACAAATCTTAGTCGAATTACTCGCTTAAGCTGAGCGATTCTCACTAAGTAAAAAAGGACGCAAATGCGTCCTTTTTTACAGATAAGCTTTGAAAGCATTGCAGATCAAGCCTTCTTTATCCCAATCTGTAACTGGATTTGATCCAAATCCGGCACATGATAAGTCTTATCGCCAATTTTCACATATTGTAAAATCGTCTTATCTTTGATGCTATCCTCTGCGTCGACCACTTCTGAAATCCGTAGCCGTATCGAGCTTGGCATTTCATTGCACATCAAAGCAAAACGCTCGTCTGCATCTTCCCCTTCAATGATCAGTGCGACACCCAGGGTCTTTTTAGGATCACTGACACTAAATGTCGGCAACTTCTTTTCATGCCATTCCACGACATTGACATAGGTTGGACTATTCTGAGCAGAAAGCACCACATTTTGTGGTAATAACATTGGTGCTTTATCATAACAATCAATAATATATGCATCAATAAACCCAGTAGACACCGTAATTAAATGCTGTAATTCCCGTGTGCTAATTTTATCAATTGCAGACTTTTCGATATTCTTTGTCATGAGCGTTCCTATTTAACCGTCAACAAAGCTTCAATATTTTCCAATAAATCAGATTCTTGGAATGGTTTACCCATATAATTTGTCACACCTAAGCTAAATGCCCGTTCACGATGTTTTTCACCTGTTCGTGACGTAATCATGATGATTGGCAAATCGCGGTGAATTTCATGATGGCGAACCAAGTTGGTGACTTCAAAACCATCCATTCGAGGCATTTCAATATCCAGCAACATCAAGTCTGGTTTGACATTTTCAAGTTGCTCAATCGCATCCACACCATCTTTCGCAGTAATCACATCGAAACCTTGGCGTTCAAGCAAACGTGAAGTGACCTTACGAACGGTAACTGAGTCATCCACGATCATAATCAAACGGCGTTGATCACGATGACGTTGTTTATCATGTTGAAGATGTTCAGCGCCACCTCGGGTAGATGCTTGAACTTGTCGTGCAATATTTTGTCCATCCAAAATCAAACACACCTGACCATCACCCAGAATGGTTGCACCCGCAATCGCATTGATGGTAGCAAACTGCTTACCAATCGGTTTAACCACAATTTGTGAACGTGAACCAATTAACTGATCAACCAGAATGGCAATGGATTGCCCCAAGCTTCCCTTGATCAACAACACTGGTAATGAATGTGCAAGCCCATGTAACCGTGGAGTGACTTGATTCGAGGTAAACTCACCTAAATAACGTAGCTTATAGCTTTGGAAATCGATATCAAAATAGTCATTTTGAGTTTCAAAATATTCTTCCAAAGCGGCTGGTGAAATTCGAACAATACGATCAATTTGCGATAATGGGACTGCAAATTGCTGATCACCGACTTTCACCATCAAGGCATCGCTGACCGCAACTGTTGTAGGTACGGTAATCGTAAAGGTTGAACCATGCCCCAACTCAGAACTGACACTCACTTGTCCACCAAGTGATTTAATTTCACTTTGCACAACATCCAAGCCAACACCACGACCAGAGATTTGTGTCACTTGCTGTGCTGTACTAAAACCAGGATGGAAAATAAACTGTAGGATTTCCTCAGGTTCTAACTGCTGATCAGTTTTGATTAAGCCTTTTTCGATTGCTTTATCACGAATAACTTTTGGATCAATTCCTTTACCATCATCTTTAAACGATACAAGCACATCTGTACCTTGACGACTAATATTCAAATCAATTCGACCTGTCAACGCTTTGCCCGACTTCTGACGCTGTTCCGCATCTTCAATCCCGTGGTCAATCGCATTCCGCAACATATGCTCTAACGGTGAAACTAATTTTTCCAGAATATTACGATCCAACTCCCCTTCAGTATTATTGACTAAAAGTTCAGTGGGTTTATTCACGGTTGAAGAGGTCTGGCGAACCAAGCGCTGTAATCGAGGCAACAATCTTGAAAATGGTACCAGACGAGTACGCATCAAGCTTTCCTGAATTTCAGCTTGAATACGAGATTGCTGAAGCAATAAACCTTCAGTATCACGAATCTTTTCAGCCAACGTAGTTTTAAAATCAACCAAGTCAGATGCAGATTCAGCCAATGATTTTGATAACTGGTTTAGAGATGAATATTGGTCCATTTCTAAAGGATCAAAATCAGCATAGCGAGCGCTTAAATCGCCATGTTTTGCAATGATTTGGCTTTCTAACTCGCCTTCCATACGGCGTAGCTGATCCGCCAAACGTTGAATAGCCAACTCCATATCAGTCAGGGTATTACCTAACTGCCCCAAATCCATCTCAATACGTGAACGGTTGATCGCGTTTTCACCAGAAAGGTCGATCATTTTTTCAACCAAATCCGCAGAGATACGAATCATCTCATTGTTGGATTCAGTCTTTTGTGAAAGATCCCATTCACCCAACATTGAAGGTGGCTCTGTACCATCCCCCTGAACAAACTCACTGATCGATTGCTCAAAGATTAAATTTGTTCGAGATAGTTTTTCTGGAAGCTGTGCTGATACATCAACATATTCAATACTATGTAAGCTCGATTTTAAGCCTTCAAAATTATCATAATGATGTTTAAAGATTGCTGCATCTAGCCAATGAAAGGTTTTTTCCAGTAAACCATCATAAACATTCGAATTAAAATTATGTAAACCAAATTGCTCAAATGCATTTTCTAATTCATATGCAATATCAGCCACTTCTTCCAATTTCACCATTTTTGCACCGCCTTTTAAGCTGTGTGCAATACGTTGTAATTGGAGTAGGAAACTACGGTTGCTACGCTGATCAAACCATTGAGATAAAATGCTTAAACCATCATCAATCAGCTCTCGTGCTTCTTCGATAAAGGTTTCTCGGGCAACAACTTCAACAGGATCTAAATCTGCATCTTGATTTGCATCTATAAACAATTGAGTATCATCAATTGCAGGATGTTGATCTTGATCTGACGGTTCAATTTCAAGCAGTTCTGGAGTTTGATCAATCGCTAAAACGATATCGTCTTCAACATATGCGACTTCATGTAAATCTGCTGAATCATGGCTAAATTGTGGCTCAACCACTGTTGACACTTGAACAGTTTCAATCGGACCTTGCTGATCGATATTTTGTAAAACATTGAGAATATGAGTTGCTGGATAATCAATTGATTTTTCACGAATCAATTGAATACGATCTGCCACATCATCTTGAATTAAACGAATTGCTTGAATAATGTGTGGCTCTGCTTTGAGTTGACCTTTAATCACGCGCTCATAAATCGTTTCTAACTCGTGCGCAATCAAACCAATATGAGTGGCTTGCACCATATTTGCACCACCTTTTAAGGTATGCAAATAACGCATCAAATTGTTTAACGCGGTTGTGTCATCAGGATGGCTTGACCAAGTATTTAAGTCATGGTCCATTCCAACCAACAACTCGTCAGCTTCTTCAATAAAAATGTCGAGGACATCTGCATCAAATTCACGTTGACTGTGTTCTGAGTCAATATTCTGTTTATCCAGATTAATTTGTGTCAGTACATAGTTCCCTACTGATTCAACAGGGTTCGCTTCAATTGAGACTGTATCTGGCTGCTGTTCAATGTCTAGCGCAGTCCTTATTTCAACAATTTGACCATCAACACCTGTGTCTATTTCTTGGTGTAAATAGTCATGTAACTCAGCCAAAATCGCTTGTGTTGATTCATTTAGGCTGACTCTTTGTCCTGATGCCAAAATATCGAATAAATGAATAAATTCCTGATGGGCCTTAGAAAACATTTCAAAAGCATAATCAGTATTTAATAAGTCAGGCTTGTGAATAACTTGCTCATAACCATCTTTTAAAGCGAGACTAAAATCATGAATGCCTTGCGCAGCACGATTATTGGTATGATCTATCAACATCTGCGCTTGTTGAGCCAGTTGTTGGAAATATGCTGGATATTCAACTTGGGCGCGTTTATCAAACTCAAACTCGGCATCAAGTAATAGATCGATCTCAAGATCAACCAATTGTGTGACTAAACCCGTTTGTGAATGTTGATATTGGTGTTGGAAATCGTAGCGTTCCCAAGCATCATTAAATTTTTGATAAATGGTTTGTAGCTCAACAGCTTGATTACCTTTCAGCTTTAAAACATAGAGATAATCACTGACAAATTCAGCATAGTAAGTCAGTAAAGCATTTTCATTTTTTGAGGACTCGGTATCTTCTTGAACCAATACTTTAAACAAATGCTCGACCTTACCACTTGCTTCAAAGACCTCATTGACATGCGCCATTGAAGAACTGCCACGCAAAGTATGCAAGGCACGAATCAAGCGATTATATTGATCAGGCGTATGTTCTTCTAAGTGCAAAAAGTCTTTAATTGCCGCCAGATGCTCCTCTGACTCTTCAACAAAGATTTCCAAGGTTTCAGAGGTTAAACTATCATCTGCAACAGGCGATTCAACTGCCACTTCTTCTTCAGTCGTATCTGTAGAGCCATCTGCAACGAGATCAACCACATGTGGAGTGGTCACTGAGGTTACTTCTGCTGTTGCAGTATCTTCACCAATCTCCAAACCAGTAATGACATTTTCATTATCCAGTGTATTTGATAATGCCAATAACTCATCTAAAGCAGGTTCTAAGCTTTGTTTCTGTTGTAGCTGTTGCCCCAAATACACCAAAGGTGCTAAATCTAAATGATGCGGTTTTCGATTTAAAAACTCTGAGTAGAGTTTGAACTTATAAATATTAAATACTGCACTGACATAGTGTTGAATCTCGGAAGTAAGTTCCAGATTTTTCGTAATAATACGATTTAATGTATCTTCAACAGTCCAAGCAAGTTCACCAGAACGTTTAGCCCCCACCATACGCCCAGACCCCTTAAGCGTATGAAAATAACGGCGAATATTGACCAATTCGGTATCTTTAAACTCTTCGAGTTGCCATCGATCAAGAGAGGTTTGTAGCTGTTCAAAAATTTCTTCAAGTTCTTCTACAAAAATTTCTAAAATTTCCTCATCCTGACCAAGATACGCATCTTCAGGTAAAGTAACGTGTTCCACTAAATGTTTTAATATTTCTTTCATAGCTCAGGCTTCTATGTTAGTTCCCGTCTTTGGGACTAAAACCTTTCAAAATACAGTCAAGCTGAATGGCTTTAGAAGGCGTTCCATTCTGTGCAATAGCCACTTGTTACAGTCGATATTGCACATATATAAAGTATCAATCGTTTTAGTCAGGCAGTTTAAAGTCTGAAACTGATTGACGTAATGAATCCGCCATACTTGCCAATTCAGAAACCGAACGGGCTGTATCAAATGTTGCACCAGTGGTTTGTGAAGTAATTTCTTGTACGACATTCATCGTATTTGCAATATGGCCTGCTGAAGCAGACTGCAATTTTGCCGACTCAGAAATACTTTCAATCAAACCAGCAAGGTTACTCGATACTGTTTGAATCTCACCCAAGGCAACACCCGCATCTTTTGCAAGGTTCGCACCACGCACAACTTCCGAAGTGGTTTGTTCCATTGAAATTACGGCTTCATTGGTATCGGTCTGAATGGTTTTAACCAGTGTTTCAATCTGCTTGGTTGCAGATGCTGAACGTTCAGCAAGACGCTGTACCTCGTCCGCAACCACGGCGAAACCACGACCCGCTTCACCTGCCATAGATGCCTGAATTGCTGCGTTTAATGCCAGGATGTTGGTTTGGTCGGCAATATCATTAATTAGCGATACGATGTTACCAATCTCTTGTGAAGACTCACCCAAACGTTTAATACGCTTAGAAGTTTCTTGAATCTGCTCACGAATCGTATCCATCCCCTCGATTGAACGGTTTACCACATCTGCACCATTTGATGCAATTTGTACAGAACGCTGTGCTACCTCTGCTGATTCAGCAGCATTTGCAGATACGTGGTCAATCGACTGTGCAATTTCATTAATCGCTGTTGATGCCCCTGCAATCTCTTGCGCCTGATGCTCAGAAGCTTCAGCCAACTGGTTAGTAATCTGTTGGGTATTCTGCGTATATTGTGCAACTTCTTGAGAAGTGTCATTAATTCGAGATACCAGGTCACGTAATTGGTCAATCGCAAAGTTAATCGAGTCGGCAATTGCACCAGTAAAGTCTTCCGATACCGTAGCATACGAACTTAAATCACCATCTGCCAAATCGGCAATTTCATCAAGTAAACGTAAAATCGCATTCTGGTTACGGTCATACTCATCTTGTAAACGTGTTACACGAACTTTATCTGACTCACTACGTAAACCGAGTAGTTTAAATACAGCAAATAAGAATGCGCCAAGTGCAAGGAGTAAAATCAATGCAGGTAAAATCGTACCCACACCAGTATTTACCGAAAGTCGATCCAAACCTTTTAATAAATTATCCGATTGCGCAAAGATGTCTGACGATGCCTGACGTACTTTGAAAATCTGATCAGAGTTCTTTAGTACAGAAGTTGATGCCAATTGCACAATTTCATTGTAATCAGCTTTAATACTTTCTAAAGACTCACGTAGTTCAGGTTTATCAATACGTGTTACACCTAAATCGGCACTACCATTGAGTTGCGCATTTAAATACGTACCAAATGTTTCAGTATCCGCATTAAAGTCGTCTGCTGAAGCACGGGTATTCTCTGAACCACTTAATACTGAACCAATAGAACGTAAAATACGTTCTGCAAGGAATACTTGGTTTTTCGCGATAACAACCTGAGTACTTGACATGTTGTCACGTGCCATTTGGTCAACCATTGCGTTATATTCAGCCTGCATGCCCGGGATCACATCCGCAACAGCAATGTTGGTGTCATATAATTGGTTAATGATTTTTTGGTGTGTCGCAATCATGTCGATATCAGCAGAAACTTGTTTCCAAGTTTTTTCAACGCCTTCTACTTGTTTTGAAGACGCATGAATATCTTTGACGACATCTAAGTTTTCTTTAAATTTCTTTTGCGATGCAACTAAAGCATCAATTGAGTCTTTCGAACCCGATGCGGTGGCTTCAGTTGCTTGACGTGATAAGGTCTGTGATAAAAGTTTTAATTCACCCAAGCTACGAGTTAAGTCGTTATTTCGAGGAACTGTATAGAATAGAACCAAAAGCAAAATAATCGCAACGATGATGCTGGCAATTGCCATCTGAATAAATGGCTTTGATTTGTCGCTTTCCCCAAACAACTTAGCAAATTCATCAATTTTTGATTTGGTTTTGGTTAATACGCCTGAACTACTTTTTTGAGCAGTATCCCCTATATTTTTCTTCTTTAGTTTAAAGCCCATTCAGCTTCTCCCGATTCGCTTAACTCTCATTAGGCGTCAAAGCTAGTTTATAAATTTTTCTGATGCATTCATGTATTGAGGATCATTTAACAAACGACTAAACAAGAATATATTCCAAGCCTGATTATGCTGTTGAAAATATCCCTGACAATAGGTTTGAAGGTTTTCTTCTAATTGATTGTTTTTAGAAAAAAAGCCTTTTTTATTAAAATGTTGAATCCCCAAAACCTGATCTACGATCAGACCAACATAGTGGTCATTATGACTAATACATAAGACTTTTTGAGTAGGTAGAAATTGGCTTCTTTGCCCCGTTAAATAAAAAGCCAAATCAGAAACTGACAATAACCGTCCGCGAATATTCGCTAAACCTCTCACCCATCCCTGAACATTGGGAACGGGTGTGTATTTTGGCGGATAAATAACTTCTGAAACCTCACCCAAAGGCGCAACAAAATATTGCCCCATCATTTCAAATGCAATGCCTGACCATCGGTTTACTTCATTTTCATTGTCAGCGTAATTTTTATTTCCTCGCTTAGACAATCGAAGTAATTCGATAAATCCATTTGCTGCCATACATTATCCTGCTTGTAGATGTTGCTTAATCGTACTGATCAGCTGATTCTCATCAATCGGTTTGGTTAAGTAGTCACAAGCCCCTTGACGTTTTCCCCAAACGCGGTCGGTTTCTTGATCTTTAGTACTTACAATCACAATTGGAATATGCTTGGTCGCTGCACCACGTGCGATCTGACGAGTCGCTTGGAAACCATTTACACCAGGCATAACAACATCCATTAACACAAGATCCGGCAATTCAGCTTGCGCCAGTGTAATACCATCTGCACCATTGGTTGCTTCAATCACTTCAAATCCATGCTTAGCTAGAATTTCTTTAAATCTAAACATTTCTGTTGGTGAATCATCAACTATTAAAATTTTTGTCATTATTTCCCCCAAATTAACCGTTCAGTTAAGCAGTCACATGATTGCGAATAGCATTTAATAGTTCATCTTTACTAAATGGTTTTGTTAAATATTCGTCCGAACCGACAACACGACCTTTTGCTTGATCAAATAAGCCATCTTTACTAGATAACATGATGACTGGAATATTTTGATAATTTTGGGAGTTTTTAATCAAAGCGCAGGTTTGGTAGCCATCTAGACGAGGCATCATGATATCGACAAAAACAATATCTGGATTTGCTTCAGCAATTTTAGATAAGGCTTCAAAACCGTCTACAGCAGTGACAACTTCACAACCTTCTCTTTGTAATAATGTTTCAGCAGTACGACGAATGGTTTTAGAATCATCGATCACCATGACTTTTAGATTTTGAAATTTATCGTCCATTTAATGCCCCTTTCCGTAAGCTTGGAATGAATTGTGCTGTACAGATTTATTTTTACAATTAATCATGTTTTTTTAACATATATTAACTCACTTTATCAATGAACATTTCTTGTCGGAAATCTCACTTCAAACAGTAAAACACAGTAAAGCTCACATAAAAAAAAATATTCTGCTTTTTTTTAGAAGTTAATTGTTTATTAAAATTTTGTAACCACATAAAATGACCAAAGATAGTTTCAAAATCATATAACTTACATTGATTTTTTGGGGATGGTAGACTTTAAATGGATAGAATAATCTATTACCAAAATATAGCGTCAAAAACAAAAAAAATATGCAATACCGCCCTTTCAGTCAGCTTACTCATCTGCACTTTATCGGTCTATGCCGATACGCCTCAGGCTAAAGCGGTATGGTATAGATATTATGATAAAAATGGGGTGGTCAATATCAGCACCTCGGTCACACCAGCACACATAAAAAATGGTTATGAAGCGCTTGATCGCAACATGCAAGTGATCAAACGTAATCATGCTTATAATGTCGAAAAAGATTTACAGCAATCGACGTCACGCGCATCTGAAATGCGTAAATTAGAACAAGATGCGCGCTTAAAGCGTGCCTATGGCAACTCATCTGTCGCTGTTAACAAAAGAAATGAACTTCTAAGTAATATAAAACAACAAATAACACTACAAAACCAAACACTTAAACAGCTTCAAAGTGATCGTATTATACTTAAAAGACAAGAAATGGAATACTACCGCAAAGGTAACTCTGTTCCTATTACACTCAAAGATCGGATCAAATACAATTCTGAAAACGTAGATAAAACAAAGAATTATATTGGAAGCTTACAAGACAACTACCGCAAGACACAAACCTACTATGATGATATTATTAACCGACTCAAAAAACTTGAATAATCACCTTTTAATTCGAGATTTATTGGTCTTATTATTGAAAAAAACTTAAAAAAACAATATAAATTATTAAAACTCTCACTCAGAACATTGGATGATTTCGAGTTAAAACTAGGGTCTGATCACATCGTCAGCATAGGAATATAAAGTTTTCAATTTAAACAATCATTAAAAATGTTCAGCTTATTTTTTTATCGTATTTTTTTATCGTATAATCCTTTCTTTAAATCTAAAAATTTTAGGACAGTTTCCATGCGCGCGAGTCGCTTTTTATTTGCAACGTTAAGAGAAACCCCAAACGATGCTGAAGTCATTTCACATCAGCTCATGTTACGTGCTGGGATGATCCGTAAATTGGCTTCAGGTTTATACACTTGGTTGCCGATGGGTGTACGTGTGCTCAATAAAGTTGAAGCGATTGTTCGTGAGGAAATGAATCGTGCAGGTTCTTTGGAAACATTAATGCCCGTGACGCAACCGGCTTCACTATGGGAAGAATCTGGTCGTTATGTACAATACGGCCCAGAACTGTTGCGTTTTAAAGACCGCCATAGCAATGACTTTGTTCTTGGTCCGACACATGAAGAAGTCATTACGGACTTGGCTCGTAATGAATTAAAAAGTTATAAACAACTTCCAATGAATTTTTATCAAATTCAAACCAAATTCCGTGATGAAATTCGTCCACGTTTCGGTGTGATGCGCTCACGTGAATTTATTATGAAAGATGCTTATTCTTTTCATGTCGATCAAGCGTCATTACAAGAAACTTATGATGTTATGTACGACACGTATTGCCGAATTTTCAGCCGCTTAGGTTTAAATTTCCGTCCTGTTCAAGCAGATACAGGATCGATTGGTGGTTCAGGTTCACATGAGTTTCACGTACTTGCATCAAGTGGTGAAGACGATATCGCTTTCTCGACCAAATCTGACTATGCTGCCAATGTTGAAATGGCTGAAGCAGTATTGACTGGTGAGCGCGCAGCACCCACCCAAGATCTAAAAATTGTAGACACACCGAATCAAAAAACCATTGCTGATGTTTCTGCATTTTTAAATACAGATCCAGCGCAATCAGTAAAAGCCTTACTTGTACAAGGTATTGCTGATGAAAAGGGTCATGTTCCTGTAATCGCGTTATTCCTACGTGGCGACCATGAGCTCAATGAAATTAAAGCTGAAAAGCATCCACTGATTGCCGCACCTTTAACATTTGCAACAGATGCTCAACTGAATACTCTTGGTTTAACTGCGGGATTCTGCGGACCACAAGGACTGGTTGAGAAAGGCTTAACTGTCATTGTTGACCGTGCAGCCTCTGTGCTTTCAGATTTTGTTGCAGGTGCCAATGAAGTAGATAAGCATGCCACTGGTATCAACTGGGACCGTGATGCAACATTTACTGAAGTTTTTGACTTACGTAATGTGGTTGAAGGTGACCCATCTCCAGATGGTCAAGGCACGATTTTAATTAAACGTGGTATTGAAGTTGGTCATATTTTCCAATTGGGCACCAAATACTCAGAAGCACTCGGTTGTAAAGTTTTGGGTGATGACGGCAAACCATTGGTAGTGACAATGGGCTGTTATGGAATTGGTGTAACCCGTGTAGTTGCTTCCGCGATCGAACAAAACTTTGATGAGAAAGGTATTATTTGGCCATCTGCGATTGCCCCTTTTGAAGTTGCGATTGTGCCAATGAATGCGCAAAAATCTCCACGTACGCTTGAAGCAGCTGAAGCGCTTTATACTGAATTACAAGCTGCAGGCTATGATGTATTACTGGATGATCGTAATGAGCGGCCTGGTGTTAAATTCTCTGACTTGGAGTTAACAGGTATTCCTCACCGTATTGTCATTGGTGAAAAAGGCTTAGATGCAGGTACTTTTGAATATAAAGGTCGTAGAGATGCCGAATCTGTAAATTTAAGCAAAGATGATTTAATGGCTAAATTTGTGAAGTAATTTTTCAACCGCATTAAAAAAGCTCTGAAATAAATTAAACCCTATAAGTTACACAACTTATAGGGTTTTTTATGCTTTGGTATTTTATAGACCATCATTACAGACCATTAATTTTTACTTTTAAATCTGTAACTGATGTTCCGATTGCCCCAAAGTTCCCCATCGAGCCATTTTGCAGACCATTAAAAGTCCCTGCCGCACTTGCCCCACTCGTTCCCATAATCATCTGATTGATACCCAGATCAAACTTACTCGATTCTCCCGTATTACCAAAGACAAAACCTGTTGGTTCAACGCCAGCATAGAAACCATTTAATGAAAAACCATTGACCTTATCTGTTCCAGTTAATTGGAAGTTAAAATTTGCACCAATATCGCTATCATCAGATAAAAGTGCAATAGCACAGCCTGATCCCGTACCACAAATCGATTGAATTGCACCACCAAAAGCAATCATACGCCCTTGAGGTGCATTACCTAACTGTAAATTAATGGTTGGTTTGGCTGCAGCAAAGTTGATATCAAAACCATCATTCAGTTTTAAAAATTTAATGACATCGGATTTTTCACTGGTTCCTGTAAAAATAGATTGATATCCAGCAGGCCCTGAAGATGAACTCGCTCCAGCCAAGTAAAGCGCAAATGGTGAAACTTTAATCCCCGTAATATTGCTTCCGAAGCTCATTCCAATATTGGCAAAAGGTTTACCACTTGCTCCACCTGTAGCGCCCCCATCGGTATCCATGACTATATTCATAGTTGGGGTATTTGAAGCACCTAGAAAAGTGATATTAACGCTTTGATCAGCAACCGTACCAGCACTTTTACCCGCAAGAACCAGCGATGCTTTATTTGCATCATTCACAGTCGAGCCTAATCCGTCACGATCAATGATTGACAGTTGATTGAGTTGAGCTTTGCTCAGATTTATACCAACATTTATCCCATCTTGCCCTGTTGTTTGGGAAAGACTTTGATCATCCATAGGTTCCATTGCCAGCGCAATTGGACTCAGTATCAATAATGATATACATCCTAGGTTTCTATTTTTTTTCATTATCCTAATCCTTAGGAAAATTTATATACTGCCTACCACATCACAGTCTAATCAGAAATTCTGTACGATAAAAGCACAAGCCGACCAATAACGCATTAATTCCGTGGAACAATGTTAAATTCACTGGTCAACCGACCACCCGTCAATGCAATTTCACCTAAACGTGCGCCTGAAACTAAAGCACCATTCATAGAAGGTGGATAAAAGTTTAAATCTCGCGCTCTAAATACACCGTCAACTGACTGTGTTGGGTTAAATTGTAAACTTGCATTAAATCCAACCTGGCCATTTCCTGTGGTTGAGTTTTTACTAATCACAATAGCATTATTAAAGCGAATATCACCTGTCAAGTTATCTAAACCAAGTGTAGAACCATTTGCTGGATCACTAATCTGAATCGTATTATTTGTATTTGCTAGCTTTAAATCGCCGACAACAGTTAAGCGATTACCTGTGCCATCCGCTTTAATTTCACTATTTGGGATAAGTGACAAATCCATATCACCACCAAAACGAAGTTTAAGGCCAAACAATACATCATCACTTTTTGCGAAATTATTGGAATCAGATACACGTTTATTTCCACAAGCAACACTTGCTGTCGCAATACCACCTGCACATGATGCATAGGTTGTTCCAGGTAAATAACCTGCTGCAACTTCAGCCGCCATTACCACCAACATATTTTTTAAACTTAAATTTAAACTTCCGTTTTCAACCCCGATACTGCCATTGCCTTTCAGCAACATATCGATATTTCTTAGGCCTAAATAATAGTCTTTGGAGGTACCCGCAATAGGAACGCCTGCATCATTTTTCACCTGACCACCATCAATCACCAGAATCGAGGTTGTTTTATTGCCAAGCTTAGTTGTGCCATTTTTATCCACACCCTCTGTACTTAAACCTAAAGAAAAACCGAGTCTAGAGGTTTGTGTACCCGCTGTAGCTGCGACACTGCTTTTCGTACCATCTGCTGAATAGTAATAGGCTTTATCAGCATCAACTGTTGTACCATACATTGCTAAATTGGCATTCAAGTTATAAAAGGGTAAAGCCAACCCCCACTGATTATTCAGACCATTATCTGTAAATAAATTTCCAGCAGCAACACCTGGCGCAGTAGTAAATCGTCCTCGTCTAGAAATAGCTTGGAATTCCCCACCACGAATCGAAGCGACCACAGCATAAGGACGATTACCCGCAGATAGAGTCGTATAAATATCTTGCTTATAATCATTTAAACTAGTTAAAGATTGACCATTACCAAAACTCGAATTTTGGAAAGTTGTATTTATTGGTATCGTAACTTGTTTAGAATCTGTAAGGTTTAAAAAAATATTTCCCGTATCAAAAGAAGCACGCGTTCCCTTTTGTAAACCAGTTAAATTACCAAACTCAAAGCCATAAGTATTTAAGCCTGCACCACCAATTTCCAAAGTTGTTGCATCGCCACCGCCAGCAAGCATGGTGTCACCTTCTTTGGTGAAATCTGTCTTCATACGGAATGCAATACCCGAACCACCGACAATATCTTTTCCAGTGTCTGTACCAATCGAATTAACAGCGGAACCAATTAAACTACTGGCATTTTGTACACCACGAAATTGTAATGAACCATTGACCATACGCCCACTGGCACCTACACGAATCAGCCCTTTTGCACCTGTCGGTGTATTATAGCTATCGACATCATAAAGCGATGTAGGATTGATCCCTTTATTATTCACCATAATTTCAAGATTTAAACCCGCGTTGGTTGAGGAAGTTCCATTCCCATAACTGCCCGTGTTTATAAAACCTGCCTTTAATGAAGCAGGATCAACCACACGGGTTAAATCTACATAACCATAGTTCGAATCTGGTGCCTGATTTGCACCCGCGATATTACTTCCAGAATTCGTTTGTAACTTAAAGCCTTCAGCTGCATCTATAAACGCAAAACCTTTCCCTTTAAAGTTAAAGTTAAAATTCTTTAAAATCAGTTGATTTAATTGGCTTGTGGCACTACTTTGCCCCAGATAGATGTTGGCATTTTGAAGTCCTAAAGTCAGCTCAACTTGATCTGTTTTACTTAAAAGACCATTGCTTGTTTTTAATCCAATACTGGTATTTGAAGCCGTTTGTACCGCTAGATTACCCAATTTTGCACTACAGCGTGCTCCACTTGGGTCACTATCACAAACACGAAATGAATCGACGGTCATCAGCATCGGAGAGAGAGATAAGTCTAAATTCACTCCAGTTTTACCTGCTGCTGTCCCCATATTAAGCTTGATATCTGCTTTTAATGGATCTGTAGAAGTATTACTCTGTTGTATTTTAACCGTATCTGCTGTTGCAATCAGCGCTTGACTGGTTGCATCTGCTTCTGCACGCCCCACCTGATCTGTCCAGTATAATGTTTTAATATTGGCTTCTTTTAAGCTTGCCTCTATATGTACGCCATCCTGACCATTTACGTTTCTTAAGTCACTATCATCCAAAGCTTGTAGTGCATAAACAGGGGCGTGTATAGCTAACAAACTCAAAGCTAATGTATTTAAAATAAATCTTTTTCCATGTTGTTGTTTTTTAATGTTCATCCCTAAACCCTCAGATTTATTTCATCTTAGCAACGCTTGTTACTCGAAGTATCACAACTAAACATCATAATTTTACCTTGTAATGCTAAATTGCCATTCATACGCATGCCCATAAAACCAGTTTCATTACCTTGATCATAAAAGGAGTTCGCTGCAGTGGTTGCATCATAGATTGTCTTTTTTAAATAACCGTACTTATCTGCTGTTGCTCCAGATGAGTTTTCAGTGACTGTTCCATTGGCATTGGTTTGACTCGTAAATTCATCCTTTTCAATGGATAATGCATTAAAACCAAAATTTCGGATTTGAATTGGGTTTGTTGCATCAAAGCCCAATTGAATTGCAGGTTTAATCCATGGTGTCCCAGCTGCATCAATACCTCTATAAACTAAGTCAACACCATCTAATCCAAGTTTCTGAATATTAATCGTACCCTGAATTCCTTTAAATACCACCCACAATTTATTACCACTGACACTATTTGCAGCACCACCAGCATCTACATATCTGTTGTTTACTGAAAGTGCTAAACGGCAAAACTCTAATTTTGCACATACTCCGCCAGTATCGCTATCGAACTTATAGGCATTTCCAGTTGCATAATATGAGTCACTTGCATTGACCTGGTTCAATACCAATTTTAAAGATAAATCTGCACCAGCTTGCCCTTCAACTTGCTGTAAATCAGAATCAGTTAAGGCCTCCATTGCTGCTAAATGAAAACTTACCAAACTGGTTAAAATAAGAAGTACTGTTTTTTTCATTATATTTCTTCCTATCCTATAAGCCTTTGGTAGTTATTTTCATATGCTGAATCAGCATTCCATCAATTAAGGCTGAGCCTAAATTGTTCAACGGTGTTGCTGACATAGTTGGTATTGGTGCTACGTTATTCGACATAGTAGCCCCTGTAACACCATTACCCGATCCTATAAAATTATCCACTGCCGTATTTGAAACTGTCCGCCAAGCTGCACCATTTAAATTTGAATCGGACCATGTACGATTCGCAGTTGAACCATACAATGGTGTTGTTCCAGAATTCGGACTAGTACATCCAGAGAGAAATCCTGTTGAACATGTCGGTGTATCTGGATATTTTGTCTGTGGATCTTTTATTAACCATCCAGTACCAGTGTAATATTCCCACTGTTTGAGGGATCCCGTTGTAGTTGTACAACTTCCAGTCCATGTACAAGTGTAACCCTGTCTCCAGTTATAATCATTAAGCTGACGTTGCGCATACCTAACTTCACGACCTGTGGCAGTCGTAGTTGCAGAACGTGATTGAGCTAAATTCCCAAATGACACTCCAACAGCATCGGCTCCCATATATGCTTTTAAAGTCTTCCCGCCATCATCACTATAGACTGTCCCTATACTAATACTACTGTGCGTTGCATTGTTGCCTTGATAGCCTGAGATAGTAGAAGTACCACATTGGTAAATATTACAAGTTGAACCTAAGTAGGTTGAATCAGCTCCAGTATAATCCGTATAAATCTTTTTATAGATTGATTCTTTATTTGGAATCCGAGCGATTTCTAAACTAAAATTCTTACCATCAGATCCTAATATTAAAGGCTGATACAATGAACCTAAAACCAAGTTGGTATTTAAATTATAAATAAAAATACCTTCATCTTTTGCAAAAGTTGGTGCTTTTGCATTTCCAGAAGTATCTAATGCTGGTGTATACAATAAATTAGTGTCTGAGGTTTCTTGAGTGCTTAAACGTAAAACTCTATTTTGATATTCTGCAGGTAAAGACCAAGTACGTGTTAACGTTTTCGAGTCAGTACGAGAACGATTTTGTACAATATATTGACAGCCAGTTCCTGTACCGAAAGCCCCAGTTCCCGCATTTCCACAATCACCTGTAGATGATGTGCTTAAACCTGAGTTTGCTCCAGCATGAATAGTACTCCAGGCTGAAAACGTACCATTATTTTCAGTGATTGCATCTGAGGACTTTAATTTCAAATTAGAAGCATCACCACTATTTAAACGGATTACACCAGCCAAGCCCAAAGTTTTATTATAAAACGGACTCAAACCGCCAGTATTGCTTGCACCATCTAAAGTTTGAAATAACTGAATTTTACTACCATTTAAACTAAAATTATTCCAAATTGCTTGCAACCGAATCCGATTTTCTCGATTTGTTATTTCGGTTCCATTACCTCGAGTGCCCGTACTTGTTCCGTATTGAAACTGGTTTGGATCACCATCTTTTTTGTTTGGATTTCGGACAAAAGCATCTGCCCACATCCCTAGCTTGAGCTTATAAGCATCGGAACCCTCAGCATCCAATGTTCCAGTCTCAAAAGCAGGTGCTTCTAAAGATAAATAAGTAACTTTTCCTGTGTCTGTATTTTTTGATCCACCAGCAATATCTGGCGTAAACGTTGGCACGGCATTCATCGTATCCACTTTCAAAATCCAAGGATTAGTTGCAGTTCCCCAGCTTTTGATTGCATTAATTGCTGTTGCAACGCCTGATGTGTTTTTAAGCATCCCCACACGTTCATTGATATCATTTGGATCTGCATCATTGGCTTTAGAGAGTGCTAAGCCGTATAAAAATAAGTCTGCTTTACCCACAGCCAAATCACCAGAATCAATGCTGTTATTTTTATTAGTATCTGCCGCTGTAAGACTTAATGGCCCAACAGGGATATAGTTGATAGATCCTGTATCTTTAGTTCGATCTAATAATTGTGTGGCTGTTTCATTAACACCAACACCTCGAAAAACCATATAAGCGTCTTGGGGAAGCAAAGCAATGCCTTCACCAGTCGTATTACTTAACTTTTCATCTGACATTTCTTCAAGTGCTAAGCAAGATTGACTGATCAATAAGCCAATAAAACTCGCCAAAACGGTTTTATGAAATTTTACCGTATAATTGAGTGTAGTCATCCACGACCTTCCTGTGTTATACGATGCTCCGCACCATATTTTATTTTATTTCTTAAATTCTTACTTCAACTGTATAAAAATCATCTTCCCTTGTTTATACAGTTTTGTTATCTACATCACACTTTATCTTATGCAATATTTTTTATTATGACAAAGTTTTTTGTGTAAAATATACGATTTTCCGATAAACGAATATTTCCAAGTAATAAAAAGCAATAGTGGTTAGTGCTATTGCTTTTAAGATATTGAAATAACAGGATTAGCAGAATTTTAAAGTACCATAACAATTCGAAATGATATTCTGCGTCGATAATGGCAAATTATTTAGATTAATTCCAACACTACTCCCTCTTAAATCAATTGGAGATAATGTTTTGGTAATCCCACTACCAAACAATGCTTGTAAACCATCCCCAGTATTCACACTAATTTTATATGCAGGCTCTTGAAGCTTCTGCCCAAGTATGGTTGCGAACTGTGGGTAAACAGAAGATATATCAATATTATCTTTAGGCGATATATCACCTAAATTTATTGGATCTTGCATAGATAACCACCATCCTCTCATGGCCTCTTCTTTCGCTCCAGGCCATTGTATTGTTTTTTGTTGCAAGGCCAAATATACAGAACTATTAATTGGTAAATTATGTATATACCCCAACCCTTCACTAAAATTAATATCTGCTGTTAATCCAGACAAAGTTGTATTTAATTTAATAAATGTATCTTTCACACATATAAAAAGAATCACACAAGCAGAATTATTTAAACTTACACCTAATTGCCCAGAATTACTTGAGATTGGTATATCAGGAATATTTGCTTTCGCAATAACATCAGCAGATTTCAATCGATTGCCTTTCACAACGGCACCATTTACAGTAAATGGAGCAACCATTGATGGAATTTTCAACCCAGTATTTGAACCAGATGAACCTTTTCCATAGCCTGCTTGTAAACCCACATTAGACCCACATCCTGAAGTACAAGCAAGAATATTGACATCTGCTGTTGTGGATACTGTTTCTCCGGGATTTAGCCCAAAAGTCCCAGCTTTTGTAATAGCATTTCCATATCCATTTACAATCATATATCCAGATAATGTGTTAATTCCATTAGGAACATCATTATTTGTACCAACTGTTAATAATCCTAATGCCTTTTCAGCACTTACACGTAATCCAACAATTTCTCGTTGCGATGCACTATTTGGGTTTTTTATCGCAAACTCTAAAAAAGGATTGGTTAACTTTGCAGAAGATGCAACGCGCCCTGTATTTGTATCAGCAAAACCACTCAGACTTAAATTATCAATATCAATATCACAACCACCAGCACCGTTTACACCACCACAACCTAACTGTAGCTTTTTAATATTCGCATTTAATTCTAACTCGGCCTCAAGTCCCAACTTATAAAAACCAATACTATTATCGCCACCACTACGTTTAGATTCTAAATTTGCAGTATCAGCAGGTGCAATATAAGACAAGCTCATAAGTGCCTGACCAGTGGTTTCAGACAGTTGCTCATCCGACATACTTTTTAAAGTTGAAAGTTCTGCATATGCAGCAGACATGGCAAAAACACTGAATGAAAAAAGTGTTAAACACAAAGGCTTTATTTTCAGCATGAACATCTCCTTATCCTTAGACTATGTTCAAAATTGTGAAGCTCTATTACCCTAATAACAAAACCTAGTTTTAGATAAACTTCATAAAATTTAGGCTTTTATCACTATAAAATGTATTTTAGTTTTCAATAGAGATATATAATGTGATTAATCTATCATAATACATTTCAACCCAGACTAAATTTCCGATAAAGTGATTTTTCTTTTTTAATAAAACTTATTGGATTTTACCTATTTCTAGTATCCGTAATATGAGGAAAGGTTTTTATACGAAATAACATAACTCCTAAAAAGAATTAAATTCTCTTATATAAGAACTCAATATATCTACGGCCACATAATTTAAGATTAACCTATCACCGGCAGGTTTTGATCTCTAAATTTTACAACTACTTTTTTATCGGTTTTTACCATTTGTTTACGTCTTTATCTTATATTTCAATTTCAAGATAAAAAGGATAAATTTGTGAAAAAGATAATAATCGGGTTGATTATCGGAACGATAAGTTTAGAGAGTTGGGGAGCTTGTAGTTATAATTTTGATGCAACAACTACTGAAATCCAGCAGATGGTTGGAAATCCCATTCCACCTGCAAAAAAATTTCCCTACTTAAACGGAACAACTGCTAGTTTTCCACTTGAGAATTCATCATATCAATATCATGCAAGCACTACTGCATTTGCGCAATCTTATAAAAATTATATGAATGGAACGAATAGCACAATTCCTGGAGATAAGAATTTATCGAGCACAGGAAACTATGCTGTTGAGCTAAAAATTGATAACTTTGCAGATATTCCTATAGGATCTCATTCGAGTAATCAGAGTGGTGTATATACATTAGGTTATAGTTTTTATGGTATAAAAAATGGAAACTTGAAGTACGGAGGCTTCGTATGGATTGTAAATTCAGATGATGCTAAAACCAAAACAGTCTATATTAGTTTTTCTGATTTAGGTGCAGGCATTAATTATGGGAAAGAGTTCGATATAGGCTACAACACTGCAAATAATTATAGAATTGGTCTTTATTTAGATCAAGATGCAAAACAAATTGGAATAAATTTAAATGGTGTAGATAAAGGCTATATTAACAATACACCATTATCAGACTTAGCTACTCAAATCAGTTTCCAGATGTTTGGTCTTGTAGGTGGCTATCCAACATTACTTACAGGAACTTATCAACCAACGGAAACTCTCATCTTTGACAGCAACCAAATGACTTTAAACTATTCTTCCAACACAAAAGATATCTGTGGCAATAAAATTTAAGGTATCCGTCTATTAAACTTTAATCCAATCCCTCTCTTTTAGGGAGGGAAAACCCTCTGTACCCACAGCACATAGAACTTTAGTTAATTTCTTTTTTTACATAACAATATTAAAACCGCCAACCAACTTGAAACAACAGTCTTGGATTTTTGTCTTTATCGCTTCTCGCTGCTGAAGTATCTCGCCATCCCAATGTCGCATTATAGTCAAAGTTTTGATAGCCTCCTCCAAAACCAACGCCTGTACCGCCAAGAAAGCGAGTGTTTTTTTCAGTTAAGTACTGATTCTTATTTTGTTGTATTTGACCAATATCTTGAAATAGATACATATTTAGAAACGGTTTAAGTTGATAATAAAAATTTATCGAAGCTCCCCATCCCTGATCACCTAGACCTTCTGCAGACGGATAGGCTCTCATTTGATTAAATGAGAATTTCTCAGAAGAATCGAGATTTTTAGATGCAAGTTGTCCATAAAGCTCACCCGTCAACCAAGAATATTGAGTCAGTCTTTGTTGTCGAGCAAATTTTATCTCATATTTATTAAAACTGCCTTGGGTCTTTGCAGACAAACTATCTATGTTTAATGCTGTAGGACTTTTAATATTTAAACTGCCAAGAGTAGCCAACAATTCAAGTTGATTAATACCGCCTTTTGCATTGCCTATCCCCCACTCGTCAGTTCGACTAAAATTCAGTGCTATACGACTAGCTTGAGTGTGTTTAGAGGTTTGGGTATCTGTAACTACAATTTCATCGAATAGTCTTCTTTTCTCTAGTTGCAGCTTTAAATTGAGGTTGGTTTTCTGGGATCGGATCAATGGATAAGTAAAGTTTAAATTATAGTTTTCAGAATTTCCTTTAGCATCCAATAATTTAAATTGTTCTCCTAATTCATATTGAGTAAGGCTATATCCTCCCCCAATCCACAAACCATTTCCCATGATTGGAAATTGGGCATTTAAATTGCCAGATATAAGATCTTGATTGCTTCCTAACAGTTGAGCAGATATTTTTTCACCGTATCCCATCATACTGTTACCTTCTACATATCCAGAAAGACGATATTTGCCTGTATATGTACTTCCAGCATTATCAAATCCGACTCTCCCTTGAAATTGCTTCTGACCAGCGATGTCCAAGATTAAATCTGTTTGCCCTATTTGCTTGCCTGCTTGCAAATTCGCCTGTATTGGTCCAATACCAGATAAATCGGAAAGATGTAATAGTGTTTGATTACTTCTTTGTTGCTCTAAAGCTTGTTGTTTCGGAATTCTGTTTGTATACCTACCAATAACAGAATTTTTAATATGAGATTGATTATTTAAAATAATATTATCTAATTGTCCTTCTAATATTTTAATTACAAGAATTCCCCTGTCTAGCTTTTGTTTTGGTAAATAAGCCTTTGCTAAAAAATACCCTTGTTTTTTATAGTATTGGGTAATGCTTGCTACACCCATTTGTAAATCGGCTAGGACATTATTTTTATTTTCTAAATGCTTAACCAATTCATGCAGTATTTTTGTGTCAATCTTTTGATTTCCTTCTATCTCAACCTTTCCCACCCAAATCGGGGTTTGGTCTTGACTATAATTTTGTTGAGATGCATCTGAGTCAAAATACTGTTGAGCTGCTTGAGTATTTTGACTGAATTGTTCTGGACTTAACTGCTTAACAATTGTTCCGCTATCAGGTACAGATATCTCTGCATGAGTATTTTCGGAAAAGCTAATAAGAATAAAAACATAGCCTATTTTTCGAGGAGTTTTTTTAGTTAAGTAAAAGGTCATATTTTCTCTAAATGTGCTCAAAATTGATACATAAAGCGAAGGGCAAATACCCCTCGCTTTTAAGGCTTAAAATTTATTTTTATATCAATGATTATATCGCAGCCATGGAGTCTTATTATTTTCATCAATGACCCATATTGAATTTGAGGTTAGATCAGAAACATCTGCGATGTCCCAGCTTGTAAAGGTCATGATTTGCTGAAGTTCAGCTGTTGTTTTGCCTGCTCCACCATCACTTTGAGTTTGACCTGAAGTTTCTATATTCCAATAACTGTTTATTACCTCAAGTAACCCAATTTTATCACCAGCTAAGCCCCCAACGTTGGTAACTCCGCTCACTTCTCCAGATGAAAAACTATTGTCAATTCGAGCAATAAAATTACTTGAAGCGCCACCAAGCAAACCACCAATAAAACTTTGCCCAGATACTTTACCTAAGGCATAGGTATTTGATAAATTTCCACCTTGTGTATTCCCAACTAAACCGCCAATATATTGAATGCCTTTTACCTCCCCATTTGCATAACTGGAAGAAATTATACCCTGATTATTTAAACCAACTAACCCGCCTACATTTGTAGTACCTTCAACATTTCCAGTTGCATAACTATTGTAAACACCCCCTCCATTAATCCCCCATTGTTCATTAAAACCAATCAATCCTCCTATATTTTCACTTCCATTCACTTTGCCAGTAGCAAAACTATTATTAATTTTTTGAGAGTTTTTGCCAACCAATCCACCCACAGATGTTGTACCTGTTACGCTACCCTTAGCTGAGCTATTTGATATTTCTGTTGCATTATAACCAACCAGTCCTCCTACAGACTCTGTACCTATAACATCTCCATAAGCATGACTATTTTTTATAATGCTCTTAGATAAATTCATCCCAACTAATCCGCCCGTATACCCAGCTCCTGTAACTTTTCCTGATGCATAGCTATCATCAATTTCTGTTATATTTTTTTCGTTTGGAAAACTATTACTGATATGGCCAACTAATCCTCCAGTATTTGCTCCTCCAACGACATTGCCAGTTGTATAACTACCTTTTACTTTCACCGCACCATTAATAGAAGCCACTAAACCTCCTGTAGAGGCATATGACAGTGCACTCGAGCTATTAACATCACCAGTAGCATAACTTTGCTCAATTGTAGCAGTAGAATCAATATCAACATCAGGATTGTTATATGACGCTTCTTGCCCAACAAATCCGACTAGGCCTCCAACATTATAATTTCCAGAGATCGTCCCTGTTGCAAAACTATTATAAATATTTGAATTTCCTTTCGAATACCTGAATGCTCCAACTAAGCCACCAACAAGATCAAAATTTCCACTGATATTTCCTGTTGCATAACTATTTAAAATATCATTGTTATACTGTTCGCCAACTAAACCGCCAACCCCATAAGCACCAATATTTAAAGGATCTAAAATATTAACCGAAGCATAACTATCCTTAATTAAACTATAGTTTTTACCAATCAAACCACCTATTGAGCCACCTTTAGCAGGTGGGGCTAGTCCCAAAATTGTAATATCACCTAAAGCATGAGAATTTAAAATTAAACCTGTTGTTTGTTGATTATTTTCATCTCGATAACCACTTTGACCAATCAGACCACCAGCATTAGACATTGCATAAACTGAATTAGAACTATAAGCATTTTTGACTATTCCAGATTTTTGAAAACCAATAAGACCTCCAACGTTATTTGTTCCTTTTATTATTCCATCAATAGTTCCAATATCTCTAATCGTATTTGAGGTTGCACCAAATAAGCCTATTGCCTGAGCCTTGATTGTTACTGGTAACTCCATTGAAGACGGTAATTGATCTATTCTATTTATATAAAGTCCACTAATTGTATGTCCTAGGCCATGGAATTGTCCTGTATAAGGATTATCACTCACACTTTCTGAAGTACTTATTCCACTAGGAGAGTTTGGATCATTGAATATTGTTCCAGTTCTTGCAAATACACCAATGGGCTCAAAACCATCACCATTGTTCCAATTCACAGTGTCAGTAGCATCTATATTACTTCCCAAAACATAATTGCCACATAAATTGTTTTTCATACCTTGCAGAGTGTTTATGCTTGCATCACCTTCTTCACCTAAATTATTAATGACAATATAAGATGTTCCATTAATCAATAACGTTGGAGCAGAACCGCTAATATTTATTTTCGATCCATTATTTAAATTGTAATCTGAACCAATACCATAATTCATTGCTAGTTTGGCCTTATCACCACTTAAATCCAAATCACTATTAAAGTTAATGTCTTTGGTGGCATTTAATGTTAGTGCTGTATTGTTACTCCAATTGGTTGCATCATTTAAATTAATGATTCCTTGAGCATCTCCAGTTCCAATAGCGCTCAAGGTTACATTACCTTTATTCAACGCATTACCCAATGTTGTACTACTTACACTACCACCAAAAAAATCTATATCTATATTTTTAGCTTGTAACTCCCAACCACTGGTTGTTGGCGGCAAACTACTTGTAGTATTACGCTGAGTTGTAATATTTGTACCAGTACTGATTTGCACATTCGAAGCAGTGGTCTTTATTTGCCCACCATTCCCACTCGTTGGAGCTGAAGCATCTAAAGTTCCACTCACATTTACCGTGCCACTTACTAGATCACTACCTAGCTCAATGACACCGCGAACATTATTTACAGTCTGTGCTTGTACTACTCCCACGCTATTTACAACAGCATTGCTTAATTCATCTAAACCTTTTGCAGTTAGAACAACCTTTCCTCCATCTGCTTGAATCATTCCACCCGAATTAATTAGTGCTTGTGCTTTACCATGATTGATCGTATAGCCAAGTAAACTACCATTATTTAAATTTAAAGTAATATCTCCACCTGCAGCAAGTAGCACATTCCCTTGCGGTGCTTTAATTGTACCTGTTTGTCTCACACTTGGTGCAATTAGTGCCACTGTCCCCCCTACAGGTACCGTAATTTTGCCGCGATTTTCTACAGTTTTATTATTTGCTGCATTACTAAATTTAAAGTCATTATTATTAAAATCACTATTACTTAAATTAAGCGTTGAGGCAACTAAGCCTCCAGTATTGACTTGTGATGTACTACCAAATAAAACACCATTCGGGTTGATAATAAAAACTTGCCCATTTGCATTCAATTGACCATTTAAGGTTGAAATACTATTACCAGTCACCCTATTTAAAGTAATTGCACTTGTACTTGGTTGTACAAAGTTTACGATTTCATTGTTATTGGTAGAAAAACTGCTCCAATCTATTGCAGCTTTTGCTGTAGATTGGTTAATCGTTGTGGTTGTTCCTGTTGCTGAAATTGTTGCTGTTCCAGAACTAACAATACCTCCTGTTGGGCCAGCAAATGCAATACTGGCACTTAACAAATTAATGGCAAATAATGCGACTATTTTTTTAATAAAGCCTATATTTTTCTTTAATTTGCGTTGGGTAGTCGATTGTTTTTTGACACCCCCACTTTTAACAATTTCACTGACAGCTTGCCAGCAAAAGTGTTGAGTATTCCATATGAGTCGGTAAGTTTTATTCATGAGCGTCACCTTTTTATTTTCGACTTTTACTAATATTTTTATGGAGAAATTTTTAGCATACTTTTTATTTTAATAATTACTTTTTGTATAATTTCAGACAAATGGTGGTTATAAAAAGTTTTGCCTTATTTATATATTGATAGTTTTAGAGATTAATAAAAGAAATATATGTCCCATATTTAAGCCAAAAATTTATAAACTTACAGCAAAAAAATTTCTCAATTAAAAATTAGCATCCTATAGCCTTTACATAAACTAAAGACTTAATTAATAATTATAATTATCTGTTTTAATGAATACGCATCTTAAATTACTTCCTTTTTAATACAATAACTGTCTTCTAACCCCTCACTTTTCATAAGATAAAAATTGAACCATAAACTTTTTACTGAACTTTAATTATTCCACAAGAAAAATTAAGCAAGTAGATGTTGATATGTGTTTTTAATTCCTTTTAACAAATAAGTACCTTTCAATCAGAATCTAAAAGGCACTTTTTTAAGATCGATATAAAGTTTTTAAAATATTATTCAGAATTAACAGAATTTTAATGAGCCATAGCAGTTGGCTGTTAAATTCTGATTTGCTAGCTGCAAATTTGCCAAAGTCAATGTTGCTGGATTTGCAAGCGTTGCCTGATTTAAATCCACCACAATTGGATTTGGTGTAGTCATCGTAATTCCAAAAAGTGTACCAATAGCAGCACCAGCAGGTGCGTATACTCTATTTTCCTCTTTGAGTAACTCGTTGGTCATCAAACTAGCCACTTGAGGTAATACATTAGATATATCTACTTGTTGGGTAGCTTTTAAATATCCCAACTGTACAGGTTCTGCAAATGACATCCACCAACCTTTTTGTGCGACATCACTATTACTCATTTGTGTAATCGCCTTGCCAGAAGTATCATTTGAATCAATATAATTTCCAGGCCACAATAAAGCCTGTTGCTGTAAACTTAAATATCCCCCAGTGCCTGTTAAAGGGATGTTATGAAACATACTCAATGATTGATCGAACGTAATATCCATATTCAAATTTTTTACTGCTGAACCATTTGCAAGTTTAATTTTAGCTTGTGTCGCGATAAGTAAAATCGGATCAAATGTAACTTTCAACTGATTCAAAGGCCCTTGATCCAATGCAATTGAATCAATCTTTGTTGAGACACCTTCAACATGGGCATTATTCAATCGACTACCATTCACCTGAAATTCTGGTATTGTAAAACCTGCTTTTAACGAAGGTACAGTAATGCCTTGCGTATCCGAGCTTGTAGGATCTGATGTAAATACACGATTATTTCCTAATGCATTCAATAGCCCTTGAATTTGATGATTTGGTTGATTACCAAATACAGTTGCTTTTGTAGAAGCCTCACCTGTGGTTGCAGCAATTCGCATAAATCCACTCAGACTTTGAATTCCATCGCTCGTTGAAGGTACAAGGCCATTTTCAATTCCTGCAGTTAGTAATCCCACTATTTTTTCTGCACTGAAACGTAAACCAACAACTTCGCGTTGTGATGCTGATTGCGGATTTTTTATTGCAAATTCCATAAATGGATTGGTAAGTTTTGCGCTTGTAGACGCTCTCCCTTCCGTTCCAAAATCAGGAGAACTACCACTAGAAGCGTTATAGTTTGCTGGTAAGCCACTTAATGATAGGTTTTTTATATCTACGTCACATGCACCAGCACCGTTCGTGCCACCACATCCTAACTGCAAATTTTTAATATTTGCATTTAAATCCATTTCAGCTTCAAGTCCAAGTTTGTAAAAACCAATATTTGAGCCACTACTATATTTGCTCATTAGATTGGCAGAATCATTTGGTGCAAGATAAGCAAGGCTCATCAATGCTTGACCTGTGGTTTCTGATAATTGCTCATCAGTCAGTGCTTGTAATGTTGCTGCATAAGTAGTATTTATCCCTAAACCACTTAATGCTAGCAATACAAGACTTAAATATTTTCTCTGGGACATCTTATGCTTCCATCCTTAGCAAAGCTTGACCTTAATTATTTATGCCTATGCTAAATTACCCTTCTAGAAATGAATAAATAACACAGTATAAATCACATTTATTTTAATGTTTATTTGTAGCATAGATCGAAATTCATACCGAATAAAGATTTGTATTTTCCGATAAAAAACAATAATTTCACATAAGTTAAAATTTTATTTAGTTAAATTTAACTATGGTCTTATTTTAAAATTTTTATCATAAAAAAATATAAAATTCATATTTATCATGTTGATATATACATAAAAAAAGCAAGTGATTTACACTTGCTTCTTTTAGCTCATTTTTAATTTAAGCTTTAGGTAAGGTTACCCCAACCTGACCTTGGTATTTACCACCACGATCTTTATAAGAGGTTTCACAAACTTCATCAGATTCAAAAAACAGCATTTGAGCAACACCTTCACCGGCATAAATACGCGCAGGTAAATTCGTCGTATTTGAAAACTCTAATGTCACATGACCTTCCCATTCAGGTTCAAGTGGCGTTACATTTACAATGATACCGCAACGTGCATAAGTCGATTTACCTAGGCAGATCGTCAAAACATTACGTGGAATACGGAAATATTCAACAGTACGTGCTAACGCAAATGAGTTTGGAGGGATGATACAAACATCAGATTCAATGTCGATAAAACTACGTTCATCGAAATTTTTAGGGTCGACAATGGCAGAGTGAACATTGGTAAAGACTTTAAACTCACGTGCACAACGTACGTCATAACCATAGCTAGATACGCCATAAGAAATTAGCTTTTCACCATGTTCATCATAACGCACTTGGTTTTCTGCATACGGTTCAATCATACCGTGCTTTTCGCTCATTTCACGAATCCAACGATCAGACTTAATTGCCATTTATCTCTATCCCAAAACTGTGCTATTTACTGCGCTGTACTTTAACTGAAATTGCTTTTGAAAGGAATGTTTATGACGAAATAAAGCAACCCAAGTCTGTAAGTAAACGTACAAACTTAAGTTTAACTAACATCGATTGCTAAAGGCTTAAAAGTGCTGAATAGCTCAGTGGTACAGTAAAACTCACTAAAACTAAAGACGCAGTTCTTTGCATATTACGCTGATTGAGCCAAGTCACTTTATTACTGCAAATCACAGAACCAATAAATGTCCAAAAAAATGCAATCGGTACGATTAATAATAAAAACACCAACATATGTGAAGTATAAGCAGACGCATTTTGCCATACATGTGTTGGAAAAATTGCAGAAGCAAAAAGAAGTGCTTTCGGGTTTAAAAGGGTTGCAAAAAATAACTCACGCGCCCGAATTGTCGCATGATTAAAGTTTTCATCTCGATTTGCTGTACGCCATAATTTTAAAGCCAGGAATAAAATATAGCCTGCGCTAAATAATTTAAGAATAACAGGTACACTTGGAAACTGTTTAGACACAGATCCAATAATTAACCCCCAAATGGTAATGGAGATAAGATAGCCAAGCGCTTCCGCTGGAATTAATGCAAGAGATTTTCGAATTCCAACTTGAATTCCAGAAGATGCTAAAAGCGTATTGGTTGGTCCTGGTGTCAAAAGAATCGTCACCACCAAGCCAATAAAAAACCATGAAATCATTAAATGACCTCATCAATGGATTGATCGCAGATTAAATCTTTTAAATTGAATTGGCAAAAAATTAATTGTAAGAGAACTTATTGAAGAACATTACCCTAAATGAAAATATATTTTATTTTCAATGCTTTGAAAACTTAAAATCAGATAAAAACTGCAAAGTCACTGATCGAAGAAATGCTGTTTTTATGTCCAAAATCAAACTTTTAAATCAATAATAATACCTTTTAAATCAGTAAGTTTATTCCCAAATAGAACACTGATTAGCCTTAAAATAACAAGTAGTTCAATTACAGGCAGTCTTAGACATAAATCAAGGGCTTTTTAAGTAAATTTTCAGTTTTATTGACTATTCTTTATCCATATTTTTCTCTTACTCATTAGGTTTTTTGTCAGAAAGGTTGTCGTTTTTATCTACATTGATGCACAATAGTTACCTTTCTTGCATTTTCTACTTTTATGGCAAAGCATTTTTTTCAGTCTTGGCTCCCTAGTCCAGAGCGAGTCAACAATTTGAAATTCATGAAGATTTTTGGCGATAAAGCCTTAAGTCCTCAGCTTTGGTATGTCAATCGAAAATCGATTTCTAAAGCAATGTTTATTGGTACCTTTTGGGGCATCTTGCCTATCCCATTCCACACCTTATTAATTATTTTTTCAGTTTTATTCTTTGAAGCAAACTTACCGATTGGTTTAATTTTAGCTTGGATCATGAATCCCTTAACCATTGTGCCAATTTTGATTTTTGCCTTTTGGATTGGTTCCAAAATTTATCATGTGCATATGATCAATAAGGAAATGTTACTTGGTGTTTTCCATCAAATCATTCATTGGATCAAAAACTTTGGCCATGGGCATATTGATTTTAGTCTAGCCAAAATTCTTGCAACTGGTTTGTTTATTGAAGCATTTGTATTTGCATCGCTACTCTTTATTGTGACACGTATTTACTGGCGTTGGAGCGTGATTAAAAAGTGGAATAACCGTAAAAAACAGCCAAACATTCTTTAAACAAGCTCCAACTTATTCTGATAAAAAATTTACTTTAAAGCGGCTTGTTTAGCTTTCATATATTCAACAACCACATCTAGAACATAATGCTGGCACGCTTCTCCAGTACCAGGATCATATGCACCCCCATTGGTAATATTGTTCGATAAAATACGAACACCAAGGAATGGTACTTTATATTGGCTGGCAATTTGTGCCACAGATGCAGCCTCCATTTCCTCTACAGAAGTGCCATAGTTTTTATGGAAAAAAGCAATTCGGTCCAATTCATTGTTCCAAACATCTGCTGAACCAATAGTACCTTCAACCACACGGCCCTTGCTATAATTGGTTTTTGCACGCTGTGCTGCCAATAACAGATCTTTATCTGCTTCAAATTTACGAATTGCAATCGGTTCAGGATCAGACTCATCCGTAGGCAGTACATCAAAAGCTTCTGTCCATTCAAGAGAATTTGAACCCTCTCCAACTGCTTTTTTAGGTGTTCTAAATGCACCAATATTGGTGGTGTAACGACCTAAAACAATATCATAGACCTTAAGATCAGGATCATGCCCACCTGATGTTCCTTGGTTAATAATCGCAATGGGTTTATAACGTTCAATCGCAATTGCTGTTGCGGCAGCAGAGTTGCTCATTCCCATTCTTGTTTTAGAGATAATCACCGGATAACCCTGATAGGTTCCTTTCCAAAACGTCCAACCACCGAACGTTTCGACTGTAGAATTGCTTAGTTTTGAGGCCATTTGCTCAGACTCTACAGGTAAAGCACCTTGAATGATGATGGGTTGTAATGATTTCTGTGTAGTTGAATTAGAACTGTTTTTATCTGAATCACTATCGTTACATGCAGCCAAGAACATCGAACTACAGACTCCCAAAGCACATAAGATTTTTTTTAATAGCATGGTCTACTCAATGGTTTAAATAAGAAATTATACCTAAGCAATGAATATACCAGTTGATCAATTTTCTATATTTTTATATAGATATTAAAGAGAAGGTCTTTTAAATTTTATTTTTGAATTAAGAATAACTTTAATTAACTTAGCATAGCCTGTTAATCAACCCTATTTGTAGCATACCCTTCATATTTAACAGAAATTATTTGAATTTCTTTGGGATACTAAAAATGGGCAGTACCTATAAAACATTATTATCGAGTAAGTTTAAATATTTCATTTATCCATTCTCAAGTATCCTCTCTTTAATTCAATTGCTAAAATAAAGAGAGGGCGCTTGAGAGGTCAGTTCTTAGAAAATTCTATGTGGATCTTTTTCGGCTTTAGGTAAAGCTTGTGCGATTTTTTCAGCAATAGCCATATAGTTTTCTGCAGCAACATCTCCTGCAATCACAGAAGGTTTACCAGCATCAGCATTTTCACGAATTTGAACATTTAAAGGCAATCGACCCAGCAACGGAATATTATATTGCTCAGACAATTGATCTCCACCACCTGTACCAAAAATTTGTTCTTCATGACCACAGTTTGAGCAAATATGCGTCGACATATTTTCTACCACACCCATAACTGGGATATGCACTTTATTAAACAATTCAATCCCTTTCACTGCATCCATCAAGGCTACATTCTGGGGTGTCGTCACAATCACAGCGCCAGTGACAGGAATACGCTGGGCAAGGGTTAATTGAATATCACCTGTACCAGGTGGCATATCGATAACCAGAACATCTAAATCAGGCCATAGCGCTTGATTAAACAGTTGCATCAATGCACCTGTGGCTTTTGCACCACGCCAAGCAACTGGTGTATTTTCTTTCCCAATCAAATGACCGATCGAAAGTACCGCCATGCCATAGGCTTCTAATGGTACAAAATTTTCACCTTCTATTTTAGGTGTTTGTCCAGCATTACCCAGCATTGTTGGAATACTTGGACCATAGATATCAGCATCCAAAACCCCGACTTTTAAGCCTAATTTGTGTAAAGCTAATGCGATATTTACTGTGGTGGTTGATTTACCCACACCACCTTTACCCGATGATATGAGGATCACATTTTGAATTCGAGGGTGCTTCGGAATATCTCGTTGTTGTGGTGCTGCTTTTTGAATCGGCGGATTATTAGGGTCTTCTTGTGTATTTGCCATTTTAGCAGAAGCATCGACAACTGGAGGAAGATTAGGATGTTGCTCTTTTGGCTTTGAAGCGCAACTATGCCCTGCTTTTCCATGCTGATCATTGCCACAACTCGAATCATGTTGAATTTTTTGTTGAATCACATGCAAATTCAACTCTTGAATACCGCACTTCTCCAATGCATCGGCGAGATCATCATGAATTTTTTGTAAATGATCTGACTCTTCAGGATAAGTATTAATTGTTAGTTGTAATACTCGGCCTACAACATTCACTTGAGTAATACGATCTTTTAAGACATTTGAATTTGGCAAAATATAGTTTTGCAAAACAGATTGGACTTCTTCCTCTTTCACCTCCTGCGCAGGAGAAAAAACTGATTTAAGCGAAGAAAGCCACGACATAGATTTGCTCCAAATTTGCAAATACAATAAATACTGAGAACAGATAGTTTAACTGTAAATTGACCTGAGGTTAAGCAAACTTCTATTCAGCTTTTTGAATGTTGTTATTAATCCTACTGATTTAGTTGGTTTAGCATCCAAAATAATCTATTCAATCATTTTATCTCATTGTTCAGAATGAACTTTTAGTTTTTGCGATTTAGATTTCTATGACAAACGCCTTCTTAATAATTCCCATACAAATACTGGATAAAAAATAGCTATAGTCACGTTGGGTAAATAACAACTTTGTGTGGTTTTTGACAATAATAAGGTAGGTCTATGAAGTCTCTATTATTTTTAGTTTTTTCTGTAATCATTTCGAGTTCAGCTGTTGCTGGAACCTCTACAACTGCGGTGCGTACATCTTCAGGGCAATTGGTTTCTGTAGGTGATAGTTTGACGGAAATGTCGACACGTATTGGCCAATCTCCAATTTCAATGAACACTTATGAACGTAAAGAAGGTAAAACGACGGTTACCGTATCCAACTATATCTATGAGATTGAGAATGTAACTTATACTTTTACGGTGGTGAATAATCAGATTCGTGAAATTGAGTGGATTCGTAAAGAACCTTAATTAAAAAGTATCACTGAACAGCGTGGCGCTGTTCAGTGATTGTTCAAATTACTTTTCATCATCTTTTTTGTGCTTCAAATCATTTACAGCTTGCTCACCTTTAAGCAGTGTTTCTTTTGCTTTATGTTTGAGGTCATCTGCAACCTTTTCAGCACCTAATTTTGCTTCTTTGGCTTTCAACTTCACATCATCAATTACTTCAGAAGCTTTGTTTTTTAAATCGTCTAAATTTGTCATAATTTTCTTCCTATTTAATTAAGTCTCACCCTAGTTATAACAACTGAAACTCAATAAAATGTAAAAAGATGCATTTCTTTAACAATTCATACACAGTTTGTAGCGATGTGTTTTTTTGTTTCAAAATGAATAAAATAGCTTATTCTGATTGATTGAAAATCATTGAATCAAAACAAATACCGAGTCTATTTAATGCAACAGTTAATGAAAGAAAAAATTATCCGAGTCTGTAATGATAAAATTGCCAAAAAGGGAGATGATGTTGGTTTATCTTTTTATGCATTCTTTGCCAATAAAAATGACGATCCAGAAACCCTAATGCAAGTGGCTGAATGGTGGATTAAAACCCATCAGCTTGATCATTTTGAAAAGGCAATCAAGATTAAGAAAATGATTGAAGATGAATGCTAAATATTCATTTTTTAAACAATTCATCATAATGCTGCATATGGGTAAAAATTCCGTCTTGTCTTCTATGTTGATCAATTTGCGGGACTAAATCCTGAAAATGGAAGGATTGAACATGGGCATCTAAAGCAGCTCGATCCACCCATTCCTCAATAAATACAAAATGCCCTATATTGCGTAAATCATGATATAAATCATAGGCAATACAGCCCGCTTCTCGTTTAGTTTGCTCAACTAATTGTTGATATAAAGGTAAAACTAAATCAATTTTATCCACTTGGATAAAGTCTTCGGCAATCAGTTTAAGCATAGGTAATTTCTTATTGATATCGAAGTTCGAACATAACATGAAACGTAAATTTAAACCCAATGATGTACTTGTTTTCTAAACATATTCTGAGCATTAAATTTTCTGCATAAAATGAAGTAAACTGCATTTCCGAGAACTAGACCAATACAAAACGGGAGCAATAACAGTGAATAAGCGAAGATTAAATAACTCAATGCCTCGATAAAGCTAGATAGAGCACCATCTAAACATAAAACTAACAATAAAAAACTTAGCATAATGACAAAGATCAAAGTCATAGATTTTATAATCTGTCTTGTTTCGATAATTTTTTGAGGTGGTTTAAATACTTTAAAAATAACTGTGTAACTAAAAAACCCGACCAGCAGTAAAAATGGGGTTAAATACAATACGACTTCCATGCCTCGGCTTGAAGTTCGTTCAGAAGCTGAAATAAATAAATCGCCCTGATAAAAATATAGAAAAAGACAAAATGGCACAACTAAACTGAGAACAGCCCCTAAACTTGCAAATGCTGAAGCAATAAATACATACCAAGACCGCATGATTTTCTCCTTCTTCGATCTTGGTGTTAGTTTCTAAAATTAAAATGTAGCGTGTTTGATTAGGATGTGAAGTTTAGGTGAAGAATCATCACAATTGGAACTTTATGATCGGACATTTCCCATAAAACTGACTGCCGCAAATAGCCAAATAAACAATACGAAACTGCGACCCCGATTAAAATGATTCAAATCCGTACCATGTAGAATGTTATGCCGTGTCATACTCACCGTTGAACTACTATCCATCTTATAAGCAGCCAACTCTAAAAAATAATGATTCAATTCATTGGCAATTTTAGCTTTATGCCACAAACTTTTAATTTCATGACCTTTTAACCCTGGAACGATTTTATAGACATCAATAAACTTGGTGTCCTGTTGTTTTAAATAACCATTTTGAACTAAAACAGCCGTTAACAAACCTTCCAATTGAGCATAAAGCAATGGAATACATCCTGCATACAACTCTAATTGATAGAGTTTAAAGCTTTGTTCTAACACAGCTTGGTATTGTGGCTTCTGCTCACCCAGCGCTAATTGATCAAAAGCTTTAAACATCTCAGACTGAAAAAACGCACTGTTGATCACATCTAAAAGATTAAACTGAGCAATATCTTCAGCTTCATGTATCAATTGCCAAAAATGCAATAGATTGAGAGCGTCATTGGCAATTTTAGCCCCTACAGGCTGATCCAATTGATTGGCTAAAACTTCAAAATAAGGCTCTTCTTGAGCAAACCCATTGAGTGTTTCAATAAGATACTGATGTTCATCTTCAGAAATTTCTTCAAAATAGCGTTCAGCTTGTTTCAGAATATTTTTTTCAATCAGATTTTTACTATTTTGATTTTGTGGAATACGGGTTACAGGCTGGTCATCATCAAAATATTCATCATCAATCATAGATTTATTACTCTTGGGAAATACACGAATACGTCATTCTATAATAATGAATTGGCAGATATAAGAATATGCGTAAAAATCTACATTTGAAAAGAATTCACCTATTCTGTTGTGCATCTTCATAGCAATTACGCTAAAATCAATGCCCTTGCATTAACTTTGAGAAAGAGAGTTATATCCGTGCGAAATATTTTAGTCACTAACGCCCTTCCATACGCAAATGGTCCTATTCATATGGGTCATCTACTCGGCTACATCCAAGCAGATATCTGGGTTCGTGCCATGCGTGCAATGGGTCATGAAGTGACTTATGTCTGCGCGGATGATGCACATGGGACAGCAATCATGCTCCGTGCAGAAGCAAATGGGATTAGTCCAGAAGCACAAATTGCCAATGTGCAAAAAGAGCATATTCGTGATTTTGATGGCTTTGGCGTACATTTCGATCACTATGATTCAACCAATAGCGATGAAAATAAAGCACGCTCGGAAGAAATCTATATTAAAAACCGTGAGGCAGGCAATATTGCGATTCGTCCTGTTACTCAGTTGTTTGATCCTGAAAAAAGCATGTTCTTGTCAGACCGTTTCATTAAAGGGACCTGCCCAAAATGTAAATCAGAAGATCAGTATGGCGACTCATGCGAAGTGTGCGGTACGACCTATAATGCGACAGAGCTATTAAATCCACGCTCAACATTAAGTGGTGCGACACCTGTTGAAAAATCATCAGATCATTATTTCTTTAAACTCCCAAATTTTGCCGAATACTTGCAAAAATGGACGCGTGACGAAGGTCGTTTACCTGTTTCGATCGCCAATAAGTTAGATGAATGGTTTGAAAATGGTCTAAACGATTGGGATATCTCTCGTGATGCACCTTATTTCGGCTTTGAAATTCCAGATGCACCAAATAAATATTTCTATGTTTGGGTTGATGCCCCGATTGGTTATATGTCAAGTTTTGAAAATTACATCAAAACGAAACGTCCAGAATTAAGCTTTGACGACTACTGGAAAAAAGATTCTAAAAATGAGGTCTATCACTTCATTGGTAAAGACATTGTATATTTCCATGCGTTGTTCTGGCCTGCGATGTTAGAAGGTGCAAATTACCGCACCCCTACAGGTCTATTCGTAAATGGTTTCTTGACTGTAAATGGTCAAAAAATGTCAAAATCGCGTGGCACATTTATTAAAGCTGAAACCTATTTACAGCACTTAAATCCTGAATATTTACGTTATTACTTTGCTTCTAAACTCTCTGATAAAGTTGAAGATTCTGATTTGAATCTTGCTGACTTTGTACAAAAAGTAAATTCAGATTTAGTAGGAAAAGTTGTGAATATTGCCAGTCGTTGTGCAAAATTCATTAACAGCAATTTTAATAATAGCTTGTCTACAACATGTGCTGAACCTGAACTGGTTCAAAGTTTCATTGATGCGGGTGATTCGATTGCTCAATCTTATGAAGCGCGTGAGTTTTCAACCGCTATACGTGAAATCATGGCACTTGCTGATCGTGCAAATCAGTATATTGATGAGAAAAAACCATGGGCTTTGGCAAAACAAGAAGGTCAGGAACAACAAGTTCATGATGTCTGTTCTGTTGGGATCAATCTATTCCGCCAATTGGCTGTTTACTTGGCACCAGTACTTCCAACTTTGGCAAAACAAGTTCAAGACTTCTTAAAACTTGAAAGTTTTGATTTTACTTCAGGAAAAACGGTTTTAGTTGCGCATGAAATTGCTCAATTCCAACCATTGATGCAACGTGTTGATCCCAAAGCAGTTGCTGCAATGGTTGATGCATCAAAAGAATCTTTAGCTGCTGCAACACCAGCGAAAGCAGAAAAGAAAACTGAAAAAACCAAAGAGAAAAAGCCTGAAACCAAAGTGGGTGAAGCAGAAATCATTACGATTGATGACTTTATCAAAGTCGACTTGCGTGTTGCTGAAGTCTTAGAAGCTACAACAGTAGAAGGTTCTGATAAGCTGCTTCAATTGACTCTAAATATCGGTGAAGCTGAACCACGTAATGTATTCAGTGGGATCCGTGAGTTCTACAAACCTGAAGACTTAACTGGCAAATTGGTGGTTATGGTTGCAAACCTTGCGCCGCGTAAAATGCGTTTTGGTATTTCAAATGGTATGGTGCTTGCTGCTGGAAATGGTGATGGTGTTTGGGTGATTTCACCTGAATCTGGTGCGAAACCAGGTGATAAAGTTTCTTAATTATTGATTATCTCATCCTAGACGATCATAAATCACTAAAAGGCTTCTTCGGAAGTCTTTTTTTATGCTAATGTTTTACTACACTATCATTATAAAAATGAAAAAAAGGGGCTAGCCTCAATATGGATATGTCAAAAAATAACAAAAGAAAAATATCTGCATTTATCCTCTGTGGTCCATTCATCGGTACATTTATTATCGCAATCACATTTCACAGCGAAATTATTTTTTATAATCCAATGCGGTTTTTAAAAGGACTCATTACACCATCTATTATATTTCCAATGATCGCTGCATTCATCTTGATTACTCCATTTGGTTATCTCCTAGGGTGCATTCCAGCCATCATTACCAATCTCTTATTTAAACACTTTTTTGCAAGTAAATTAGTGTTAGCCTCTTGGCGTTATAGTTTTATCTATGGGTGTCTTTTAAGCTTTATGCTAGCCCCTTTTATTCTTATCATTGCTATAGTCACGCCGTCCCCTTTATTCACTTTTCTTTACCTCCAGTTTGTCCTTATACTATCAACAACGCTGATTTGTACTTTTATTGAATGGAAAAGAGCCAGAAATCGTCAGGATATAAATGAATGACCTCACATAGCTGATTCGATCATTGTGCATATTAATAAAAAATTCGCTTACAAAAGTAGATTTTTTTTCATATATAAAAAGCGCAGTGCTGAACGAATCCATGTTAAAAAATAATTCGTTAAATTAATTTTGATCAAATCCAATGAAAAAAACCGCCCTATCATTATCAGTCCTTTTATTCGGCTTATTCCCTCTTACATCACAAGCAGAAGTCACTAAAACATTACCGATCATTGAACAACAAGCACAAGTAGCAGGATTTTACCAACATCAGCTGGGCAATACACAAATTACCGCCTTGCTAGATGGCACCAACTTTATGTCTCCCACACTATTTAAAGATATTTCACAGGATAAGGTTCAAGAAATTTTAAAGAAATATCATGCAGATCAAGCCAAAGGTGTACAAACATCGGTGAATGCATTTTTAGTTAACACAGGTAAATCACTGGTTTTGGTGGATAGTGGTACTGCAGATTGTTTCGGTGCACATCTAGGCTCTGTATTAAAAAATCTCAAAGCTTCAGGTCATCAACCTGAACAAATCAATACGATTTTACTGACACATTTACATCCTGATCATTCTTGTGGTGTCAGTAAAAATGGCATAGCAAACTACCCAAATGCCACCATCTATGTCTCTGAAGATGAAGAAAATTATTGGTTGAATCCGAAACAGGCTGAAAAAATAGCACAAGATAAACGTGCCAATTACTTAGCAACTGTAGAAAAGATCAAAGCCGCCCTTGCACCCTATCAAGCTAAAAAGCAGTTTAAAACATTTAAACTGGGTGACAACATCAATGGATTTGAAGTGATCAACACAGCAGGTCATACCCCGGGACATTTTAGTTACAAACTAAAAACAACGGGTGAAGATATTGTTTTTATTGGGGATATTGTCCACTCTCATACAGTACAATTCGATAAACCAGAAACAGCAATAGAATATGATATTGACCCGAAAACAGCTGTTCAAACCCGATTAAAGCAGTTTGCAGATTATGCCAAAAATGGACAGACCATTGCAGCGCCACATTTGCCATTCCCGGGCATTGGACATATTTACTCAGCAGATGGGAAGAGCTATCAATGGATTCCTGTTCATTTTAAAGATTAATAATTTTATTGTTTAAGTAGAATCTTTTTAATGGTCTTTAAAAGCTCCTGCTAAGGCTAGAGCTTTTATTTTGCTTCTTAATTTCTTATCTTTTTCTTTCATCTGG